>DILW01000195.1:0-59597 GCA_002425245.1 Betaproteobacteria bacterium UBA5582 | reverse complement strand
CGGTGCCGCCATCCGGCAGGCGGCGGGTCAGCGAGCGGACGACGGCCTCGGTGAGCTGGGCGACGACTTCGCGCACCCGCGACGAGACGGCGCTCTGGCTGCCCTCGACGGCGAGGAAGGCCTTGGTCATGGCCACCGAGATCTTCTCGGCGTTGAAGCCGACGACGGCGCCGTTGCGGCGGATGACCTGGAGGGCCGCCGTGCTGTGGGCGGAAAGATCGGAAAGACGGGCTAGGACGTTGGCGGACACGGCGATTCTCCGGCATGGGGGGCGGAGAACCGGGACAGCGTGCGCCGGGCAAGACGAACGCCGCCGCGGGCAAACCCCGTTGCGACCTGCGACTCACGAACGAAAACCGGCTGCGACACGCTCATACCTTTCGCCAGGGACACCCCGCCCCATCGTTGGTTGGAAGGACGTTGCGGCAGGTCTCCTGGCTCTCGGCTCAACGCTTTCCACCGCCTTCCCGATCAATGACCAGTGGCAAAGATGGGTGGAACGCTCGCCGATGACAGTTGCGGGGGCAGCTCCGGATTTCAGGCTGGCAGCCTGGCACCGGATTCCCTTTTGATCCCTTGCGGGAACCGTCAACGCGGCGAAGTCTAGCCTTGCGTCATCGCCGCGTCAAGGCACGGACACCATATTTAGTAGCCAACCGGATGATTTTTACTATCCGTAGTAACAAATCCCCATGACATTGCACGAAACAATTTTACGTAATTTGCTTAACAATGATTAATTGCAACAATTCGTTGTTTATTAAACGAATTTTTGCATTGCAACAATCGAGTATGTTCCGCTATAAATCGCGTTTTACTAATTATTAATTTTTGCCAACCATCAACTCACGCAGGAGACAGCACGTGACCAACCCGTACGCCCATGGCCTCGACAAGAATCCGGCCAACTACATCCCGCTTTCCCCGCTCACCTTCATCGAGCGCTCGGCCTTCATCTACCCGAAGCGGATCTCGGTGATCCAGGGCGAGCAGCGCCACACCTGGCAGGACAGCTACGCGCGCTGCCGCCAGCTCGCCTCGGCGCTGCAGCAGCGCGGCATCGGCAAGGGCGACACGGTGGCGGCGATGCTGCCCAACAGCAACGCCATGTTCGAATGCCATTTCGGCGTGCCGATGAGTGGCGCCGTGCTCAACACCCTGAATACCCGCCTCGACGCCGAAGCGATCGCCTTCATGCTGACCCACGGCGAAGCCAAGGTACTGATCACCGACCCCGAGTTCTCGGCCGTCATCAAGGACGC
Source organism: Betaproteobacteria bacterium UBA5582 (assembly GCA_002425245.1). Taxonomy (GTDB): domain Bacteria; phylum Pseudomonadota; class Gammaproteobacteria; order Burkholderiales; family Rhodocyclaceae; genus Azonexus. The sequence continues at coordinate 58,335 of DILW01000195.1, read as the reverse complement.
CCTGGCCCTGCTCGAAGGGCCGAAGCCGCTGGTCATCGACAGCCTCGACCCCGAGTTCACCGGCGGCGAAGCGCTCGGCGAAATCGACTACGAAGCCTTCATCGGCAACGGCGACCCGGAATTCGCCTGGGAACTGCCGGCCGACGAATGGGACCCGATCACCCTCAACTACACCTCGGGCACCACCGGCAACCCGAAGGGCGTCGTCTATCACCATCGCGGCGCCTACCTGAACGCCGCATCCAACATCATCTCCTGGGGCATGCCGCCGCACTCGGTCTATCTGTGGACGCTGCCGATGTTCCACTGCAACGGCTGGTGCTTCCCGTGGACGCTGGCCGCCAACGCCGGCACCAACGTCTGCCTGCGCAAGGTCGATCCGGCGCTGATCTTCGGCCTGATCAAGGAACACAAGGTGACCCACATGTGCGGCGCGCCCATCGTCTACGGCATGCTGATCAACGCCCCGGCCGAACTCAAGGAAGGTATCGAGCAAACGGTCAACGGCCTGATCGCCGGTGCCGCGCCCCCGGCAGCGATCATCGAGGGCGCCCAGAAGATGGGCTTCAACATCACCCACGTCTACGGCCTCACCGAAACCTACGGCCCGGCCTCGGTCTGCGCCAAGCAGCCGGAATGGGAACGCCTGCCGATCGACCTGCAGGCCGCCCGCAACGGCCGCCAGGGCGTGCGCTACCACATGCAGGAAGCGATCGCCGTGCTCGACCCGGTGTCCCTGCAGCCGGTCCCCTGGGACGGCGAGACGATGGGCGAGATCATGTTCCGCGGCAACCTGGTGATGAAGGGCTACCTGAAGAACGAAAAGGCGAGCGAGGAAGCCTTCGCCGGCGGCTGGTTCCACACCGGCGACCTGGCGGTCGTCCATAGCGACGGCTACGTCAAGATCAAGGATCGCTCCAAGGACATCATCATCTCCGGCGGCGAGAACATCTCGTCGCTCGAAGTCGAGGACGTGCTCTACCGCCATCCGGCGGTGATCGCTGCCGCCGTCGTCGCCAAGCCGGACGAGAAATGGGGCGAAGTGCCGGCTGCCTTCATCGAGCTGAAGAGCGGCGCCGACTGCAGCGAGGCCGACATCATCGAGCACTGCCGCGGCCACCTGGCCCGCTTCAAGGTGCCGAAGCAGGTCGCCTTCGGCGTCCTGCCGAAGACCTCGACCGGCAAGATCCAGAAGTACGTTCTCCGCCAGCAGGCGAAATCGGCGCTCGCCATCGAGTGATCCGGTACCGCCCCCGGCCCCGCTCGGCTACAATTGTCGGCGTTTCAGGTGCCGTCGGCGGTTTTCCGCCACGGTGAAACGGGAAAGCGGTGCGTCCTCGGACAAAGCCGCTGCTGCCCCCGCAACGGTAAGCAAGTGCGGGCGCGCCACGAAGCCACTGGGATTTTCCCGGGAAGGCGGCGCGTCAAGACTTGCCAGCCCGGAGACCGGCCTGAGACGACCAGCGAAGTGCCGCGGGGATGCGGCAGCGGCCGCCCGTCAGCTCATTCCCCACGCGCTTCACCTCAATCAAGCACACCGGCATGCGGGGACGCTGCCGGCAGGGGAAAACCAATGCACATCCGCCTCAAACCCGCAGCCGCGCTGCTGCTGCCGCTGTTCGCCAGCAACCTGCAAGCGACGACGAATCTCGACACCATCGTCGTCACCGCCACCCGTTTCGAATCCGCCCAACAGGAAAACCCGATCGCCGCCCAGGTGATCACCGCCGACGAAATCCGCAACAGCGCAGCCACCACCGTCGGCGAAGTTCTCAACAAGCTCGGCGGCGTGCATAGCCGCATCAACTTCGTCGGCACGCCGGATTCGCCGCTCGACCTGCGCGGCTTCGGCATGACCGGCGACCAGAACACGCTGGTCCTGGTTGACGGCCAGCGCATCTCCGAGAACGAACTGGTCAGCGCCCGCCTGTCGGCGATCCCACTCGACAGCATCGAACGCATCGAGATCCTCCGCGGGTCCGGTTCCGTGCTTTATGGCAGCGGCGCGAGCAGCGGCACGATCAACATCATCACCCGCTCGGCGCTCGGCGCGCCGCTCTCCGGCAACGTCTCGGCCCGCATTGGCAGCCACGACCTGAGCGACCTGCGCGGCGGTTTCCGCGCCGGCGGCGAACACTGGGGCCTGCGCCTCAATGCGCAACGCCTGCGTACCGACAACTACCGCGACAACAACCGCAACGAACTCGACACCGCCAGCGGCGAGCTGCGCTTCGGCGACCGCGACGGCTTCGTCGCCCTCGCCTTCAGCGCCGATGATCAGGAATCCCGCCTGCCCGGTGCTCGCAGCCAGGCACAGCTGCGTAGTGATCGCCGCGGCGCGTCGACGCCAGCCGACTATTTCGACAGCCGCAGCCAGCGCTTCTCGCTGCGCGGCGAGCGCCGTTTCGGCGCGCTGACACTGGCGCTCGACCTCGCCCGCCGCGACAAGCGTGCCGACATGTTCAACAACGCCGCCTTTGGCAGCACGCTGGCCAAGACCGACGTCGGCGTCACCACCGTCTCGCCGCGCCTGCTCTGGCAGACCCGCTTCGATCAGGTGCTCTACAACCTGACCGTCGGCGCCGACTGGAGCCACTGGTCCTACGACAACGACACCGCCGCCACCGGCTTCCTGAGCGCCCTCGACGAATCGGGCAAGCAGAAGAACCGCGCCCTCTACCTGCGCAACGATCTGCACCTCGCTGCCAGCGGCACCCGGATCAGCCTCGGCGGACGCAGGGAAAGCGTCCGCCAGACGCAGCAGGAGCGTCTGGTGCCTCGCGCTGCCCGCGAGCACCACAACCTGTCGGCCTATGAACTGGCGCTGCAACAGGAACTCGGCGCCGGCTTCTCGGCTTACGGCCGGATCGGGCGCAGCTTCCGCGTCGCCAACATCGACGAGAATCGCTGCTGGTTCGCGCCCTGCCCGGCACTGCTCAAGCCGCAACGCTCGCTCGACCGCGAGATCGGCGCCCGCTGGCAGGGTGCCACTGCCAGCTTCGGCGCCAGCTTGTTCGAGATGGATATCAGCAACGAAATCCACTATTTCGCGCCGACCTTCTCGAACATCAACCTCGACCCTACCCGCCACCGCGGCATCGAACTCGAAGGCCGCCTGCAGCTCACTGCCGACGTCGACCTCGGCGCCCGCTACACCTACACCCAGGCGCGCTTCCGCGACGGCCGCTACGGCGGCGTCGACGTCACCGGCAACGACGTGCCGCTGGTGCCCAGGCACCGCGCCTCGCTCAATCTCGGCTGGCAGGTCCTGGCCCACACCCGCCTCGGCGTGAACCTGAGCTACACCGGCGAGCAGCGCTACGACAACGACCAACCGAACCGCTTCCGCAAGATGCCGTCCTACACCGTGACCGACATCAAGCTGGCGCACGACATCGGCGACTGGCGGCTGGCGCTCGGCGTGAACAACCTGTTCGATCGCAAGTTCTACTCCTACGGCATCGTCAACGGCACCTTCACCTCGTTCAACGCCTACCCGGAAGACCGCCGCAACGGCTACCTCAGCGCCGAATACCGGTTCTGATCGAACGGCCCCGGCACTCGCCGGGGCGCTTTGCGGCGAGTGGATTCGATGCTTCAGTCGCCACCACCGTGAAATGCAGCCAGCACCGCTGCCCGGAAAAACTCGTGGTGAGCCCGTGCCAGCCGCTCAATTTCGCTTACGTCACCGAGCAGCAATGCAGCGCCGAGGGCATGCCGGCGATCAGCAGAAAACTCGCAGTCGACTCGTTCGAAAGCCGGGCCGACCGCCAGCCTGAGCTGCTGTTCCAGGTTGCGGCTGGCGGCGGCAAACACCGGACTGGCCAGGGTCGCCCGCGCTGCCGCGCAGAAACCACGCCACACCGCGCGCGGTGGCGTCGCCGTGGCCAGCGCCTGCCAGGTGTCGAGCAAGCACCGCAGGTGGCCGCGTGGCAGCTCGACCAAGCGTTGCAACACGAAGCCGTCGATCAGCGCCAGCACGTCGAGCACCTGAACCAGTTCAGCGCGGCCCGGCGCGACCACGCTGCAGCCGCTGAACATGCGCAGGTCGAGCAGGCCGTCGCGGACCAGCACCTTGACCGCCTCGCGCACTGGTGTCCGGCTGACGCCGTAGTGGCGGCTCAGCGCCAGCTCGTCGATGGCACTACCGGGCGGCAGGCGGTGGTCAAAGATGCTGTCGCGAATGGCATCAGCGACGCCCTCGTAGAGCAGGCGTGGGCGAATTTCCTCAGCGCTCGCCAGCATCGTCGGCCTCCTCACCTGACGTTTCTTCGGCAAGATCAGTACACTGCGGCTCGGTTTCGGCTTCACCGAAAAGGCTGTCGAAATAGAGATAGGGATTTACGAACATTTAAGGTTCCTTGATCAAAACGGCTTGCCAACTCAGCCAACAGTTCGCAATATACGCATCGAAAAAACCCTGAAAAGGCCTGAAAAAGCGCAGTTTTGCGAAGATTTTTCAGCGAATTTGCAAACTTTGCGAAGACACCGGAAGCGACAATGAAAAAAGCCTTCATGGGCCTACGCCTGAAACGCCTGCGCGAGGAGCGCGGCCTGACCCAGGTCGCGCTGGCGCGGGCGCTCGACCTGTCGGCGAGCTACCTCAACCAGCTCGAACAGAACCAGCGGCCGCTGACCGTGCCGGTGCTGCTCAAGCTCAACGCGGTCTTCGGCGTCGATGTCCAGCGCTTTTCCGATGACGACGAGGCACGCCTGATCGCCGACCTGCGCGAAGTCTTCGACGAATCCGCCGGCGCCGAAAAGGTGACGCTGGCCGAAATCCGCGAGCTGGCGGCGAACATGCCAGCGGTCGCGCGCAGCCTGCTGCAACTCGCCCGCCAGCAGCGCGCCAGTCAGGAGCGCGAGGCGGCACTCGCCGCGCGGCTCGGGCTGGACCGCAGCGAAACTGGCGGCACCCGGCCAATGCCTTTCGAGGAAGTACGCGACTTCTTCTACGCTCGTCACAACCACATCGCCGAGCTCGACGAACTGGCCGAGCGCCTCGCCGCCGCCTGGCGGCTACGCCCGGGCGACGCCGCCGAAGGCCTGGAAAAGCGCCTGCAGCACGCGCACGACATTGGCGTCGTGCGCGGCGGCTGGCACGATGGCGGCGCCGAAGTCCAGCGTCGTTTCGACCCCGCCCAGAAAACCCTGATCCTGTCGCCACACCTGACGCCTGGCCAGGCCGCCTTCCAGATGGCAACGCAGCTGGCCTTTCTCGAAGCCGCCGAAGTGATCGATGCAATCACCGGCGACGCCGACCTGTCCGGCGACGAAGCCCGCCGCCTGACCCGCATCGGCCTCGCCAACTACTTCGCTGGCGCGTTGCTGCTGCCCTACACCGCTTTCCTCGACCAGGCCGAATCGCTGCGCTACGACATCGAACTGCTCGGCCGCAGCTTCGGCGTCGAGTTCGAGACCACCTGCCACCGGCTGTCCACGCTGCAACGCCCGACGGCGCGCGGGGTACCGTTCTTCTTCGTCCGCGTCGACCGCGCCGGCAATATTTCCAAGCGCCAGTCGGCGACCGATTTCCACTTCTCGCGCATCGGCGGCACCTGTCCGCTGTGGAACGTGTACGAAGCCTTCGCCCAGCCCGGACGAACGCTAACGCAACTGGCGGCCATGCCCGACGGCCGCACCTACCTGTGGATCGCCCGCACGGTAACACGCGGCCACGGCGGCTACGGCGCGCCGAGCAAGATCTTCTCGGTCGGCCTCGGCTGCGACCTGCACCACGCCGACCGTCTGGTCTACAGCCAGGGCCTCGACCTCAAGGCGAGCGAAGGTTTCATCCCGATCGGCGCCGGCTGCAAGGTCTGTCCGCGCCACAACTGCCCGCAACGTGCCTTCCCGCTGGCCGGAGGAAGTCTGGTGGTCGACGAGAACCGGCGCAGTTTCTCGCCCTACGCCTGAAACTGCCGGCAAAAATGTTGCATGTAGCAAGCATCGTGCGAAAATCGCGCCATGACCTCCCTCGCCTTCATCGATCTGGAAACCACCGGTGCCACTGCGGCTGTCGACCGCATCACCGAGATCGGGATTGTCGAAGTCGATGCCGATGGCAGCGTTCGCGAGTGGCAGCAACTGGTCAATCCGGGGCGGCGCATCGCCCCTTTTGTCGAGCGACTGACCGGCATCAGCAATCAGATGGTGGCCAGCGCCCCACCTTTCGCCGAGGTCGCCGATGAAGTCCTGCGTCGCCTGCAGGGGCGGCTGTTCATCGCCCACAACGCGAGCTTCGACTACGGCTTCCTGCGTAGCGAGTTCAAGCAACTCGGCGTCGAATTCAGCGCCAACGTCATCTGCACGGTCAAGCTGTCGCGCGCGCTCTACCCCGAGTTCAAGCGCCATAGCCTGGATTCGCTGATCGAACGGCATGGTCTGCAGACCAACAGCCGCCACCGGGCCCTGGCCGATGCCCGGCTGATCCACCAGTTCTGGCAGAAAATCCATCTCGAACGCGATCCCGCCGACATCGAGGCCGCTCTCGCCGAACTCAATCCCTACGCCCGCCTGCCGTCCTACATCGATGCCGGCATCGTCGATCGGCTCCCGGATGCCCCCGGGGTATACATGCTCTACGGACAACAGGGACAGCAGCAGGATCTGCCGCTCTACGTCGGCAAGGCCAAAAACATTCGTGGCCGGGTACTCGCCCTGTTTTCCGCCAAGCCGAAATCGCGCCGCGAAGAGGAACTGGTCAAACATACGCGGCGCATCGACTGGATCGAAACCGCTGGCGAAATCGGCACCCAGCTCAGGGAAACCGAATTGGTGAAGCAGCTGCAACCGACCCGGAATTCCACCCTGCAGGACACCGAGGAAGTCTGCACCTGGACCTTCATCAACGCTGGCGACGGTTGGCTGCGCCCGCAACTCAGCCTCGTACGCAATCTCGGCGTTGGCACTGGCAAAGCCTGTTACGGCTTGTTCAGCAACACCCAGCAGGCCAAGGATTTCCTGCGCGAGCTGGTCGAAAGCAACCAGCTTTGCGACATCCTCAGCGGTCTCGACCACGCGCCGGCCGGCCAGGCCTGTGCTGGTCACGCCAGCGGCCGCTGCAAGGGTGCCTGCATCGGACTTGAAACCCTGGCCAGCCACAGTGCGCGACTGGTTGGTGCATTGGTCGCCCTGCGCCTGCCGAGCTGGCCTTTCCCGGGTCCGGCGGTGATCCACGAAGGTGGGGAAATCCATGTGATCGACGGTTGGCGTTACCTTGGCACCGTGCGCAACGAGACCGAGATCGACGCCCTGCTCGCCAACGACCGCCCGCCCTTCGACCACAACACCTACACGATCCTCAACAAGCACTTGCGGATCATGAAGCCACTGCAGCGGCCCAAAGCATGAAGGCACTGCGCGCCGCCGCCCTGAGTCTTGCCTTTGCAGCAACCGCGGCGATTGCCTCGGAGGAGCCGGCATCGATCGAATTCACCGCTGCCGAACGTGCTTACCTGGCCAATGCCCCGGTCGTGCGCATGTGCGTGGACCCGGATTGGGCGCCGTTCGAGCATATCGACGAGCGCGGCCAGCACGTCGGTATCGCCGCCGACCTGGTGCAACTGGTCGCCCAACGCACCGGCCTGAAAATCGCGCTCTACCCGACTGCCACCTGGGAGGAAAGCCTGGCCGCTTCGCAAGCTGCGCGCTGCCAGATCATGAGCTTTCTCAACCGGACACCCGACCGCGAACGCTGGCTGGATTTCACCGCGCCGATCTTCATCGACCCGAACATGATCATCGCCCGCGAAGAGCACCCCTTCGTCGGCGACATCCGCTGGTTGCGCACCGAGAGCGTTGCCCTGCCGCGCGGCACCATGGTCGAGGAACACCTGCGCCGCGATTACCCCAACCTGCGCATCATCCTGACCGACACCGAGGACGACGCAATCCGACTGGTCTCCGCCAGCCGCGCCGATCTCACCGTGCGCTCACTGATCGTGGCCGCCCACGCCATCCGCAAGCAAGGCCTGTTCAACCTCAAGATCGCCGGCCAGATTCCCGAACTCGGCAACCAGCTGCGCATCGGCGTGGTCAAGAGCGAACCGATGCTGCGCGACATCCTCGACAAGGGTGTGGCCACCTTGAGCATCGAGGATCGTGAACAGATCGTCAACCGGCACGTCTCGATCACCGTTCAGCGCGGCACCGACTACCGGCTGCTGCTGCAGGTGCTTGGCGTTGCCCTCGTTCTGGCGCTGTTTGCCGCCTTCTGGATGCGCAAGCTCAGCCGGCTCAACCGCGAACTGGCCAGACTGTCCGTCACCGACCGGCTGACCGGCATCTTCAACCGGATGAAGCTCGACGAAGCACTCGCCGGAGAAATTCAGCGCAGTAAGAGATATGACCAGGCACTGGCGATCGTGCTGATCGACATCGATCACTTCAAGCTCATCAATGACAACCACGGCCATCAGGCTGGTGACCACGCGCTGGTCGAAATCGCCAGCCTGCTGGTCAGCAGCAGCCGCGAGACCGACGTTGTCGGTCGCTGGGGCGGCGAGGAATTCATGGTCGTGTTACCGCATACCGACCTGGCCGGCGCCTGCCGCCTCGCCGAAAAGATGCGCGCCGCCATCGCCAACCACGAATTCGACGGGATCGGTCAGCAGACGGCAAGTTTCGGTGTCGCCACCTATCACATCGACGACCAGCCCAACGACCTGGTCGCTCGCGCCGACGCCGCACTTTACGAAGCCAAGAACGCCGGCCGCAATCTCGTTGTCGGTCGGTGAAGTACGCCGGGTTAACGGCCGCTGCGAGAAATGCTCACTTTTCCGCCGGCTCGTCGTCACCAACCACCGCGTCGACACCGGCGGCAGCGACATCGACCGCCGTTCCAACCACCGTGGCGCCAACCTTGACTGTCGTCGCCACCACCGTCACCGCGGCGTCGGCCACTGCCACCACCGCACACCCCTGCAGGCCCAGACAAAACAAGACAGCAAACATGCGTATCCGCATTCAAACTCCAATCATCGTAGCGGCATCAATTTCCGGTCGTCCCCCGGTAAGCCGCAGCGAGTTCGGGGAAGAGCTGGCAGGCATCGGCCGCAGTCTCCGCCAGCGCTTCTGACGAACCCAGCGCCACCCGCACCGCAGCCCTGACATCCTCCGGCTGGTAGCTCCGCTGCGCCGGGAAGAATACCAGCGGCAAGCCCGCCGCGACACAGGCGCGCTGCAGGAAATCGTCGCGCCGCTTGCGCTTTCCACGGCTGTGGGAAATATCGTTGAGCTCGATGGCGCAGAGCGGTTGCAGATCGTCCGGACGACAGAGCAGGAAGTCAAAGTGCTTGGCGCTGATCTGATTAAAGGCCTTCTGCCATCCCGCCCGTGTCTGACACGAGGCAATACCCAGCACATCGGCAACGCGAACCTTGCCCAGAATCCGGTACTGATCGCCCAAGGACAGCTCAAGCACCCCGAGGAAGGAACGCTCGGCCGGTGAAAACAGATGTTCCGCGAGCACATAGGGCGCCTTTTCCTTGTCGGAAGCCACACCGCGACGCCTGCCGGTGAGCGTCACCAGAACCATCACGACGAGAATCATGCCAATTGCCAACCATTCCATCGCCTCTCTCCTTTTTTACCCACATGGAATGAAAAAAGGCTACGCCATCGGCGCTTGAGGCTCAAGCACGTCCCTTGAATATTCCTGTCGCCGACAAGCGACAAACTGGCTCAGCGCGCTGCTGGACGCCCCAGCGAACCGACCAGCCAGTGCCCGATCAAGGCCGGGATCAGCAGGAAAAACACGCCAATCCCCCAGACCACCCAGATGATCGGGACCAGCCAGGAAAGCATGGAGGAGAAGTAAGGCAAGGACGCCGACAGCGCCGCAAAAACCTCACCCACACTACGCTGTAGCGACGCCAGCCAGGCCGGATCGATCCACGGCGTCAGCGCCGGCGGCACCGGCACCGTTTCGAGCAAGGCCCCCAGATCGGCGGGTGGCGCGCTGCCGAAACTGAGCACCACCCAGTCGACCATGTGCGCAGCAAGCAGCATCGTTCCCGTCCACACGGCAAGAACCAGAATGAACAGCGACCAGATAATCGTTTTCATGAAAACCAAGCCTCGAAGGAAATGAGCAACAAGACGACAGCCGGCATATTACTCCCGTTTGTCATGCCAAGTACCTGGTTTGCCCTTTGGGCAAAACATGCTGCGGCAGCGGGAAATCGGCCGACAGGCGCTCAGACAGCAAAAAGCCCGCGAGGTTGCGGGCTGAATGCTTGAATCTCTTGGCTCCTCGACCTGGGCTCGAACCAGGGACCTACGGATTAACAGTCCGTTTCGAGGCCCTTGTTTATCAAAGAGTTACCAACAAATCCCCTTGGTAAACAATAGGTTGGGATACCGCACTTTACCGCTCAATCCCGCTATTTGCTGCACCCATTGCAGCAAAATTGCAGCATCGCTGCAGCAGATTCTAACGCCTCATGCACCCCTAAAGCATAGAATATCTGGGACTCAGTTCCGGATCACAGATCCGCAACCCTAACAGTAGCGACATGTTGGAGCCTCTATGCAAAAAATTCTTATCATCGCTCACGCGCCTCCATACGGCTCGGAGCGTTGCCTTTCCGCACTCCGATTGGCAACTGCACTAACAGGTCATGACGACAAGCCTCAAGTCGAGATTTTCTTGATGTCCGACGCGACGGTACTCGGCCTCCCCAACCAAGTGGACGGAGCCACGAACGGATTACAAGGGATGGTGGAAACACTGATCAACCATGGCGTGAAAATCCGTTCGTGCAGAACTTGCGCACTCGCTCGTGGCATTGCAGAACTACCTCTGATACCAGGGGTAACGATTGGCACGCTAGCCGAACTCGCTCAATCGACCCTAGAAGCCGACAAGATCATTACGTTTTAGCAATCCGTTCATAGGTTACCCCATATAACAACGGTGTGCGATCGGCAGAAGTTCGGCCGGTGCCGCCGTTCGCTAATCGGTAAATGTCGGTCAGCACTCCGGCAGTAAGCTGCCGTTGCGACCTACATCAAGATAACCGGCAGCTTTCCCACTTGGCGAATACGTGCTCCCGCCCAAAACCTGCCCGTTACCCTGCCGGCTGCCAGGCGGCAGTCGTCTCAGAGCTGATAAAAAAATTAGCATGATTGGGTAAGAGAGTCAGAGAAATCGGGGCGATAATCTGGGAGCATACATTGCGTATTCTGACCCAATATCGCCACCCGTTATGATGGAAACTGTCCACCTGTAATGCCACAAACTGGCCGGCTGTTCTGATTGAAACTGCCCACCCGTAATGGGTCAAAGTAGGCCAGAACATCAGGCCGTCCCAGTTTCTCGCGCCCGCACTTTTCGCATCGACTCGCCACGCATCGGCAGACGCACCGCACCGCTTGTCAGCCGATCCAGAATGGCATCGGCGACGGTCGGATTTGCGCTACCCAAGTAGTCATGCCATTTATCCACCGGCAACTGGCTCGTGATGATCGTCGAGCGCCCACCACTTCGCGCGTCGACCACTTCAAGCAGATCCGTTCGCCCCTGAGCATTCAGTGCCGCCAGCCCGAAATCGTCAAGAACCAGCAAATCTGCCTTGGCCAGCAACGCCAAGCGCCTATGGAAACTGCCGTCGGCATGGCCGATCTGCAAGTCCTCCAGCAGCAGCGGCAGGCGATGAAACAAGACTGTTTTGCCGATTCGGCACGCCTGATTGCCGAAGGCGCAGGCCAGCCAAGTCTTCCCGCAACCGGTCGGCCCTGTCAGAATCATATTCAGACCACGCTCGATCCACTGACAGGTCAGGAGGGACGCCATCATGCTTTTGTCCAGACCACGGTTGTGACGATAGTCGATGTCCTCGACGCAGGCCGCCACCTTCAACTTCGCCGTCTTGAGCAAGCGCCGCAGCCGCTGGTTCTCCCGATGAGTCGCCTCGTGGTCGACTAGCATGGCAAACCTATCCTCGAAGGCTAGGCTATGGGCGGCGGCGTTGGACAATTGCTCCTCAAACCCTTGCGCCATGCCGGAGAGTTTGAGGGAGTGAAGCTTGGTCAAGGTTTGCTGAATCAACATCGTCGTCTCCTAAAAAAGTCGTCTTGGATCAATGGCAGTAATAGCCGGCGCCGCGCACGTTGGGATGATCGAAGGTCGCCTCCTCATGGGCTGGCTCCGGCAACGCCATGCGATCCATGTTCGTGCGCAGGATGGATTTCACGTTGTGGATCTCCGTCGCACCGATTTGCAGGGCGCGCGTGCAGGCGGCTTCCAGACGTTCCGGCCCCACCTCCCGCGCCACGGATTTCAGGGCCGCCACCGAACGGTAGGCCATGTCCCGGCGCACCTTCCGAGCGAACATTCCTTGCAGGAACATGTGGGTGTTCGGCCCGACTGAAATGGCCCAGTCCAATTCGTCCTCGATGGTCCAGGTCTCCAGATGTCGGTGAGCAGGATCCATGTGCAGGGGGTCCGTGGTCCTTCCGGGGCCATGGCCGCGAGCATGGCTGGCCACTCGCCGGCCGCCGTGCAGCACCTCCACCGTGTCAGCCGTCAGCCGGACATCCACCGCCTGACGAACCAGGACACACGGGACACTGTAATGGTGGGCGGCAATTTCGATGTGGTAATCGAGTCCGACTCGTAGTCGCAGGAACTCGGTGAAGGCGTAGCGCGTCTGCGGCAACGGCTTTAATGCCGGGCGATCCAGCTTCTCAAATGCCTCACGGCGACAGCCCTTGAGTTTCTGGAAAGGGCGGCTGTTTGCATCGGTCAGCAAATCCGAAATCGCCCGGTTGAGTTCCGCCAGGCTGGTAAAGACCCGTTTGCGCAGACGGAACATGATCCAGCGTTCAACGATCAGCACACCGTTTTCCGCCTTGGACTTGTCCTTTGGCTTGTAGGGCCGCGCGGGGAAGATTACGGTGCCGTAATGGGATGCCATATCCAGGTAGGTCGGATGAACATCAGGATCCGTCCGGCTGGCCCTGGTTACTGCCGATTTCAGGTTGTCGCAGACGACGACCTGCGGCACGCCGCCGAAATGCTCGAACATTCGGACATGGGATGCGATCCAGTTGGGCAGTTGCTGGCTCCAAACCGCTTCGGCATAGATGTAGCTGGATGCTCCCAGCACGCCGACAAATATTTGCGCCATCCTTTTCTCATCGGTCTTGGGATCAATGACGGGTAGCGTCGGCCCGGCATAATCGACAAATACCTTGTCGCCGGCAGCGTGCGTCTGGCGCATGTAGCGTTTGAGGGTCTGCTTGAAGTCTCGGTAAACCTGACAGAACGAACTGTAAGCAAGCCCATCAGGGTGGCAGGCCAGATATTCCAAGTGAACCCCTTGCAGGGTTGCACCCTTGAGTTTCATGGCTTCGTGAATCTCGGCCCAGTCCGGTTCGGGCTTACGGCCATTCTCCAAGACCGACAATGGCGGAAACAGTCGCCGCTCCAGGGCTGCGTCATCAATGTCGATGGGTAGCGGCCAAGATAGTCCTGCCGCCGCAGAACGGGTCAGGTAATCCTTGACGGAACCGCGGGCGATTCCGAGGCAGGCGCTGATTTGCCGCTGGCTCAACCCGTTCTCGAGGGCAAGCCGCAGCACGTCACGAATCTGTTTCATGGGCAATCTCCTGTTCGGCATAGGATTAGCCGGCTAGATTATTGTTCTCAAAAAAATCACCGCTTGAGGGATTTCAGCAGCAGCCCCTTGGTCATTTCCAGAACACGGCCTCCTAGCAGATCGGATTGCCGTGGCGGGCGTTCAACAACGACATGACCGCTCATCACCCGCAGGATGCCCACGAAGTCGGGGACGGTCAGTTTCTCAATCCGCTCCGCCTGCTCTGGAACGGCAATCCAGAGGAAATTGAAATACGGCGCCATCCCTTCCAGTTTCCCTGACCAGTTCACATGAAATCCACCCGCTATCTCGATGCCGTGGATTTGTAGTGGATCACTCTTGCGATCCCTAATAACGGCAACGGCGTCGAATATGTAGCGGCGAGGGGTTGCACCATCACTTTCTGGGCTAATGTGCATAAAGAGTTCGTAGAGATCGGGATTCCGAATCCCGGACCAACTTGGATCTCCTGAAGCCAACGACGTCAAGACCATGGCTTCGGTTAGGCTCTCGAACTGCTCACGGTTGCGCAAGTTGATACGTGGTGGCGGAACACCAAGGCCGCGGGCGGTCCGCCCGCCAAGCGCAGGACGATAGGCTTGCCATACCGTGCGTAGTTCCGCACGGGTAATGCCACCCGAGATTACCTGTTCAGCCAGGCGTTGCAGGGCGTTATCCGGGGCGACCCGAGCCAACTTGGAAAGAAGTTCGAGGTTCTCAGGGCTTACCTTGTCAGGAAGTTCCCCCAGTGGGGGGCAGGAAACGCCGCGCCCTGTGAGCGCCTCGCGTAACTTGATGTAGTAGCGGCCAGCGGTCAGGTAGCGCCAGAGCGTTGATTCCTTGAGTCCCAGGCTTTCAGCGTGGCCTTTCAGCCATTCGGTGAAGGACTTGGCCTCATTTCGCCAGTAATCAGTTTGGTCGATACGATCCAGTAAATAACCGATGTGCGCCCACGAGCGGGATTGGCCTTGGGTCAAGGCGGCAATTTCGCGGGCCAGGAAATCGTGGTCGCTCTGTGGGGATCGGGGTCGCGGCATGGCATTTTGGTAGAAGTTCTAAACAGTTTAGCCGGCGAGAGTTGTTTGTCAAGAGGTAGATATTCCTAGATAGATGCTCCAACCATCCGTTATTTTTGAAGCTCCGCATTGTGACGCAGAGACTGGTGGGTGCTACCGGCCACAAGCAGCCAGCCGTCCGCTTGGTTTCGACATAAAATGCCCTGCTTTCAGACCCTGCCTAGGGCAGTTACGGGCATAGAATGACACTGCGACAAAAAATCCTGCTGCTTGGGTTAGTGGCCGTCTCGGGCATGTTCCTCGCCCTGTGGCTCCAATACAAGGCTTACCTAACGCAGTCCCAAGCTATCGAGGCAGTGGTGCGAAACGTCAGCGCTGTCGTCGCTCTTTCCCATGCTGCGCACGAGTTGCAGAGAGAGCGCGGCATGACGGCCATCAACCATTCCAAAACAAATGCCCAAGCGCTCGCCGAACAAGTTCGGCATACCGATGCGGCTCTAGCCGGAATCCGTGGCGACATCGCCAGTCTTGGCATGGCTCTTACCCAACTGCGGACGGAAGCGGCGACGGGGAGGATAACGCCCCTGGCGATCCTAGACAGCTACAGCAAGCTGCTCCAGCGTCTCGCCGACGAAATGGATCGACTTACCAGTGAGCCCGAAGCAGCCGTTGCCAAGACCGACATGGTTGCGCATACGCACCTAATGGCAGTAAAGGAGAATCTCGGACAGATTCGGGCAACTCTGGGCTACTGGACCGAACACAAGAGCGACGATTCCGTCGTGCTCAATAGACTATTCCGTCTCAAGAGTCTCCAAGAGGAGGAACTGCGCAAGTTCGGACTGGATGCGTCGCCTGAACTACGCGAAAGGCTTGCCCAGGAGTTCTCGGGACTGGAAGTTGCACAGACGCTGGAGACACTGGCGCAAATCGCCGCCGCTGGCAAGCTTCCGCAGACGCTCGATGTGCAAGCCTGGTGGTCAATGGCAACCGTGGCGGTTGATCGTCTGAAGGTCGTCGAGGACTATTCGCTAGAGTTAATCGAGAAAAAAGCGGAACTCGAACTCACGCAACTTCGAAGCTCCATGCGTTTAGGAGTGATCATTACGCTGGGGATTGGTCTTGCCGTCGTCATCATGGCCATATCGGCGACCGTTGCCTTGCTACGCGCACTGGATCGCGCACTGGGAAGCATGGAGCTCATCGCTGCCAGCCAGGATTTTCAAATTCGCATCCCTGCCGACACGCCGGATGAAATCGGTCGCATCTCACGGAGCTTCAATCAGTTGCTCGACATCGCAGAGCGATTGTTGAAGGAGAAGGACTACTTGGCGACTACCGACCCTCTGACCGGCGTCAACAACCGGTTGCGGTTCGCCAAGGTGCTCGGGGATGAGGCAGAAAGGAAGCGCCGGACCAACACGCCGATGGCGCTGGTCATGTTCGATGTCGACCATTTCAAACGCATCAATGATACCTACGGACACAATGTTGGCGACGAGGTGCTGAAGGCATTGGCTAATCTCGTCAGCACTGAGGTTCGCGTCACAGACTTCTTCGGCCGCTGGGGTGGCGAAGAGTTCGTTCTGCTTCTCAGGGACGACGATTGCGAGGCTGCCATGGCCG
Source organism: Betaproteobacteria bacterium UBA5582 (assembly GCA_002425245.1). GTDB lineage: Bacteria > Pseudomonadota > Gammaproteobacteria > Burkholderiales > Rhodocyclaceae > Azonexus. The sequence continues at coordinate 42,089 of DILW01000195.1, read as the reverse complement.
CTGCGGAGAAGCTCAGAAACCTGATTGCAAGTTCGGACATTCCTTCCGTGGGCAAGGTGACGTGCAGCTTTGGCGTGGCCGCCTGGATGCTTGGGGATACCGAGGCAAGCCTTGTCGCACGTGCCGACAAGGCGCTCTACGAGTCGAAGAAGGGCGGGCGCAACCTAGTCACTTGCACACAAGGAGTGACGGGAAATTGCCACGGCCGAGTGCGCTGCGCACAATAAGCCGACAGTGGCCCGCCTGGCGAGTGGACGACGAGCACGGTATGGCCAACATCGTGCAAGGCCCGGGCGATGGCTTCGCCCAGGCCGCCAGTGCCGCCCGTGACCAGGGCGGTACGTTGTTCAGCCGGCATTGCGGCCACCGGTCTTGCCCGGTGCCTCCTTATCCTGCGCCGAGGCCCACACGGCTCCCCACTGTTTGAAGATATCCTGGAACGGGAGTACCGCATCGCCCTGGCCTACGGCCTGCGTAACCGATTTCTGCCAGTCTTGAATAGCTATTTGCAGGCCTTGGGTGAAGGTTGTCTGGTTTTTGATCGCGACTTGTGTCAGCGCCTGCGCGCCGCCCACGTGGTACTGGAACTGACGCCAGAAGGCTTGTGCGGGCAGCGTGGCCAGTTCCTGCCAATTCTGGGCCTTGAGCAGGCTTTCGATTTCGGCGCCGGACTCGGCAATGCTCTCGCTGCCCGCGCGCGTGGCGTTCTCCAGCCATTGCTGGCCGTTTTCCTGCATCAAGCGCTGTAGGCGTAACTGCAGTTCCACGTTCGCCTTGAACAGGTTCAGGGGGATAGTTTCGTTGCTCATGGTCAAGCTCCTTACTGGTTGAAATGCCCAAGTGGGCGGTGAACCGATCAGGCCATCTGGCCGATGGTTTTGCGAAAACGCGCCAACGACAGGGAAAACAGCACCGTGCCGATCAAGGCCAGCGCCAGAAAGGGCTGCCACACCGTCTCCAGGCCCGCACCCCGGTAGAGAATGGCCTGGCTCAATTCCACGAAATGGGTGGTGGGCGCGATCAGCATGATGTTCTGCACGATCTCGGGCATGCTTTCGCGCGGCGTGGTGCCACCCGAGAGCATCTGCAGCGGCATGATGGTGAGCATCATCAACATGCCGAACTGCGGCATGTTGCGCGCCAGCGTGGCGATGAAGATGCCCATCGACGTGGTGGCGAAGAGACTCAGCGCCGCGCCGGCGAAAAACAGCGCAAGGGAGCCCTCGATGGGCACGCCCAGGACGCCGCGCACCATGAGGTTGAGGGACAGGAAGGAGGCGATCAGCACGACCAGAGCCATCGACCAGACCTTGGAAAGCATGATCTGCGCGGGCGTGACCGGCATCACCAGCAGGTGCTCGATGGTGCCGTGCTCGCGCTCGCGGATCAGCGCTGCGCCGGTCAGGATGATGGACAGCAGTGTGATGTGGTTGATGATCTGCACCACCGAGCCGAACCAGGCCTTGTCGAGGGCGGGGTTGAAGCGCGCGCGCAAGGCCAGATCCACGGGTGGCGCGGTGGTGCTGCGATAACGCTTGACGAACTCGTTGACTTCACCGGTGAAAATTTGTTGAACATGGCCACTGCCGGTGAAGGCCTGGCTCATGCGGGTGGCGTCGACATTGAGCTGCACGGCAGGCGATCGCCCCGCCAGCACGTCGCGCTGGAAGTTGGGCGGAATGACCAGAGCGAAGGTGTACAGCCCCGCGTCCATGCCCGGGTCCACGTCCCCATAGTCGATCATGGCCGGTGGCGTGAACTGCGGGGGGTAGAAGGCCGAGGCAACCCGCTGGGACAGCGCCGAATTATCCTCGTCGACGATGGCGATGGGCGCGTTGTGCAGCGTCTCCGGCATGGACGTGGCCTTGGTGTAGACCGACGCGGTGAACACGTAGACGATGAGCACAAGCATCATCGGATCGCGCCAAAGACTCCACAGCTCCTTGACACCAAGGTCGTAGATGTTGGCCAGGTTTCTTCTGCGCATCTCAACGCTCCTGCTTCTTGAGTAGCAAAACAGCCACGCCGAGAATGACCGGAACCGAAATGAGCATCGACCACAGCGGCCCTGTCAGGTCGGCCAGGCCAAGCGCTTTGCTGAATACGCCACGGCTGATGGAAATCATGTGCGTGGCGGGGTAGATCTCGCCGATGAACTTGCTGGAGCCTTCGAGCGAGGACACGGGATCGATCAGGCCGGCGAACTGGGTGGCCGGTATGAGGGTGCCGATCATGGCGAAGAACATGGCCGCGATCTGGCTGCGTGTAACGGCCGAGGCCAGCAGCCCCATGCCTGTCGCGGCGAAGGAGAAGATCAGCGCGGCCAGCGCCAGGGTGAAGAAGCTGCCCTTGACCGGCACACCGAAGATGGTCACTGCGAGCAGGCTCATCAGCAGGAAGTTCACCATGGCCAGGCCGACATAGGGCAACTGCTTGCCAAGCAGGAACTCGATGCGCGTGACCGGCGTCACGTAGAGATTGGTGATCGATCCCGTCTCTTTCTCGCGCACCACCGCCAGCGCGGTCAGCATGGCCGGCAGCATGAGCAGCAGCAGAGGGATCACCGCAGGCACCATGGCCGGCAGGCTCTTGACATCGGGGTTGTAGCGAAAGCGCGTCTCGACGTTGGTGTTGCCAGCCATGCTGGCGCCGCCGCGCTCGCTGGCCTGTATCTGCAGCCAGTGCTGGTGCATGCCCTGAACGTAGCCCTGGACGGTTTCCGCGCGCTGCGGCATGGCGCCGTCGAGCCAGGCGCCGATCTGCACGTTCTGGCCCCGCAACACGTCGCGGGCAAAGCCAGCGGGGATTTCGATGGCCAGCGACAGTTCGCCGTTGCGCATGCGTCGATCAAGGTCCTCGTAGTCGATGATCGGCGCGTGCTCGGTGAAGTAGCGCGATCCGGCCAAGTTCAGCGTGTAGTTCTGGCTAAGCGTGGTCTGGTCGCGATCGAGCACCGCATAGCTCAGGTCCTCGACGTCCATGGTGATGCCGAAGCCGATCACGAACATCAGCAGCAGCGAACCGCCCAGCGCCAGCGTGGCGCGCACCGGGTCGCGCTGCAGTTCCAGCGTTTCGCGCCATAGATAGCTGAACATGCGCTGCAGACTGAAACCGCCAGCGGAGTGACCGCCGCCGTGTTCGGCGGGCACCGCGGGTGGCTGATCCGCCTGGTCGGCAGCCGGAGGCTGGCTGGCCGGGGCGGCCGTGCCGCCCTCCGCTTCGACGAGGTAGCCGATGAAGGCCTCTTCAAGGGTTTTGGCGCCGCGCTTCTCGACCAGTCTGGCGGGCACGTCGCTGTCGAGCACCTTGCCCGCATGCATCATCGACATGCGGTCGCAGCGTTCGGCCTCGTTCATGAAGTGGGTGGAAATGAAGACCGTCACCCGGTCGCGCCGCGACAGCTCGATGAGCAGCCGCCAGAACGCGTCGCGTGCCACCGGATCGACGCCGGAGGTCGGTTCGTCCAGAATCAGCAACTCTGGCTTGTGCACCATGGCAACGGCCAGCGACAGGCGCTGGCGTATGCCCAGAGGCAGACTGGCCGGCAGACTGTCGATGACGTCCACCAGGCCGAAGCGCTCCACCATCTCTTCGACGCGGCCCGGAATGTCCTTCGGGGGCACGCTGAACAGCTTGGCGTGCAACTCCAGGTTCTGGCGTACCGTGATTTCGCTGTAGAGCGAGAACGCTTGGGACATGTAGCCGACGCGGCGGCGGGTGCCCAGATCATGCGGGTTCACTTCGTGGCCGAACAGCCAGGCCCGGCCCTCGCTCGCCGGCAGCAGGCCGGTGAGCATCTTCATCGTCGTGGACTTGCCGCACCCGTTGGAACCGAGGAAGCCGAAGATCTCACCGCGCCGGATACGGAAGGAGACACTGTCGACAGCAACGAAGTCGCCAAAGCGCATGGTCAGCCCCTCGGCTTCGATGGCGATATCGTCCGCGCCGTCCTCAGGCAGAGGCGGAATGACAACCGCTTGGTGTCCGCGCTTTTTCTCTTCCGGGAGCAGGCGGATGAATGCCTCTTCCAGGTTCGGGCTGTTTGTTGTCTCCAGCAATTCCTTCGGCGTACCGGTGGCGAGGACCTTGCCGTCGTCGATGGCGGCCAGCCAGTCGAAGCGCTGGGCCTCATCCATGTAGGCCGTGGCCACAATCACGCTCATGCCGGGGCGATCGGCGCGGATACGGTCAATCAGATCCCAGAACTGCGCGCGCGCCAGCGGGTCCACGCCAGTCGTCGGCTCATCGAGAATCAGAAAATCCGGGTCATGAATCAGCGCGCAGCACAGGCCGAGTTTTTGCTTCATGCCCCCGGACAGCTTGCCTGCCGGGCGCTCCAGGAATTTGAACAGGCCAGTGGCCTGAGTCAGTTCGTCGATCCGCTGGCGGCGCTCTGCGGCGCCATGACCGAACAGGCGCGCGAAGAATTGCAGATTCTCCTCGACCGAGAGCGTCGGATACAGGTTTTTGCCCAGTCCCTGCGGCATGTAGGCGATGCGCGGGCATACCTGCTTGCGATGGGCCTTGCTGGCCATGTCGCCACCCAGCACCTCGACCGTGCCCTCCTGGATGATGCGCACACCCGCCAGCAATGAGAGCAGACTGGATTTGCCCACGCCGTCGGGGCCGATCAGACCGACCATCCGTCCAGCGGGGATGTCCAGGTCAATGCCATCCAAGGCAATGACGTCGCGGTAGCGCAGTCTTACCTGGCGGACACTTGCAACGGTCGCGAGCTGCGCGCTGTGGCTCATATCTTACTCCGGCACACGAACGGAGAGGTTCTGAGGCCACTCGGCCTTGGCGTCGAGCTTGACCCAGGCTACGCCGGGCAGACCGGTCTTGACCTGGTTCAGGTGCTCACGCAGCAGCTCCTGCGAAATCTGCGCGCGCACGCGAAACATCAGCTTTTGTCGCTCGCTGGCGGTTTCCACCGTCTTGGGGGTGAACTGCGCTGCGCTGGCGACGAAGGAAACGGTGGCTGGAATCACATACTCGGGCGCGGCATCCAGAATGATGCGAACCTCCGAGCCCAGCGCAACGCGGCCGGCCACGGTTTCGGGCAGGAAGAAGGTGATGTAGACGTCCGACAGATCAAGGAGGTTCAAGACACGTCCGCCCGCTCCAAGCACCTCGCCGGGTTGCGCGACACGCACCTGAACCCGTCCGTCGCGCGGAGACCGCAGTTCGCTGTCGCGGATGTCGGCTTCGATGCGGCTGATACTGGCCGTAGCGGCGGACACGCTGGACTGCGCGCCGACAAACTGCGCCCTGGCGGCTTCGACCGCGGCGCGGGCAGCGGCGGCCTGTGCCTTGCTGGCCGCGAGGGTCGCTTGGGCGCCCCGTACGCGCGCCCGGTCATCGTCCAGTTCCTGGATCGAGGCGGCTCCCTCACTCGACAGCGTGCTGGAGCGTGTCAGGCGCCGTTGCGCGGCGTCCAGTTCGGACTCGCGCTGACCAACCAGAGCCAAGGCGGCAGTCACGTCGGCTTCACGCAGCGCCACCTGTGCCTGCGCCGCGGTCACCGAATGCTCAGCCTGCTGACGCATGGCCAGGGCCTCGTCGCGCTGCGCTTCCAGCGTTTCCAGCCGCATCTTGGCCAGTGGCTGGCCGGCTGTGACGAAATCGCCTTCACGCACCAGGATGTCTTCGATGCGGCCGGGAAGTTTGGTGGCCACGTCGATCTCGGTGGCTTCGATGCGGCCATTGCCGTTGACGAATCCTTCGCCCGGGCCGCTGTCGGTAAACCTCGTCCAGCTCCACCAGGCCAGCGCGGCAACAACCGCTGCAGCGAAAGCGACCAGGAGTTTTTTCTTGAGAGAGGGGGAGACAGTCATGGGTTCGGCGTGCCTTAACGGGTTGATGGGGTGGAAGCGGGAGTCGAGGCCGCACCCTGTGCCTCGCCGGCTGCGGCGAGGGTGCCGCCGCCGAGCGCGGCATACAGCGCCACCTGGCTGGACAGCAGCGCGCGGCGCGCCTGTACCAGTTGTTGCTGGGCTCCCAGCAGATCGCGTTGGGCATCCAGCACTTCCAAGAAGGCGGCCGAGCCGTTGTCGTAGCGCAACTTGGCCAGGCGTGCGCGTTCGCTTTGCGCTTCCAGGTTGGCTCTCTGGATCGTCAACTGCTCAGCCAGCCAGTGCTTTGCGCTCAGCGCATCGGCCACCTCGCGGAAGGCCGTTTGAATGGTTTTTTCGTATCCGGCGACGGCGATGTCGCGGCGCACTTCGCTCAGCTCCAGATTGGCGCGGCGGCGCCCGCCATCGAAGATGGGCAGCGACAGGGTGGGCATGAAGGTCCAGGCACGACTGCCGGAATCGAACAAGCCATTCAAGTCGGAGCTGGCCGTGCCGAAGCTGCCGGTCAGCGCAATGCGCGGCAAAAACGCCGCGCGGGCCGCGCCGATGTGGGCATTGCTGGCACGCAATTGGTGTTCGGCGGAAATGATGTCCGGGCGACTGACCAGCAGCTCCGAAGGCAGACCGGCCCGCAGCTCAGCCAGAACCGTCGTTTCATCGAAGGGTGCCTTGGCGGGCAGCGGGCCGGGATCAGCGCCTACCAGCAGTGCCAGGGCGTGCAGTTGCGTGGTGCGAGCCTGCTCAAGCTGCGTCAGCAGCGCCTGAGCTTGGTTCAGCAGGGTCTGGACCTGTGTGAGATCCAGCTTCGAGGTCGAGCCGACTTCGACGCGGCGCCGGAAAATGCGATAGGACTCCTCGCGGGTGGTCACGGTTTGCCGTGCGATCGCCACGCGTTCGTCGATCTCGCGCAGGCCAAGATAGCCGTCTGCCACCTGGGCGATCAGCGCCAAATGGACGGCCTGGCGAGCCGCGTCGGAAGCCAGCCAAGTTTGCAGGGCGGCGTCTTCCAGGTTGCGGATCCGACCCCACAGATCCAGTTCCCAGGTGGTCAAACCCACCTCGGCCCGGTACTCGCCGCCCACCTGCGATCGGCCCGACATGTTCAGGTCGCCAGGGACCCGCGCGCGTCCACCTTGGGCGCCCACGCCCATGGCAGGAAAACGATCCGAGCGCTGAATGCGGAATGTGGCGCTGGCTTCCTCGACGCGCAGCGCGGCCACGCGCAGGTCGCGGTTGTTTTCCAGCGCAGTCTCGATGAGGCGTTGCAGCAGGGGGTCGGTGAAGTACGCCTGCCAGGCAAGCTCTCCCGCGTGGGCGCCGTCGGTGCCTGATCCAAGATGCGCGGGCCAGGCTTCGGGCACGGGCAATGGCGGGGTGTCTGGCGCCGGAGCGAGCGACATGCAGCCGGTCAAGACGACGGCGCTCAGGGCCAACGAGGCAGCGCGCAATCTGAACGCGGGAAACAACGGGGAAGTTGGGAGCATGGTCACGTTCCGTACAGGTATCGGGCTGAAGAGGGTCTGGTCGCAGAGGAGGGAATGGCTGCCACCCCCGCAATGCGGGGTTCGTGGCTGGTGTCCGCAGGCCCTACTTTCTTGCTTGCAAGTGCTGTCAAGCCCACTTCATCTCCTTGTTGATATGTGCATCCCCGTGTTCCCCGGCTGGTTGATAGGGCGCTCTTCCTGTGTCGTAACCCGATGTGCCGGGTTCACTCGCGCCCTGTGTTGATCTGCATTGTGAAATCTGAAAACAAACGACTGGACGGTTGCTTTCAATTATACGTTACAATCCGGGAACCGCAATCAGCGGGCTCGTCGGTCATTGACGCAGATCAATTCGAGCTGCCGGCTTGGGTTCAAGGAAGGCCCTGATTTCTGGTAGAGCCGGTGACCGGCCCGTGGGAACACCCCTCAGATCTTTGAACAGAGCCTTTGAATGCTACCCAAGAAAGATGACGCGCCCGACAAGCGCCGCTACCTGTCCTCTGTCGCCAGAAAAGAAGAAATACTCGACGCGGCCTTGGTCGAATTCGCGGATCGGACGTACAACGCCGTGTCAATGGAGCGCCTGGCGGAATGCGCAGGCTTGTCCAAGGCTGGTATCTACGCCCACTTCAAAAGCAAGGAAGAAATTTTTCATGCCTTGCTCGAACGCACGACAAAGCAGATTTGCGATTTCCAGGGCTGGCTCCCGGATGAGGATCTGACGTTGCCAGAGCTGGTAGATGTCTACCTGGATCGCCTGTACGCGACCTTCAGCTCCCCTGCCACGATGTCGATCTACCGGCTGCTTCTGGCCGAAAGCGCCCGAACTCCAGAGCTGGTGCAGCGTTGGCACAACGAAGTTGCGCTCGGGCTGAAAGAGCGGGCGCAGACCATCATCCACCGCAACATACGCCGAGGCGTCATTCGCCCAGGCGTCTTGACCGAACACTTCTTCCCGTTGGCGCTCGCGCCCGCAGTGCTGTGGCTGAGTTCCTCGATGCTGTCCAAGGGCAGTCCTTCCATCTCGCTGGTGCAGTTACGGGATGCGCACCGGCAACTGTTGCTTGAGCTTTTGCAGCCTCAATGAGCGGAGTGATGCACAGAGTCCTGCGCGCCCTTGCAGGCTTGGCGATCGGCTTTGTGGTACTGCTGCTGACTGTGTGGGGTGCGCTGGCTCTGTGGCATCAGATGCCGGGACCTTCGGTGGTGCGATGGTTCGTCATTGCCATGTGGTCTACGTTGGGTGTGACCGTTGTCTTGTCGCGGGCGGGCTTGCTTGGGCGGCGCAATCGCAACATCGCCGGATTCGCATTTGTGATCGCAGCCGCCTCCCTGCTCATGTGGTGGGGGACGCTGCAGCCGTCACACCAGCGTGTATGGGCTGACGATGTCGCCCAGTTGCTGGAGGCCAGGATCGACGGCAACCATGTTCACCTGAATAATGTGCGCAACTTCCAGTGGCGCAGCGAAACCGACTACACCCCGCAGTGGGAGAGCCGCACATACGACCTGGATCGTCTGCGCAGCGCCGACTTGGTGCTTTCCTACTGGATGGGGCCGCACATCGCCCACACCCTGGTGTCGTTCGGCTTCGATGGCGGTGATCGCGTGGTGTTCTCGCTGGAAATTCGCAAGGAACGCCATGAGTCCTTCTCGGCGGTAGGAGGATTCTTCCGTCAGTTCGAGCAGATCCTGGTAGCCGCCGATGAGCGAGACATTGTGCGTACGCGCAGCAACGCGCGAGGCGAAGATGTTTATCTCTATCGCTTGCAGATGAATCAGGCGAGTGCCCGCGCGTTGTTTCTGGAGTTTCTGAACGCGGCCAATGAACTGCGGCAGAAACCGCGCTTTTACAACACGTTAACCAGTAACTGCACGACCATCGTATTCGAGCTGGCCCGGGTCATTGCGCCCGCATTGCCAATGGACTATCGCCTGCTGCTGTCTGGATATTTTGCGCGGTACGTCTACGACATGCATGGATTGACGCCTGGCTATCGTTACGATGAATTGCAGGCACTGGGGCATATCAACGAACGTGCCCTTGCTTCCGATGTGTCAGAGGATGACTTCTCGATGTCGATTCGACAAGGCGTGCCAGGCATCCCTGCCAACGAGGTGAATCCATGAGGTTCCCGCAGGCCTGCCTTCTCATTACATGCGCCGCTCTTGCTCCGCTGCTGCTGGGGGGCTGCTCGATCCTGCGCGAGTTCGGCCCAGTGGTTGAAGTTCATACGCTACCTACCAGGGAGGCCATCGAACTCAAGCGCGGCGACATCCTGACACGTGGCAAGCTCAGCGATGCGACTGTCCAGACCATCAGGGTGGCGGCATTGGATGAGCAGGCATGCGCAAAGCCGATCTCCTCGGAGTGCGCGGAGGCCTTGGCTACCGTGACGGGGGTTGCCACGGATAGACGCCTGGCTGCACTGTCCGAACTATGGCTGGCGCAGGCTCAGGCCATGAAGCCCGGTTCAGCGCAGCAAGCCGCCTGGCTTGAGACGATTCGCTATGCCTATGCTTATCTGTTCCTTGGTGACCATACTCCGGGAGAGCGGGCCTTCGAGGATCGCCAGACCCAAGTGCGGGATTGGTATAACTATGCCGTCGAGCATGCGGCCACCGGCATGTTCGAAGTTCGGCAACAAATGCCGACGCAGTTGTCCGACCAGACCAGTTGGAACATTGCAGGCTGGGAACTGAAGCTGGATATGCGCGGCGCGCGCTTACCGGGCAGTACGGCGGTGCCAGCCGAACTCCTGCCAGCCTCGTCCCTGTCTTTCCGTGGATTGCGTAGCCTCTACCGGCGCGACGGCTTTGGCGCCGAGCTTGTGGCGGTCATTCCGGACGAACCCCTGACTTCCGCCCCCATCCGGGATGGCCGTCCAGCGGCCAAACGCAACCAGCAGCCTCTACCCTGGAGCGAGATGCCTGCGCCGTCCATGACGGTTTTGTTGCACCCGGATGGAGACGACCTGGACAGCGTGCTGCATACCCGCACTGTCCGTTTGACGGTGCATGACCCCTATGTGGAGTCGGCCATCATGCTGCGCGGGCAGCGCGTACCCCTGGCGGCCAATTTCACCGCTGGCTACGGCGTGTGGTTGGCTCGTGCCAAGTTCAACAAGCAGTCGCTTCGTAGCCTGCTTGGGCGCGAGGGCGGCATCGACCGCCCTCACGTCTACCTGATGCAGCCCTACGATCCGAACCGACGGATCATCGTCATGCTGCACGGACTGGCCAGCAGCCCGGAAGCCTGGGTAGAGCTCGCCAACGAAATCCTGGGCGATGAGGCGCTGCGCCAGCATTACCAGATCTGGCAGGTCTACTACCCGACCAACATGCCGATCGCATTGAACCACGCGATGATTCGCAGAGCGCTCGGGGATACGCTGGCGCATTTCGATCCTTCCGGCCAGGCGCCGGCATCGTCCGACCTTGTACTGGTGGGGCATAGCATGGGCGGGGTCATCGCACGGTTGATGGTGTCGTCAACCGATCAGTCGCTGGTGCAGTTGGCTGCTGATCACAGTCGGCTGACGCCGCAGCAGATCAAGCGCATAGATCCGATGTTGCGTTTCGAGCCCTTCCCGCATGTCAGCCGCGCCATCTTCATCGCAGCACCGCACCGGGGCACATCGGTCGCAGGTGGACGCCTGGGGCGCTGGATGGCGGGATTCATTCGCTTCCCGGTTACGGTGCTCGAAGAACTCGCCCACACACTGGCGCCCAATGCGGCGGCCAGCAGCCACGAAAGCCTGGGGCATATCCCCAATAGCGTCGACAACCTCGACGAGAACGATCCTTTCGTGCGCGCGGCGGCGGACTTTCCCATCTCTGCCCAGGTGCGCTATCACTCGATCGTGGCCCAGGCCAATGCCGACGTGGCCCTCGATGATTCCGATGACGGTCTTGTGCCCTACCGCAGCGCACATCTTCCCGGCGCACAGTCCGAGAAAGTCATCATTTCAGGACACAGCGTGCAACAGAACGCAGCCGCAATACTGGAGATCCAGCGCATTCTGAAAGACGACATGACCCAGCAGGAAGAGCAACAAGGCGGACGCTGACTTGGCTGACCCAGCCACGTAGATCAGTGTTATCCCATGTGTAGTAGACGCTGTTCATGATGGCGTTATTCGGCGGGTTTGCCCAGCCGAGGGAACAAGAACACTACCGCCTACCCATTCTCCATACAAGCTCAGCTATGCCCCTTGAGACTGCCTGGGGCTTAACAGCAGCAATTTGTTCATTTGCGGCGCTGCGCATAAGTTGGCTTGCTCACATCAGTACACAGCCGCACACCAAGCGCAGCCACCATCACTCCAGACCAAGCCAGCGCCGGCATTGCTTCACCCAGCAGGATGTTCATATGCGACGGTGATGCGTGATGAGCGTTCGCTTTGTCCAGCCTCGACCGGCCGCTTCGGGCACGAAGCACTCATTCGCAAACTCGGGAAGCGGTCACTGAAAAATCGGCCAGAACGCGCTGAGCAATACCAGCAGATTGCCAATGACCAGAATCGCAGAACCTCCGGCAGTGATGGATCAACCGCTGAATCTCCTAACCTGGCGCGCTCCGCTTGCCTCCTGGCTCGTTCGGCTTCGCCGATCCGAGCCCAGGCTTCGTTCTTTTTGCAAACCCAGTTAAGAAAAACTCATCAAAGCCAAAAGGCAGAAGACATTCTGTCACGATTCAGCCTGAAGTTCCTTTTGCAGTGGACATGTTGAAGCATTATCGCCGGCTAGTTTGCTAGCATTATTGGTGGCTAATTTCACCAGAATACGCATACATTTCGGAAGTTGAGCGGGTTAGAGGAAAAAAATGCCATTGGTTGACTATTTCAAAGGTCCAGAGCACAAGGCGAACGTGGCCCGGTTGGAAGCCGAATTGCAGGCGCTACAGGCCAAGTACGATGATCTAGAAACCAAAGCGAAGGAACTGGGATTGCTGGGGCTGCAGGAGGTTCAAAAGCAGATTCTGGTCGAAGAAGCCCGAGTGGCTAGCGTTCAGGCCCTGGCTGCCACGGCGCAAAGAGATCTGGAGGCCGCACGTGGTCGACTTCAGACGGTTCAGCAACAGATTTTGGGGGCAGAGGACACCGTACTGCTGGAGTCATTTTCGCTCTATGAGCCCAAGTATCAATTTACGAACAGCGTCGAGTACAAGAATCGACTTGATGAGATTCGAGAAGACCAGAAACAAACGGCTAGAAGGTTGAGTGCGGAGGTGGATGCATGGGACAACCATCCAGTCGAACTCACCAAGGCGCAGTGGAAGAAATTGCGCAAGGATGTATTGAAGCTGGCATTGAGGTCATTCAACAGCGAGAGCGAGTATTGCGTTGATAACGTCAAATTCAGCAACCTAGAGAAGATGGAAGAGCGCATTCGACGATCATTCGAGACCTGCAACAAGCTGTTGAATGCCATTGATGCTTTTTGGAAAGACATCGTCTTGGAGCGCAAGCTGCAGGAATTGTACCTGGCACACGAATACCAGATGAAACGCCAGGAGGAAAAAGAAGCCGCCCGGCAGGCGCGAGATGATCAACGCGAGCAAGAAAAGCTCGAAAGGGAGATCCGCGAGGCGCGTGCCAAGATTGAAAAAGAGCGTAAGCACTTCAGCAGCGCCCTCCAGAAACTACAATTGCGCCTCGGTGCCACGAACGACCAGCAAGAGCGTGAAGACCTGCAGACCCGGATCAATGAGCTTTCCAACCAAAATAGCAAACTCGATGAAGAGGAAAGGCTGCTCGATTACCGCGAACAGAACGCCCGGGCTGGATATGTCTATGTAATTTCTAACATTGGGGCATTTGGGGAGGGGATCTTCAAGATCGGGATGACTCGGCGCTTGGAACCGATGGACCGTGTAGATGAATTGGGGGATGCATCAGTCCCGTTCCGCTTCGATGTGCATGCCTTGGTGTTTTCCGACAATGCCCCCGCTCTGGAAGCCAAACTGCACTCCCATTTCGCGGCTGGCAGACTCAACAAGGTCAATGGGCGCAAGGAGTTTTTCCGTGCCGATCTCAAGGAGATAGAGGCCGTGATTCGGGCGAACTACGATGCTGTTGTGGAAATAGTCCATGCAGCCCCAGCGGAACAGTACCGCGAGAGCCTTCGTTTGGCCATGCCGTTGGAGTCCATTCAGCCCTCAAACGGATTGCGTTGAGCGAAAGCGCAAAACGTTATAGCCTTGGCTACGTGATTGGCTTACTCCGAAATCCAATAACTGCTTCAGGTTTAGTGCGGTTGTAGAGGATCAGGTCGCCACCGGAAGCAACCCGCGCCATTACTGACGTAGCTTGGCCGGTGCCTCACCGGCCGCAATAGCCGAGGAACGGAAATAGCGTCCGTTCCCCTGCCCCAGTTCGTTTGACATTACCCCCAGTAGGTCGGGAAATCGGCCAAAGTCGACCTTGGGCCTCCGCTCAGAATCAGGCGGCTGTGAGGTGCCCCCCGTTACCTGCTGCTCGGCTGCTGATAAAGGAACAGCTGTAATGGTGCCATCGACCATGATCGGTCATTCGTTAACCGGCTTGCCAAAATTACGGACACAGTCCAACCACTGGCTGAGCCAGAATTCATCAAGCAGTGCTGCTCCATGCAAAACAGCCCAATGCTGATGCATTGGGCTGCTAGATCACAACAGCTTACCGAGGAAGGCTACGCCAATGAGAACATACGTGCTCCCAACGGCCCAGCCGGAATCTCGGGTAAGCGCAAACATGGACGATCTTTTGCTCCATTTGGCTTCTCCTTATGCAGAAGTTGCCGACGCTTAGCTGTCTGGACGCGATGATTTCTAACTGATAACATGGAGCGGCTACACACCGTTGTTATCCGAAAATCAGCGTTGCTGGCGGTCGGAGAACCAACACCAAGCTGTTCCACCAGCTTGACCGTTTTTGATGCCGATAAATGATCCCCATCATTTATCGGCATTTTGCTTCTACCCATCGGCGAAAAGCCGTTTCTTGGCTAATCCCGCAAAGGGACGCGATTTCACTCGTATCGGCTATGCCTCGTATTACCTCCAAAGGTGCCAGCAAGAGTTCGGCAAAGGTATTAGCCTGCCATTCACTGTCACCCAATATTGAGTGTTTTTGCTCCTCTGCCTCTTTGGAAGCAAAAGGCAAAGGGATGCCACGGTGCAGAATCAGGTGGCCTAACTCATGAGCCATCACCTCCCTTGCCCAGCCTTTCCCGTCACATGCTGCATCGTAGGTATCTTTGCGAATCAGCATCCTGTTTGCATCAGGATAAGTGAGGCCATAGTTACTCCCTATGTCGCCATGCTCTAACACCTCAAATCCATCCTGAACAATTGCCTCAACCACTTCCACAATCGGGAAGCGAGGATGATCCAAGGCATTACATTTTTGCCTGACGACCTGGGCAATCAGACCAATTTCATCCCGAGCCCGAATCGGGACAGGCAAGCCCCGAACAGTCATTCACACTCTCCCTTTTTGAGCATCACATCCAACAAATCATTCAGAGCCTTCGCATCCATCGAACCAACCTCCCTAGCAAAAACAGCAACAGTTTTGCGTTTCAAATCATCAGTCCCAACAGGGATCGAAAGTCTGTATTCCGGCCTTGATTCATTGGCAAGCTCGCGAAGATGTGCAACATCAGGCAGCCCGTATTGCTCCAACAACTGCGGAAGCCATGCCTCTGGAACTGCCTTCTTGCCCATCTCAACTGCGCTCAAATAGGAGGCGGTAACCCCCAACTTGTCGGCCATGTCCTTCATCAGCTCGCCTTGATCAATCCGTAGCTTTCTCAGGAACCTGCCAAATGGCGTAAGCATGATTTTTCCTCTCTCCTTGTATTAATGAGCACAACTTTCTACTCATTGCGAGCCGATTCTACCAGAAAAATGCCTAGCATTCAACCGAAAATGGATGAATAGAGTTTCTAATTTTTTTAAACTACTCAACCAGATTTTTTACAGCCAATGAGCTGATCCAGGTTTCGTTGTTGCGGGCAACTCTGCTTAGTCCCACAGATCTGCTGTCCAAACTGGTTCGTTCAGCAACCTGCCACTGATGCGGTGGCACTGCTAACGACCGCTTAGAGTCGGGAGTTCGCATTCGCTGGATGGGAAAGCTGCCGTCCATCGCCTCCCAAGGCTGAACGGCAGGTAAGCAACAGGTTGCAGCCCGATTCCGCGTATTAGGCCAACGGCCGGATTGGCCGAACTGCGGTCAAGTTTTGCTAATCGTTCCTATACTATCAGCCGGAATGTCCCGGCATGAACAGGATGATTGCATGGAACGCCTTCTCACCACCAAAGACCTTGCCGACCTTACAGGGCTATCTGTCCAGACCATTTACAACCGCCATAGCAACGGCGGCTCACTGCCCGATTGTCTGAACCTCGGCGGACGCCTGCGTTTTCGCCAGCGCGATGTAGATACCTGGCTTGATGCTCTCTATGAAAAGCGTCAGCCTCAAGCGATTGCCGCAGACTGCCCGAATTCAACACCGCGACGCCCCGGACGTCCGACCAAAGCGGAGCAGGTCGCTCGTAGGTATGGCAAAACAGCCAGCAACCTTCGCACCCTCAACTAGCCCTGTGCTGTTATTGAGGAACCCCCAGCAGCGCTGACGCTGGGGGCTATAGAGTTAACGGGGTCAGCACCCGCTCGGCTGTCGCCGTTGTCCTCAAAGTCTTGATACATTCCGCTCAGGATCATGCACAGCACAAACCTGAGCGACCGCGCCACCGTCGCCAAACGGAGCGTTGAATCGGAAGTCTGAGGGGCGCCAACCCCAGCAGACCCATTCCACCTGCTGCACCCGCCAAGGTGCTTGTCTTGCTTTTCGTCACGTCGTTCCCACAAGCAAGCCAAAACTACTGGCTACCGCTCGCCCTCCATGTCACGGAGAAACGGCTTTCCTGAGGTCACTCGCTTATACACCCGAGAGATTTTTCGGCTTCGTTACAGCCGTCGCGCCCGTGCCACCGAGCGCGCTCCAAGGAGCATTTTGCACCGCGTTCATAAAAGGTTTTTTGCGTACTTTGCGACTAGCTCACTCAATAGCAATCAAAACGGAGCATCCCCGTGTTTGGGCGACCCGGACCGGGAGAAACGGTTCGCTTACTTCTAAATTGATTGTTCTTCCATAGAGCTTCCACTATGACCAGGCACTGAAGGCCCTATGTCGCTGCCACGCTTACCAACTCGCCGCCGTCCCCGCAGGGATGGGGGGGCTTTCGACTTAAGCTATCACCCGCCGCTGTCTGCCTCACCGTGCTACCGGTGTCACAGAACCGCTGGCCCGAGCAGCCTGGGGCACTTGCCCCATCTGTCCGATGCACACCTTCCGATGTACTTTGTAGAGGTTCGCCGTGTTGGCGACGTTCCGCACTTTCATGCGGCTCCGTCGACGGGATTTACACCCGCTTTCCTTTTAATCTCGGCTACCGGGTATTTCCACCCGGCGCCTTTGCACGTTCGCACCCGTCCGAGGCTGTTCGCCTCCGATTTTTTGCATGAGATAAAGACCAGGGGTTACTCGTGCTGGGCACGGATTAGTCCTGGTCCTCCCTCCCGCACATAGCAAGCTCGATTAAGAGCACTACGCGCTACGCAACTTCCCGGGTGGCGCCCGGGTGCTGGCACTGCCAGCGTCAAAACATGTCAGGGGGCGTTGGCGCGCCCCACTGACCCGCAGGTCGAGGTGTTGGCGCACCGTTACCGTATCGCTGACTGCTGCGATTTGGCCTTGCTCAGTATAGTCGGCTTTCGCGCTTCTCTACCGCGCTCGCTGGCTACACCCATCCCAGTCCATTTGTTCGCTTCGCTCAATCGTCTCATTGAACGCTCCGGCTGCGCCTGCGCGCGGGTCGCTCGGGATGAGCCCGAGCGATTTTTACTTCGCTCTGTTTGATGATTGGTGGTTGTAACAGTAAAGCTTTCCGCCAAAGCGAGCGGATTGGTCTTTGCAGAACTTGACCACCTTTTCCGTTAGTGGCTTTCCGCATGCAAAACATACGGCGTCCAATTGAGGAGGTGATGTTCCAGTCGCTGCTGGTGCCGCAGCTAATACCTGCTGCTGTTCTGCCGGTAATTGCTTAGGCTTCATGAAGTCTGGCAATTCGAGAGGGTTGCGAGGACTGTGCTCCGCCTTGAGCAGTTCTCCCCATTCGAGCACTGTGTTCCGACTACGAGTATTGAGCATGCCAGACACCACAGAAAACCCGGACAGTTTATCCACGAATTTTTTATGCCAACTTGCAAATTGGTCGGCCTTGATCACGGATGAGGTATCGAACACCTTGCTGTCTGGCCGGTGAATGATTGCCTTAGGATGAACCATGACTATGTGATGGAACGTCGGTTTCGTTCCCATCCGACCGGTAATACCTACACGTTCAAGTACCTTTTTTAGCACTGTCTCGTGACGTCTGCTTTGCTCGATAGGGGATTCAATACCGAATTTTTTCTCGTCCGCGTACTCGACCATGAACTCACCACGGTCATTGATGTGCAGGCTACCGTTGTAGGTTTTAGTTTCGAGGAGAAAGAACGTTAGCGTTCTATCGACGACCAAATGGTCAATCTGCGCACTTTGGTCATCTACCTCCAGTCGCAAATCGTGAAGAACAGCGTGGTTTTTGCTCTCCGAAAAAGACAAGTCAAGGTAGTGCGCCGCATCTCGCTCACCAGCAACACCTGGCTCAAGCTTCCGCAATTCCTTGCGAAGCCATTCCTTCTGATGCGTTTCAAGCCTGTCCGATCGCTGTAGCTCCCGAAGCAATTTCAGGCGCTTTGATTTGTCATCTGGTGCTTTAATCAGCATTGCATTCCTCCCGCGCCTCATTATGCCGTAGCCAAAGCCGAGAGAAGCCTCTTGGCGGTTTTACGTCGCACCTTCCTATACTAAATTTTGAGAAGGAACCGTGATGGATCAGCCGCTACAAGCCCCCCGAAACCGCACTGCCGAATTACAACTGATACTCCGCCTGGTCAGCCAGGGCTACTCGCTCTGGACGGCTGACCAGATTCCCATCGGCAAGCTGCCAGGCTTCCTCAACAAGTGGGAACACTATCGGCTCCTTGCTGACCCAGCAGCCCGCGCCTATCGCAAGCAGAGCGGGCGAGCCAATACGCATCTCGTACTCGAACATCGATACAACGAACTGGATGCCGATGCGGGGCCACAGACGCCTATTGCTTGGCTGATGCTCAGCACCCCGGGGCGCGATGGCTTAGGTGATGATGCTGCCCACCCTGGCCCTGCTCTTGATGCCAGTAACAAGGAGCAGCGCATCGAATGGATGGGCTACCAACTCACCCGCCAGCCTAAGCACTACAAAACCGCTGATGGGCAATTGCGCAACGAAGTGACTTGGACCTGGCGTCTGCCGGGGCGCCGCTACGCGGAGTGGGAAGCGCTGCTGGTTGCGGCGGCGAAACAGCGTGACTACCCATCCATAAATCAGGCTTTTGCTGTCTTGCGCGCTTTGCCCATGTTTGCCGGTATCCGCCAACAGGTAAAACGACTTCACGCAGAGACAAACAGGATGCTTAAGAAAATGGGCGGATCGGTGTTACCGCCGCTCAACCTGCCGGTGATGACAATGTTGCCCCTTTGGCCGTGAAGGAAACCGCCTACACGCGATTAAAGCGCGTAGGCAGCACTGCTCATCACCGATTGGGGAAGAACATCTGGATGGTACCCCAGGGCTCCCTCGACGCTTGGCGCAAGACCAGTGCGTGGTAGGGCGCTTCAATCACGTCGGCATCGATTTTGGCTATCGGCGCCTTGGTTCCACTTTCGGAGACGACACAGTCGTTAGGGTTGTTATTCAACGAGTGGTGTAGCCGGCAGATGAGCGGACGATGATCGTACACGGTGCAGCCGTTGTCTTTGCCGAGGAAGGGGCATGGCGGTCCGAACTGCCTGACCGCATCCGCGAGCACGACTGAGCGGTCGCGATAAGGCACAGGCGCTGGCTTGATGCCCGTCGCCTGCCCGAGGATTTCGGCTTCATGGGCATAAATCATCGTGGGCATGTAGCAGCAGTGGGCGCAGCCTTTTTGACAGACGGCATATTTGCCCGTTGCCTTGTTGAAGACGTCGGCCAGTTCGAAGAACTTCTTGCGCTTGGATTTCAGGCTGCCATTTTCCATCGTAATGGCCGCAGCCTGAGACTGGAAATGCCCGTTGTTGATTTCCGGGTGGGCTTCGAGCAAAGCTGCCATCCTTGGATAGGCGGCTTTGACGGCGGCAGTAAAGCTGTCCGGGTTATCCGGTATGGGTGTCTGCGAATCGTTCATGTGGGTGCTCCATTGGTGGATTGCTTGCCCACGCGACGCCAATCGGGTGGGCGGCCAATACAGGAGTTGGCGTACCGATGGAGCACCGGCGAACCTTGCGGTTCCCCCCGTACGGCCGCCCATAGAGGGACGAACCGCCGCAACGACAAATGGCATGGTTGAGGCCATGCCATATCGTTGTGCTCCAGTCAGGACGCCAATCCTGGCTACCGTTGTTTGCGGCAGCAGTTGCAATGTAGTTGCTTGTGCTGAGCGGCGTCAAGGACGAAGGCTTGGGCCTTCGATCCTTGACGCTATCCCTGCTACTTAGTGTTAAAAGCTACGCCGCCAGTTGCGCCCGGCGGACCACGTCGACCAATTCGCTATCGGTGGGGTTGTAGTAGCGCATGCTCATCTGAATCGCCTTCCAGCCCATTATTTTCGCCAGCGTTTGTGCCGTCATCAGCGGCGCGAAACGGGAGGCGGCTTCATGCCTGAGGTCGTGAAAGCGCAGGTCGCTGACTTTGGCAGCCTTGCAAACGCGCTTGAAGGCTCGGTCAAGTCCGGAGGTGTCGTGGAAGTTGGGGATGACCTTCCCGCTTATGTCCCGGGGCAAGCGCCGCAGAGTCTCGGCGGCCTTCAGGGTGAGTGGCACGGTACGAGCGCTACCATTTTTCGTCATATCCAGACGGATGGTGCCGGCATCAAGTTTGACCTGGCGCCATTCGAGCGAAAGGATTTCCCCGGCGCGCATTCCTGTTTCCAGGGCGATATCGATGCATGCTTCAAGCCAAACCTCGGCGCCACGAGCCTGAGGACGATAGATGGCTTTGCGCAGACGCTTTTCTTCCTCAGCGGATAAGCGCCGCTCCCGCCCAGGTCCCGCCTGAGGCTTGCGGACATTACGCAGTTCGTGCATCAGCGGCATTGACCATTCTTTAATGGCAATGGTATACATATGAGAGAGCAACGCCAACTCGAGCCGGACCGTGTTGGCGCTGACCAGTTTCAGTCGCTCGTCTCTATACTCTACGAAATCCTTGGCGCGCAGGCTGGCGAGAGGGCGTAACGATATTGGATGAGCCTGAAGTTGCAGGATTCGATTGCGCTCGGCGACCAACCCCCTTTTCTTCGGGGTGACCTGCTCAAGGTATTTCTGCAAGGCCTCACCGAGGCTAGTGCGTTCTACTTCACGCCGGTCCCGGAAATAGCCGGTATCGATGTTGGCTTCCACTTCCCTTGCCCAGCGCTCGGCGTCGGCCCGGGACTCGAAAGTTTTGGTTTGAGATGGATAGCCTTTGCGGCGAATGATTGCTTGAAACTGGTAGTCACCCCGTTTGGTGATCGTTGCCATCGCTGACTCCTAAAAATGAGTATAGCGATGCCGCAGCAGAACGTGCGCAGGAGGTTGCAGCAAAAATGCAGCAAAAACAGCCTTCAGATAGCAAAAAGCCCGCTTGGCAGCGGGCTAAGTGATTGAATCTTCTGGCTCCTCGACCTGGGCTCGAACCAGGGACCTACGGATTAACAGTCCGGCGCTCTACCGACTGAGCTATCGAGGAACAATCCCGCCAGACGGCGGGAGGCGCGAATTATAGACACAAAACCGGAAGGGCGCACGCTTTCGGCGCCCAGGCGATGCCCGAGAACCATTGGCCACGCCCGAGGTCGAATTGCTGCACGACAAAGCTGAGCTGTTTGCCTGCGTGAGAAATATCTGGGGGAGGCCAGACGATGAATGCAGTTTTCGGCGAGGTGCACCCGCTGTTCTGGCTGATTGCCGCAATCCTGATCGCGGTGGACGTCAGTCTGTTGCGTCGGCTGTCTGCCCGCTGGCAGCAATACACCCAGAGTGGACGCTGGCCCCGCCTGAGCGTGCAGGCGGACACGGTGCAGTTGCTGCGGGTGGTCCACGAACGCGAGGGCAGCCCAAGCTCGCGCCAGGACTACTATGAAGCCGTGTTTGACTACCGTTACCAGGTCGCCGGCCGCGATTATCGGAAACAGACGGTACAGCGCGTTGCCACCCGCGACCAAGCCGATGCACTCAAGGCTGCGGCGAGAATCTCCTTCCACTACAACCCGGCCGACCCGGCGCAAACCCTGGACGTGCCGCCGGGTCCGGCGGCGGTGATCGCCACCCTGCTCGGACTGCTGATCTTCAACAGCGCAATGCTCGGCCTGCTCGTCAATGTGCAGGATTTCCTCGCCATCGGCAGCGACTGAGGGCACACACCATGGACG
The DNA here is from genome assembly GCA_002425245.1 of Betaproteobacteria bacterium UBA5582. Classification (GTDB taxonomy): domain Bacteria; phylum Pseudomonadota; class Gammaproteobacteria; order Burkholderiales; family Rhodocyclaceae; genus Azonexus. The sequence continues at coordinate 20,225 of DILW01000195.1, read as the reverse complement.
GCGCGAACGCATCCTCCCCGCTGGTCATCCTGGTTGGCGCGGCCTTCATCCTGATCGGCCTGATCTTCGTTCCGGTTGCCATCCGCAAGCTCCGTGTTGACCGGGCCAGCCGCCGGTGGCCGCAAACCACCGCCACCCTGGAGCGGGCCGAAGTGATGAAACACGTTATCGACCGCACGCACAGGGACAAGGGACCAAGCCAGCGCGTCAGCTACAGTGCGCTGCTCAGCTACCGCTACCAGGTCAACGGCCAGTCCTACCTCGCGCAGCACGGCGAAGCGGCCGACGACCCCGGCCACGCCGCACGCCTGGCGGCGGCCCACGCCGTCGGCGAGAGGCGCGACATCTACTACGATCCGCAAGCACCGCAGCACTACCTGATCGAACTGAATGCCATCCACAGCGGCCTGTTCTGGCTGTTACCGGGACTGGCCTTTGCCGGCTTCGGCTGCCTGGTGATCTGGACAGGCAGTGGCTGAAGCCAGCGCTTGAGAAGCTTGTCGGATAACACGATACTTATGAAAAAAGTCATATCGGGGGATATGTTGTTGAAGCCATTGAAGGCCTGCCTGTGCCTGCTGACAGCACTGCTGCTACCCGCAGCGGCGGCGGCGCTTGAGTTCAGCGAAGTTTTCGAAGCGCACGGTACAGTCATGCTGCTGATCGAACCGGAATCCGGCCGAATCGTCGACGCCAACCCTGCAGCTGCCAGCTTTTACGGATACGACCGCGACGTTCTCAGGACGATGAGCATCCAGGAGATCAATACCCTCAGCCCCGGGCAGGTGGCTGAAGAACGCGCGCTGGCCGAACGGGAGGGGCGCAACTATTTCATCTTCCGCCACGCGCTGGCCGGCGGCGAAATCCGCACCGTCGAGGTGCAGTCCCAGCCGTTCTCGCTGAAGGGCCGCCGCGTGCTGCTCTCGGTCATCCACGACATCACGCCGGGGCGCAACCTCTATCAGGGCGGCTGGCATTACCAGCAAAGACTGGAAGAACTGCTCGAACTGCGCACTGCCGAAACCGAATCCCGCAACCGCATCATCATCGGCATCCTGCTGGCCGGCCTGGTAGTCACCACCTCAATCGCACTCGCCCTGTGGTGGGCCATCCGCAGCCGGCGCCAGGCCGAGGCCAGGCTGCAGGGATTCAGTCGGGATTTCGAAGCCTTTCTCGACCACACCACCGATTTCGTCTATTTCAAGGACGCCGACAGCCGCTTCCGTTTCTGCAGCCAGACGCTCGCCAGGATCACCGGACATCACGACTGGCGAGAGATGCTGGGCAAGCACGACCGAGAAGTCTTCCCGGCCGAGACGGCGGCGATCTACGAAGCCGAGGAGCGCCCGGTTTTCGCCGAGGGCCGCCCACTGCTCGACCGGATCGACCCTTATTACGACGAGACGGGTCAGCGCCGTTTCGTGCAGACCAACAAGTGGCCGTTGTTCGACAAGCACGGCAAGGTCGTCGGCATTTTCGGCATCAGCCGCGACATCACCGAACACAAAGAGGTCGAAGCGGAACTTGAACGCTACCGAAACCACCTTGAGGAACTGGTCGAACGCCGGACCGCCGAACTGGTCGCCGCCCGGGACGCAGCAGAAGCCGCCAACCGCGCCAAGAGCGCTTTCCTGGCCAACATGAGTCACGAACTGCATACTCCGCTCAACGGCGTGATGGGCATGATCGATCTGGCCCGACGACGCATGCAGGACACCCGGGGCCTGAATCAGCTCGACATGGCCAGACTATCGGCCGAACGCCTGCTCCACGTGCTCAACGACATTCTCGACATCGCCCGGATCGAAGCAGCCCGCCTGGTGCTCGACAACCTGCCCATGCAACTCGGCCAGCACATCGACAGGACGATGAGTGAACTCGCGCCCGCAGCCGCCGACAAAGGCATCGTACTTGGCAGCGAGGTGCCGGAAGAACTCGCAACGCTTCCGCTCAAAGGCGACCCGCAGCGGCTTGATCAGATCCTGCACAACCTGGTCGGCAACGCCATCAAATTCACCGAACAGGGAACGGTCAGCCTGCGCGTTCGCCCCGTGGAAGACGGCCCCGAAACACTGCGGGTACGCTTCGAAATCATCGATACCGGCATCGGCATCGAACCGGAAGCGCTGGCGCGCCTGTTCAACACCTTCGAACAAGGCGACAACAGTTCCACCCGCAGGTACGGTGGCGCCGGACTCGGCCTGGTCATCTGCAAACGCCTGGTCCAGCTCATGGGCGGCGAGATTGGCGTCGACAGCACACCGGGGCAAGGCAGCAGCTTCTGGTTTATCCTGCCCCTGAAAAAACAGGACGCCATCGACCAGACGGCAAGAACATGAACATGAATGACTACCTCCCCGACTGGGCTCATCCCTGGCTCGACGTGATCACGCTCGCTCTGCAGATCGTCCTCATCGTCGTCGCCGCGCTGCTGCTGCGCGCGCTGCTGGTGCGCATCATCAGCCGCCTGGTGCGCAGCCACGACCTGCCGCTGGAATTGGTGGTCGGTGGCCGGCGTTTCGCCAGCATCGTCATCTACTTCGCTGTCATCCTGCTCGTGCTCGACCGCTTCAACGTCTCCGGCGCAGTGCTATGGACCGCCATCACCGGCTTCGCTACGGTCGCCGCGGTTGCCTTCTTCGCCGCCTGGAGCGTGCTCTCCAACATCTTCTGCGCAGTCCTGATCTACACCACCCGCCCCTTTCGCCTGCACGACCACATCGAACTCCTGGAAAACGGCGACAAGCCCGGCCTCGGCGGCGAGGTGCTGGACATCCGGCTGATCTACACGACCATCCGCGAAACCCTGCCCGGCCGCGAACCGACCTTGCTGCAGGTGCCCAACAGCCTGTTCTTCCAGCGTCTGTTGCGGGTCCGCATCGTCGACGGCGAACTGCCGTCGATCCACGACTGATCCACCACCAAGTGCCCCACCGGAGACACCCATGCCCGTCAAGATCATCGGCCTGATCCGCCTGAAGGACCCGGCCGCCTTCGACACCTACCGCAACCAGGTCGGCGCCACCGTTGAACGCCACGGCGGCAGCATCGTCGCCCGCGGCGCGGTCGACAAAACCTACTGGAACGAGCTCCCCTGCGCCCCCTTCGAAGCCTGCGTCGAACTCAGTTTCCCGAGCACCGAAGCGGCCGACCGCTGGGCCGACAGCCCGGAGTACCGGGCAATTGTGCCGGTGCGGGAGAAGGCGATGGATTTGCTGCTGTTTCGGGTGGTGGAGTGAGGCAGGACGGGGCTTGGTCGCCGTAGCGAGCAGGAACCAGCATTAGGCTTCTTGCCAAGAGCAACAGCCCCAACACTTTCAATGACATATAAATCAAAAGATCATTCCGCCTCCTAATCAAAAGAGGTGGGACATGAAAAAAATCGCGTTCATCGCGGCGCTAATGATTTCACTTGGGACGCTCTCCGGCTGCGCCAATCGGGCGACGGCAAAGGTTGATCCGACAACAGACTTGCGTTCCATCAAGACCATTCACGTGGTCAAGATTCCTGATGAGACGGCCGGCATCAGTACCCTGATCGCGGATGATCTGCGACGTCGTGGATATACCGTTACCGAAGGCGTCGGGAAACCGAAAGAAGCAAATGCGCTGGTCACCTACAGTCGATCGCTGGATGTGGGACATCACGATGTATCTGCTTGAGCTGACCATCACCATTCGTGACCCCCAGACCGATTATCCGATGGCCACCGGAAATTCACTGCACAGTTCTCTCACCCGCAAGTCACCCAAGGAAATGGTCGAAGAAGTAATGGGTAACATCTTCAAGGAAGCCAAATAATGATCTCGAACAAACAATTGATCTCAGCACTACTCGTCGCAGTTATTGGACTGGCGGGTTGTGCCTCTTCTGCCAATCGCGAAGCAATGGTGTCGGGCGCCATAACGGTTGCCAAGTAGCATGACCGCTCGGTGGCTGTCAAAACTGGCGGTGGCAGCGAGACTGGCGCGATGGACAGCAGCAATATTGCCGACGAGGATCTGAAGGCTGCGATCGAAAGTTCGATCACCCAGAACAAGGTTTTCAAAACCGTGGTTCAGGGCGCAGCGGCTGATTACGACCTTATGGTCACCATCGTCCGTCTCGACAAGCCCATGTTCGGGCTGAGCTTCAACGTCGAGATGGAAGCGACCTGGGTGCTGGTCAAGCAGTCGGATCGTTCCATCGCCTTCAAGCAAGGAATCAAGTCGTCCCATACCGCAACCTTCAGTGACGCGGCGGCAGGAGTCACGCGCCTGCGTCTGGCAGTTGAGGGCGCCGCCAAGAAAAACATCGAACAGGGTCTGAAAGCCATCGCCAATCTTTCCCTATAAGAGAAAGCCCGCCCCATAGGCCGTCGCCCACCCAAACCGCCCTGCGGCATTCCTCGGTCTTCCCGTGGAGCTGACGTCAAACAAACCTAAATCATCGCAGCAGTTCGATTTCGAATCTGCGCACGCCAGAATCACAACCTTCGAGACGGGCAGAGCAAGCGATAAATCGAATCAAACAAGGCCTCCGGCGTGACTGGCTTGGTGATGAAGTGATCCATGCCTGCCTCTAAGCATGCCTCGCGGTCAGCTTCAAAGGCATTCGCGGTCATCGCCAGAATCGGTGTGGCCACGTAGCCGGGCATCGTTCTCAGCTTTCGGGTCGCTTCCAGTCCGTCGACAATCGGCATCTGCATATCCATCAGGACGAGGCGGTAGTCATTTGTCTCCGCCAGACTAATTGCGACAGCACCATTTTCGGCAATATCCACGACAAAGCCGACGTCGGCGAGCACCTCCGAAATGATCTCCTGATTGATCGTATTGTCCTCACACACCAGCACCCGCGTCCCTTTGAAATCGCGTTTGAGCAAGTCTTCAGGGGATATGTCGGAACTTGGGTATGCCGTCGCATGACTGTCAGTCGCCAACTCGTTTGGCCGTTCAAATGTGGCGGAGAACCAGAAGCAGCTGCCTTTTCCGAGTTCGCTTTCCGCGCCGGCCTCACCCTGCATCATTTTGGCCAGATGCTTGGTAATCGACAGGCCGAGGCCGGAACCACCATACTTCCGGGTGGTTGAATTGTCGGCCTGCACAAAGTTCTGGAACAGGTGCCTGAGTGTTTCGTCGTCAATGCCGATGCCGGTATCGATGACCGAGAAGCGAATCTTGACCCGTTTTCCCTCGGACGCCAGTTGCTCCAGATGCAGGACAATTTCTCCCTGCTCGGTAAATTTCAAGGCATTGCCCAGATAGTTCAGCAACGCCTGGCTGACCCGGGTGGCGTCGCCGATGAGCTCGTGCGGTAGCTGTGGATCGACGACCAGCCTGAGTTTCAAGCCTTTTTCCGTTGCCTTGGCCTGGATCATCGTGATTGCCCGGCCTGACACCTCGCGCAGCGAGAACCGGCCAACTTCCAGGGCCATCTTCCCGGCTTCGATTTTCGAGATGTCGAGCACGTTGTTGATGACGCTCAGCAAATGCTCGGCGCAGTCCACTACCTTGCTTAGCTTATCCTGCTGGTTGGGGTTGAGCGGTGTCTGCATCAACAGATGGGTGAGCATCATGACGCCATTCATCGGCGTCCTGATTTCATGGCTCATGTTGGCCAGGAAGGCACTCTTCGCAATATTGGCCGCTTCCGCTGCATCCCGGGCGTGAGCCAGTTCAACCGTACGGCTGGCGACCATCTCTTCGAGATGTTCGCGATAGGCATCCAGTTCCTTGGCAATCCGCATCTTCTCGGTGATGTCTTCCTTGACCGCGACGTAATGCGTGATTTCGCCCTTGACATCACGAATCGGTGCGATGCGGACGTGTTCGTAATAGACCGCGCCATCCTTGCGTCGGTTGCAGAACTGCCCGGCCCAGGGTTTGCCTTGCCCCAGCGTTTCCCAGAGGCGCGCATAAACCTCCGGCGCCGTTTCGCCGGAATTGAATATGCGCGGATTCTGGCCGATCAGCTCCGCTTCGCTGTAGCCGGTGGATTTGAGGCAGGCCGCATTGACGTATTCGATCACCGAGTTCCGGTCAGTAATGATGATGCTTTCCGGACTTTGTTCGACGGCCTGGGAAAGCTTGCGCAGCGACTGCTCGGCCTCCACGCGGTCCGTGATGTCGAGGCAATGACCGATGTAACCGATGAATCGACCTTCGCTGTCAAAGCGCGGCGTACCGTTGTCGCGAATCCAGCGGTATTCGCCATCGTGCCGGCGCAGGCGGTAATCCATGCTGAACGCCTGGCGTTCGTCAAAGTGCTGGTCATAGCAGGAGACGCAGCGCTCAAGGTCTTCCGGATGCACGCCTTCGGCCCAGCCATTGCCTTGCTCCTGTTCGAGCGTCCGGCCAGTAAATTCGAGCCAACCCTTGTTGAAGTAATAACAGAGCCGGTCGGCACCGGCCGCCCAGATCAGCCCCATGCTGCTGTCCGCCAGGCTGCGCAGATTGTGCTCGCTCTCGCGCAGCGCCATTTCCGCACTCTGGTCGACAAAAAGCAGGACGGTCCGTCCTTCGGGCGTCGCTTCCTCGTGCAAGTGGATGACATGCACGTCAGCGATGATGGTCTGATCGCCGACGCGCAGGCTGAGCAGATTGAGCGTCTGGGCCGCTTCGTTCGAACGATCGCGCAGCAGGCGGTAGATTTCGCCGCGGCTCTCGGATTCGAACAACTGAATCACCGAACGGCGCTGCAAGGCCGCGTTTTGGCTCAGGCCAAGGAATGCGCTGGCCTGAAGGTTGGCGTCGAGAATGAAACCCTGAGCGTCGATGATGACGGCAGGCAGCGGCAGGAAGGCAAACAGCGCGCGATACTTTTCCAGGGCCAGCGCCGTTTCGCTCTGGGATTCGAGCAGTTCCTGGTTCTGGATTTCCAGCTCGGTCTGATAGACGCGCAACTCCTCGACGAGATGCTGCTTGTCCTTTTCAGCCGTGCTGCCCGGTGCATCGTCAAGCCCCGCCCGTGTTCGCTCGATGGCCTTCAGGGCGCGCTCGCGCAGTTCGGTCAGGTTGACCTGGCGATAACTCATGATGATTTACCTTCATGGCGCGCCGTCACATTGACGTGGCTGACGACCGCGCCGTAGTCCTGGCCGATGACCGGCGCCACATTCATGACGAACCAGCGTTTTTCCGTCGGCGAGTGGCACGGGTATTCGAGGGTGAACATCTGCTTGCTGCCCTCCAGCACGCCGCGCAGCCCGGTGGCGGCGGCTTTGGCGATTTCGTCGTCGTCGTGGTTTCCGGCCCGGCAGGCATCGAGATAATTGGCGCCCACGCCGGAGCGCTTGAGGTCGGCATCACCGTTGGCCATGGCAAACCGCCGCCAGGCCGCATTGATCATGATGATTTTTCCCAGCACGTCGACGACGGCAATATGCTCGGGCAGCGCATCGATGATTGCCTGGAGCCGTTTGGCGTCGTGGTAGGCCGTAACATCGATGAAGGTCGCCACCGCCCCGCGCAGGGGGCTTGAGGGAATCTGGTAGGGCAGCATCCGGACCAGGTAGGTTTTCCTGTCATCAAGCGAGGTGATTTCGCGCTCGGTCATCCGCTCGGTCTTGAGCGTCTTTTGCATATCCACCATCAAGTCGGGATATTGCAGGACGTGCGAAATGTCATCGAGCGGCCGGCCGACGTCGGATTCACGCAATTTGAATATCTGGCAGGCATCCGGGCTGAAGCGGGTGATTTTCAGCTCGGCGTCGACGAAGACCGTGGCAACGCCAGCTGCCTTGGCCATGCTGTCGAGGTCGGCGTTGATGCGACTGACGATCAGCATTTTTTCCTGGAACTCGGCGTTGACCGTGCTCATTTCCTCGTTGACCGATTGCAACTCCTCGTTGGAACTCTGCAATTCCTCGTTCGAGGCCATCAACTCTTCGTTGGTCGCCTGCAGTTCCTCGTTCGAGGTTTCCAGTTCCTCGATGGTCGCCTGCAGGCTCTCGCGGGTTGCCCCAAGTTCGCGTTCAAGGATGTGGATGCGGGCGACGGTTTCCTTGTCCACATCGACCGACTCGATTTCCTCAGTAGCCTGGGTCGATTCGACCTCGAAACAGAGGAGCGACAGGCGTTCTTCGCTCTCGTTGTCGACCGGGTGTACCGACAGTCTCAGGTGGCATTGCTGGCCGTTGCGTAGGGGCACCTCAACCAGATCGGAGAGCAGCGAGCACTTGTCGCGCGCCGCCTTGTAGAGCAATGCCGAGGCGACCGGTGTCAGGGCATCGGGCAGCATGCGGTTGATTTGCAGGCTGGCGGCGCCTTCCTTGTTGTGCAGGAAGGTGTTGACCTCGCCATAAAGGTGTACCGCCTCATGGTTTTCATTGACCAGGATGGCGGGCGGGGCATATCTGGCCATCAGCGCGGCCACGCCGGCATCGGCCACATTGTGGTCAATCGGGCGGCGGCGCCCCTTGACGCCCTGGGGGGCCTTGTCGAGGACCGGGTGGGCGTAGATGGCGCTGCCCTTGCGGTTCAGGAAGGGCATGGAGATCGTGCCCTTGCGCCGGAAAATCTTGTGCTTGGCGCTGATCGTCTGCAGGCCTTCGGTCATCGCCGCCAGCGATTCGCTGGAGCCGAGCAGCAGGGCGCCGCCCTGGTTGATGGCGTATTGCAGTGAGCGCAGGGCGCGTTCCTGGGCGACCGACTTGAAATAGATCAGGGTGTTGCGGCAGGTGACCAGGTCCATTTTGGTAAATGGCGGGTCGGCGAGCAGGTTGTGGCGGGCAAACACCACGCACTGGCGCAACTCGTTCTTGATCAGGAAGGTGTCGCCCTTCTTGGTGAAGAAACGTTCGAGGCGTTCGGGTGACAGTTCGGCCGCGGCAGACTCCGGGTACTGGCCGATGCTCGCCGTTTCGACGCACTGCAGATCGACGTCTGTGGCGAAGATCTTGAGGTTGGGCCAGCGCCGTTCGCGCTCGAAGGCTTCCATGAACAGCATGCCGATGGTGTAGGCCTCTTCGCCCGTCGCGACGCCCGCCACCCAGACGCGGATGGTGTCCCCGGCCAGCTTTTGCGCGACCATCGGCGCGATGACCTTTTCGGCCAGTTCGGCGAAGGTCTCGGGATCGCGGAAGAAGCTGGTGACCGAAATCAGCATTTCCCGACGCAGGGTAATCACCTCGCCCCGGTCGTTTTCGAGCAGGTCGAGGTACTGGTAGAGCTCGGGCGTGTGACGCACCTGCATGCGCCGCTCGATCCGCCGCATGATGGTCGCCGGTTTGTAATCCGAGAAGTCGATGCCGCCAATCTGATGCAGGATCTGCAGGCAGCCGGCGAGCACTTCCTCGTTGGTCATCGTCGCATACGGGATGACCTTGGTTTCGACCGGCAATTCCTTGTAGGGCACGTTCAGAATGTGCGCCACCAGGCGAGCCGGCAACTCCTCGGCCGGCAGGATGGCATCGACGACGCCGGTAGCGATGACGCTGCGCGGCATGCCGTCGAACTTGGCCGACTCCGGCTCCTGGGCCATGAGGAAACCGCCGGCGGCATTGATCGCCACCGCGCCGCGCGTGCCATCGGTGCCGGTGCCGGAGAGGATCACGCCGAGGGCACGCCTGCCATAATTCTCGGCCAGCGAGAACAGGAAAATATCGATCGGCAGCGTCAGTCCTCGCGCGCTTTTCGGCGTCAGGTGCAGATGACCGGCCGTGGCGTGCATGATGGCGCCGGGCGGGATCAGGTAAACCTTGTTGGCCTCGATCGGCATGTCGTCTTCAACCATGATCACCGGCATTTTGGTGTGCCGGGCCAGCAGGTTGTTCATCATGCTCTTGTGGTCGGGCGAAAGATGCTGGACGACCACGAAGGCGGCGCCACAGTCGATCGGACAGGACTGAAAGAACTTTTCCAGGGCGTCCAGCCCGCCGGCTGAAGCGCCAATACAAACTACGTAACCATCAAAGCACAGGGCTTTTTCGGCTGCTTGGGCCTTTGGGATGGAGGCAGTTTTCTTCATGGTGATGCCTACTCGGTTTCAACGTCATGCCGCGCATATAAATCAAGCGGCCTGCAAGCATCCCTCAGGTCGCACATCGAAGCGAAGGTCTTCACACAGGGCTCAATCGTTCAGTATTTAGCTGCGGATTTTATGATGCTTTGACTCCCAAGACTTGAGTTAAGTCAATGGTAATAGCTCCTGCGCATTGCTCTACTTTCAGTCGGTTTGGGGTCGGCAGAGAATTGTCGAACATCGCACTGATCAGCAAATCAATCGCTTGGGCTGTCGCCGTGCGTTGCCGGAGATTCAACCTGGGCAGGTCAGCAATTTCTGCAAGGCCTTGCGCGAAAATTGCTGGACCGTTCCAGCGGCTTCGGCAAGGCATATCTCAATTGCCTAGTCAGCGAAATCAAGGTGACGAGCAGAGAGGTCGATGTTTCTGGCAGCAAGGAGAGGCTTGCCATGGCCGTCGCAAACACAAAAAAGGGCACCTCTGTTGAAGTGCCCAAATCTGTATTCGGTTGGCTCCTCGACCTGGGCTCGAACCAGGGACCTACGGATTAACAGTCCGGCGCTCTACCGACTGAGCTATCGAGGAACAATCCCGCCAGACGGCGGGAAGGCGCGCATTATAACCAGCTTTGCGGAAAAGAAAACCCCTATTGCTCTGGGTCTTCGCCGGGCAATGCGGTTTCCGGCAACGCTTCGGCGACCGCCGTCGACTTGGCGGCTTTTTCCAGTTCGGCCTGGCGACTGGCGCGCAGGGTCGGGGTTTCCAGGCTGATGCGGCCGAGGGTTCCGGTGCGGTAATCGTTGAGCAGGATGCCGGCAGCCTTTTCCAGGTCGAGCTCGCCGCCGCGGCCCTTAATGATGCAGCCGCGCTTGCGGGCGATGCCTTCGAGGACGGCGACCGCGTCCATGCCTTGCAGGTCGAAGCCGTAGCGGGCCTGGAGCAGCGCCGGGTAGTGTTCGAGCAGGTAGCCGGCGAGCCAGGTGGCTACTTCGTCGTCGATGTAGGCGTTGACGCCGACCGAGTGGCTGGCGGCCATCATCAGGCCGTCGATCGGGTGGTCGATCTTCGGCCAGAGCATGCCCGGCGTGTCGTAGATGGTCAGCCGCGAGCTGATGTCGATGCGCTGCTGGCCCTTGGTCACCGCCGGCTGGTCGCCGACGGCAGCGACCTTCTTCTTGACCAGCGCGTTCATCAGCGTCGATTTGCCGACGTTGGGGATGCCCATGATCATCAGTCGCAGCGGCTTGACCGCGTCGTTGCGGTGCGGCGCCAGCTTCTGCGCCAGACCGGGGATCTTGGCGACGTCGCCGGGTTTCTTGCAGGAGATGGCGACCGCCATCACGCCCGGCTGCTTGCCGAAGTGTTCGAGCCAGGCCTTGGTCACCGCCGGGTCGGCGATGTCGGCCTTGTTCAGCAGCTTCAGGCAGGGGCGTTGGCGGAAGGTGCGCAGTTCGTGGATCATCGGGTTGCTGGAAGCCTGCGGCAGGCGGGCGTCGAGCACTTCGACGACGACATCGGCCATAGCCAGCGTCTCGCCCGCTTTCTTGCGGGCCTGGGTCATGTGACCGGGGAACCACTGGATCGACATCGTTCAGCCTCCGGTCACGGGCGGGAAGAAGGCGATTTCGTCGCCGGCCTTGACCGGCGCATCGGCCTTGCACATTTCCTGGTTGACCGCACAGCGCAGGTTCTTGGCGGTAGCCAGTTCGGCCCTGCCCTGCCCGACCAGCCAGTCGCGCAGTTGGCCGACGGTGGCGACGCCGGCCGGCAGCTCGACGGTCTCGCCAGGGGTGCCGAAGGCTTCGCGCAGGCTGGCGAAGTAAAGGATGTTCACGCTCATGCCAGCAACTCCGCAAAAGTGACGAAGCGGACGCTGTCGCCCGCTTGAACCGCCTGTCCCGGCGGGTTGAGGACCAGCCCGTCGCTCCAGCACAGCGAGGTGACGACGGCCGAGCCCTGGTTCGGGTAAAGCTCGACACGACCGGCGTCGTTGATCCGCGCGCGCAGGAATTCGAGGCGGCTATCCGGCCGGCTCCAGGTGAAATCGGCGGTCAGCGGCAGCACCTTGGGGCGCATGTCGGCAACGCCCTGCAAGCGCAGGATGAAGGGCCGCACCAGCATCAGGCAGGTAACGAAGGCGGCGACCGGGTTGCCCGGCAGGCCGATGAACCAGGCGGTGCCGCCTTCCGGTTTGTTGACTTCGCCGAAGGCCAGCGGCTTGCCCGGCTTGATCGCGATCTTCCACATGTCGAGCCGGCCTTCGGCTTCGACCGCCGGTTTGACGTGATCTTCCTCGCCGACCGAGACACCACCGCTGGTGACGATCAGGTCGTTGTCGGCAGCGGCGCGACGCAGCGCGTCGCGGGTGGCGTCGAGGCGGTCGGGCACGCTGCCCAGGTCGCGCACTTCGCAGCCCAGGCCTTCGAGCAGCGCACGCAGCGCGTAGCGGTTGGAGTTGTAGATGGCGCCGGGCGGCAACGGCTCACCGGGCTGGACCAGCTCGTCGCCGGTGAAGAAGATGCCGACGCGCATGCGCCGATGCACCGGCAGCTCAGGCAGGCCGGCCGAGGCGGCGAGCGCGATTTCCTGGGCACGCAGGCGGATGCCGGCGGGCAGGATTTCGCTACCGGTGGCGATGTCCTCGCCGCAGCGGCGGATGTTCTCGCCAAGGCGAGGAACATGGTTGATGGTGACGACGCCGTCGCCGGCTGCGCAGCGTTCCTGCATGATCACCGCGTCGCAACCTGGCGGCACCGGCGCGCCAGTGAAGATGCGGGCAGCGGTGCCGGGCTGCAGTTCGCTGCCGACCGTGCCGGCGGGAATGCGCTGGCTGACCGGCAGCGTGACGCCGGCCTGCGGCAGATCGCCAAGGCGCACGGCGTAGCCGTCCATCGCCGAATTGTCGAGTGGCGGCACATTGACCGTGGCCACCTGCGCCTGCGCCAGCACGCGGCCGGCAGCGGCGGTGATCGGCACGTGGCGGGTTTCGGCCACCGGCTGGGCGGCGGCGAGCAGTTGTTCGAGCGCTTGTTCGTAACTGAGCATGGTCAGACCTTGAGTTCGCAGTGGCGGACGATGAAGTCGGCCACCGTGGCAATGTCGTTGAGCGGCAGCACCGGAATCGGCGCATCAATGGCCTCGTCGCAGGCCACGGCGACGATGTCGTCGCGCTCGGCGAACAGCGGCGGCTTGCCGTTGGCCGGCCGGTGGACTTCCAGCTTGGGCACCGGTTCCTGCTTGAAGCCTTCAACCAGCACCAGATCGCACGGCGCCAGGCGGGTCAGTAGCTCGGCCAGCTGCGGCTCGGGCTCGTCGCGGCATTCGTGCATCAGCGCCCAGCGCGTGCCGCAGGCGAGCATGACTTCGGCGGCGCCGGCCTCGCGGTGGCGGTAGGAATCCTTGCCGGGTTTGTCGATGTCGAAACCGTGGTGCGCGTGCTTGATCACCGAGACCTTGAGGCCGCGCGCGATCAGCGCCGGAATCAGCTTTTCCAGCAGCGTCGTCTTGCCGGAGCCGGACCAGCCGGCGATGCCAAAAACTTTCATGGCGGGATTCTACCTGTTCAAGCCGCGAACACCGGCGCGAAACCGCCGCCGGGGGTACGGAAGTTGGTCGTCTGCCCCTGGTACAGGCGGGCGGCGACACACTGGATATGGCCGTCGTACACGAAGCAGCGGAAATCGGCCTTCATCGTCTGCGTTTCGCCATTGACGATGACCTCGTGTTCGGACGGCGGCGCGATTTCCTGGGCGATGTAGTGGCCGGCGAGGATTTCGTCGAAGACGCGCTTGGTCAACTTGTCGCCACGATAGGCAGCACGGCTGCCGAAACCGGCCGGCGGCTTGAAAAACCAGCGCTTGCGCCCGGCCCACAGCGCTTCGGCGTCGGCCGGATCGACCGTGACGGTGCGCGGCACGCCGGCCAGCAGGATGCGCTGCGTGGCGGCATCGATGCCGAGCGCGGCGAGCTTGTCGGCGTCGGACAACAGCATCAGGTGACGCTTGTCGGCATGCGTGGCGTGCGCCGCCGGATGCGGGGTCAGGACCACGCCGCCGACCTGGAAGACTTCGCGGATGGCGCGGCAGGGCTCGCCTTCGAGGTAGAAGTCGGTCAGCCGGTTGTACACCAGATCAATCGGCTGGCCGTCGTGCAGCAGACGCTGGCCGTCGCGGACGAAATCGGCCGGGTCGGCGATCACCGCGTCGATGCCGTTGGCGGCGAACAGATCGCGGAACAACTCGAACTCCGGCGCCAGGAACTGCCCGGCCGGCGCCTCATCGACGATGGCGATGCGCGTCAGCGGCGCTTCGCCGCGTTCCAGCCGCCATTCGGCGCGGAACATTTCGAGGATGTCGGCAACGAAGGCGGCCGCCTCGTCGGCATGGCCATGCGCAGCCAGCAGGTAGGCGTTGAGCAGGCCGCCGCCGGCATTGGTGTTGATTTCGATGAGTTTCGGGCCGGCCGGCGTCAGATGGAAGTCGTAGCCCATGAACACGCTGCGCGCGGCGACCGGCCAGCGCGCACTTTCCGGCGCCCGGGCGAGCACCTCGGCGCGGAAGGCGGGCAAGGCCAGGACCATCTCGATGGCGCCGACAATCTCGGCCATGGCTTCGAGCTGCGCCTTGTCGACGCGGATGTCGGCGGCAGAGAAAAGTTGCGGCTGGCGGGCGGCCAGTTGGTCGAAGGTGGTTTTCATCGGTTGGCGAAAAAATCGAGGACGACCTGCAGTTCACGGGTGCGCTTCATCGGGGGCAGACTTTGCCAGACGCGGCGGCCGTAAGGCTTTGATGTAAGTCGTGGATCGCAGATCATCAGCACGCCCTTGTCGGTCTCGTCGCGGATCAAGCGGCCGGCGCCCTGCTTGACATTGATCACGGCGCGCGGCAGCTGGTATTCCATGAAGGCGTTGCGGCCCTGCTTCTTCATTTCCTCGATGCGTGCCGCCAGCACCGGATCGTCGGGCGGGGCAAAGGGAATCTTGTCGATGACCACCAGCGACAGCGCCTCGCCGCGCACGTCGACGCCTTCCCAGAAACTCTGGCTGCCGACCAGGATCGCCGCGCCGTGGTGGCGGAAGCGTTGCAGCAGGTCGTTCTTGCTGCCCTCGCCCTGGACCAGCAGCGGCATGTCGAGGCCTTCGTCTTCGAGCCTGGCCTTGAGCAATTCGTGGGTGCGGCGCATCGCGCGCAGGCTGGTGCACAGGAAGAAAGCACCGCCACCGGCCGCCTTCACCGCCGGCCAGGCGGCGTCGACGACGGACTCGGTGTAGTTCCAGGCATTCGGATCGGGCATGCCCAGCGGCGCGTAGAGCACGGCCTGCTCGCCGTAGTCGAAGGGACTGTGCCAGCAGGCAGAATCCGGATCGCCGAGGCCGAGTTCGGCGCAGTAATGGTGGAACTTGCCCTGCACGGCAAGGGTTGCCGAGGTAAAGATCCAGGCGCGCGGATGACCGCCCATCTGCTTGCGGAAGATGTTGGCGACGTCGAGCGGCGTCGCGTTCAGTTGCAGCGAATGGGTGAAGGCCTCGCCCCAGTACACATAGCCGGCGTCGGCCGGCTGCTGCTGCTGCCACTGACTCAGACGCTGGACCAGTTCGCCGGCGCGCTGCCAGCATTTTTCCAGGCCTTCGGCACGCTCGGCCTGGGTTTCCAGGATGGCGGCAAAGCGGGCGATTTCTTCGAGCAGCCCCTGCAGTGCCGGGGCGAATTCCGGTCTTTCCAGCAACTGGCCGGCGGAGAACCGGCCGGCGTCGATGCCGACGGCCAGGCGCAGATCCTTGGCCGCCTTTTCCAGCGCCTTGCTGGCCACCGGCAGGTCGAGGCAGTCGCGGGCGTGGGTCAGCGCCTCGGTCCGCGCGTCGCGGGCCAGATCGAGGAATTGCGCGGTGGACACGCTGTCGCCGAAAAACAGCGTCGCCACTTCCGGCAACTGGTGCGCTTCGTCGAAGATCACCGTGTTGCAGGCCGGCAGCAGTTCGGCCATGCCCTCGTCGCGCAGCATCACGTCGGCAAGGAACAGGTGGTGATTGACCACCACCAGATCGGCGGCCATCGCCTCCTTGCGCGCCTGCATGACGAAGCATTCCTTGTAGTCCGGGCATTCCTGACCGAGGCAGTTGTCGCGCGTCGAGGTGACGTGCTGCCAGACCGGCGAATTCTCGTTCACCTCGACGCACTCGGCCTTGTCGCCGCTCTGCGTGGTCTTGGCGAAAACCGAGATGCGGCGGGCGTCGGCAGCGTCCTCGCGGGTCAGGAAACGACCGTCGGCCAGCGAACGCTGCAGGTGATAGGGACAGACGTAATTGGCGCGCCCCTTGAGCAGCGCGATCTTGACCGGCGCCTTGAGGATGTCGCGCACGGTCGGCAGATCCTTGTTGAACAACTGGTCCTGCAGCGTTTTGGTCCCGGTCGACACGATCACCTTGCCGTTCGACCTGAGCGCCGGCACCAGGTAGGCGAAGGTCTTGCCGGTGCCGGTACCGGCTTCGGCGATGAACACCGCGTTGTTCTTGATGGCCTCGGCAATGCGCTCGGCCATCTCGACCTGTTGCGGACGAATGCGGTAGCCATCGATGGCACGCGCAAAAGCGCCATCGGGCGAGAAAATTTCCTGGAGGGTAGACAAGGTGCGGTTTTCGGGGGAGGTCTAGGCGGCGGATGCGGCCCGCAGCATCTTAACAGAAGCGGGCAACGACCACCGCAAGCACCATGCTGCACCGCGGCATTAATATCAAACAAATCAATAAAACAATTGATAGACAGAACATTACGAATTGTTGCATCGCACAATTAATTGTCGGCATTTCGGTCCGGGCGTGATAAATTGCAGCCATAACAACAGCCAGAAAAGCGTCCGGAAAGGAAGATCAGCCATGCGCCAAATCGCCAAAACCGCTCTCGCCCCATCCCTTCCGGAAACCACCCCGGCTCCTGCCCGCTCCGTGCCCCCAGGGCAGGCCCTGGAATTGCTCGCCGACGCCCGCCCCGGCAACAGCAGCTGGCCAGCCCGCCTCGACCTGCTGCAGAGCGTGAGCGGCCTGGTGCTGGCGCTGTTTCTCGTCGCCCACATGTTTTTCGTGGCCAGCATCCTGATCAGCCACGAACTGTTCTACAACGTCGCCCGCTTCTTCGAGGGCGTATGGCTGTTCGGCGAACCACAACCGGTGCTGGTGTCGATGGTTGCCGCCGGCGTCACCGGCTTGCTGGTCGCCCATGCCTGGCTGGCGATGCGCAAGTTTCCCGGCGGCTATCGCCAGTACCGCGCCTTTTCCGCACATCGCAGCCGGCTGCGCCATGGCGACACCAGCCTGTGGTGGCTGCAGGTGGTGACCGGTTTCGCCCTCTTTTTCCTGACCACCATCCACCTCTACGACATGGTCAGCCAACCCGACATGATCGGCCCCTACGAATCCGCCGACCGCGTATGGACCGGCGGCATGTGGCCGATCTACCTGGCGCTGCTGTTCACCGCCGAAGTCCATGGCGGCATCGGCCTGTACCGGCTGGCGGTCAAATGGGGCTGGTTCGTCGGCGCCGATGCCAACGTCGGACGCCGTCGGCTGCGCCACATCCGGCACGCGTTCAGCGCCTTTTTCATCACCCTCGGTCTGGTCACGCTGCTGGCCTACATCGATCTGGGTCGCGCCCATGCCGAGCGAGCCGGCGAGCGCTACCTGCCGCCGGGCCAGACTACGGTCGAGCACGGAAAGCACTGAATCATGGACATCATCCATAGCGACGTCCTCGTCATCGGCGGCGGACTGGCCGGTCTGCGCGCCGCTCTGGCAGCCCAGAAGCGCGGCCAGCAGGTGATCATCCTCAGCCTGGTGCCGCCCAAGCGTTCGCATTCGGCCGCTGCCCAGGGCGGCATGCAGGCCAGCCTGGCGAATGCGCTGAAGGGTGCCGGCGACAACGAGGACGTGCATTTCGAGGACACCGTGCGCGGCAGCGACTGGGGCTGCGACCAGGAAGTCGCGCGCATGTTCACCCACGTCGCGCCGAAGGCGGTACGTGAGCTGGCAGCCTGGGGCGTGCCGTGGAACCGCGTTGAAGCAGGCGAGCGCACGGTGATCATCGATGGCAAACCGGTCACGCTGGAAGAAAGCACCGACGCCCACGGCCTGATCACCGCCCGCGATTTCGGCGGCACGCGCAAATGGCGCACCTGCTACGTCGCCGACGGCACCGGCCACGCCATGCTCTACGCGGTCAGCGACCAGACCGTTGCCGAGGGCATTCCGGTGCACGAGCGACGCGAAGCGGTAGCGCTGATCCACGACGGCGAACGCTGTCACGGCGCCATCGTCCGCAACCTGATCGACGGCAAGCTGAGCGCCTATGTCGCCAAAGCCACCTGCATTGCCACCGGCGGTTTCGGCCGGCTCTACCAGGCGACCACCAACGCCGTCATCAACGAAGGCATCGGCGCCGCCATCGCGCTGGATAGCGGCGTCGTGCCGCTGGCCAACATGGAAGCGATCCAGTTTCACCCGACTGCGATCTTTCCCGCCGGCATCCTGGTCACCGAAGGTTGCCGGGGCGACGGTGGCCTGCTGCGCGATGTCGATGGCCACCGCTTCATGCCCGACTACGAGCCGGAAAAGAAGGAACTGGCGTCGCGCGACGTGGTGTCGCGGCGCATGGAAGCACACATCAAGGCTGGAAAAGGCGCCAGCAACCGTTTCGGCCAGCACCTGTGGCTGGACATCACGCTGCTCGGCGCCGACCACATCAACCACAAGCTGCGTGAAGTGAAGGAAATCTGCCAGTACTTCCTCGGCATCGACCCGGCCAAGCAGTGGATTCCGGTGCGCCCGGCCCAGCATTACTCGATGGGCGGCATCCGCACCGACGCCCACGGCGCGGCGCGCGGCCTCAAGGGCCTGTTCGCTTGCGGCGAAGCGGCCTGCTGGGACCTGCACGGATTCAACCGGCTGGGTGGCAATTCGGTCGCCGAAACCGTGGTTTCCGGGATGATCGTCGGCACCGCCATCGCCGATTTCTGCGCCTCGCCGGATGGCGAACTGACGGTGTCCACCGCGCTGATCCGCCAGTGTTTCGAGCGCGCGCAGGCCGAGTTTTCCGCCATCGCCAATCATCATGGTCAGGAAAGCGCCAGCCTGCTGCTGCGCGAAATGCAGGCGACAATGACCGCCCAGGTCGGCATCGTCCGCCACGGCGAAGCGCTGACTGCTGCGGTCAACACGCTGCAGGACCTGCTGCTGCGCAGTCGCAACCTCGGTCTTTCCGGCCGGCGCGGCGGCGCCGACCCCGAACTGACGCTGGCCTGGCGCCTGCAGAAGATGCTCAGGCTGGCCCTGTGCGTCAGCTACGGCGCCTTGCAGCGCACGGAAAGCCGCGGCGCGCATTTCCGCGAGGATTACCCGCAGCGCAACGACGCCGACTGGCTCAAGCGCACCCTGGCAAGCTGGCCCGACGCCGGGCAGACCTTGCCGACCTTGAATTACGAGCCGGTCGACATCGCCCGCATGGAACTGCCGCCCGGCTGGCGCGGCTACGGCAGGCGCGACGCCATCGAACACCCGCTGACCGCCAGCCGTCAAGCCGAAGTGGAAGCCACCCGTGCCGCCCTGGCCGGCAGCGATCGGCATGCCGTGCAAGCCGCGCTGATGCCTTTTCGCCACCTGCTGCCGGCGCACTTGCGCGGTGACAATGCGCGCCTTGGAGAAAACGCATGATCACGCTGTTCCGCAAACCGAAACCGGGCGCGGCACCGCGCCGCCTGACCCTGCACATCCTGCGCTGCAACCCGGCCGATCCGGCGAGCAAGCCTTACCTGCAGGCCTTCGAACTGGAAGAAGCGGAAGGCATGACGCTGTTCATCGCACTCAATGAAATCCGCGCGATGCAAGACCCTTCGCTGCAGTTCGACTTCGTCTGCCGCGCCGGCATCTGCGGCAGTTGCGCAATGCTGGTCGACGGCCGGCCGGCGCTCGCCTGCCGCACGCTGACGCGCGACTACGGCAGCGACATCACCCTCGCCCCGCTGCCCTTCTTCGAGTTGATCGGCGATCTGTCGGTGAATACCGGCAAGTGGATGCGCGGCACCGCCGAACGCCTGCAAACCTGGATCGCGCAAAGCGAAGCCGTCGACCTCGACGCGCTCGAAGCGCGCATGGAACCGGCACTGGCCGAAGCCATCTACGAACTCGACCGCTGCATCGAATGCGGCTGCTGCATCGCCGGCTGCGGCACGGCGCAGATGAAAGAGAACTTTGTCGGCGCCGTCGGCCTCAACAAGATCGCCCGCTTCCGCCTCGAT
>DILW01000183.1 GCA_002425245.1 Betaproteobacteria bacterium UBA5582 | reverse complement strand
GTGGTCCATCTGGCGCCGCCCGACGCCGCGCTGTTCCAGCGCCTGCGCCAGTGGCGCGCCGACACCGCGCGCGAACAGGGTGTGCCGGCCTACGTCATCCTGCACGACAAGACCCTGCGCGAACTCGCCGAATGCCGCCCGGTCAGCCACGGCCTGCTCGCCGGCATCACCGGCATGGGCAGCGCCAAGATCGAGCACTACGGCGAGGAACTGCTGCAACTGATCCGCCAGGAGGGCTGAAGCATGTACGCTCAGGACCGCATCAACGCCGGACTCGCCGCCATCGTCGTCGGTGCCCTGATCGCCTCCGGCGTCGCCCCCTACGACCGCATCACCTGGTTGATGGAAGTGGCACCGGTGCTGATCGCGCTCCCCCTGCTCTATGCGACCCGGCGCAGCTACCCGCTGACCGCACTACTCTACGTGCTGATCGCCATCCACGCGCTGGTCCTGATCGGCGGCGGCGCCTACACCTACGCCCGGGTGCCGCTGGGCTTCTGGTTGCAGGACCTGCTCGGCACCATGCGCAATCCCTACGACAAGATCGGCCACTTCCTGCAGGGCTTCGTCCCGGCGCTGGTCGCCCGCGAGATCCTGCTGCGCGGCGACTGGGTGCGCGGAGCGAAGATGACCGCCTTCCTCTGCGTCTGCGTGGCGCTGGCGATCAGCGCCTGCTACGAGCTGATCGAATGGGCGGCGGCGCTGGCCATGGGCCAGGGCGCCGACGAATTCCTCGGCACCCAGGGCGACCCCTGGGATACCCAATCCGACATGTTCATGGCGCTGCTCGGTGCGATCGCCGCGCTGCTCCTGCTCTCCAGCTGGCACGACCGCCAGCTGCACCGCCTGCGGCGCAGCTGAACGGCGACCTCACAGGCAGAGCGCGTCGGGGTCGGCGCGCATCAGGCGCTTGTTCATCTTGCCGACGCTGGTCTTGACCAGCGTCTTGACGAAGCGCACCTGCAGCAGCACGCCGTAGCGGGAAACACCGGCCGCCTCGATGGCATGCGCAGCATAGTTGCGCAAGGCGTGCTCGCTGACCTGGCCGACGAACTCCGGCTTCAACAGCACCAGCGCCAGCGGCCGCTCACCCCACTTGTCGTCGGCCACACCGATCACCGCTACCTCATGCACCGCCTCGTGCTTGGCGACGATATCCTCGAGCTGCAGCGACGAAGTCCACTCGCCGCCGGTCTTGATCACGTCCTTGATCCGGTCGGTGACCTTGAGATAGCCGGCGGCATCGATGTTGCCGATGTCGGCGGTATGCAGATAGCCGCCCGCCCACAGTTCCTCGGAGGCCTCGGGCGCGTGCAGGTAGCCGTGGGTCAGCCAGGGCGAGCGGACGACCACCTCGCCGGTGGCCTTGCCGTCGTGGGCGACGTCGCGCATCTGCGCATCGACGATGCGCAGGTCGACCAGCGGAATCGGCCGGCCGGTCTTGGCACGGATCACCGCCTGCTCGGCCGGCGACTTTTCCAGGTCGGCGGTCGACAGTTGGGCCAGCGTCAGCACCGGGCAGGTTTCCGACATGCCGTAGCCGGTGAACAGGTCGATGCCGCGAGCCAGCGCGGCGCTGGCCATGGCTTCCGGCATCGCCGCACCGCCGATGACCAGCTTCCAACCCGAGAAATCGGTTTTCGCCGCCGCCGGATGGCCGAACACCATGTGCAGGATGGTTGGCACGCAGTGCGAAAAACTGACCCCCTCTTCCTCGACCAGGCGGCAGATCAGGTCGGGCTGGTAGCGGCCGGGATAGACCTGCTTGAGGCCGAGCATCGTCGCCAGGTAGGGGAAGCCCCAGGCGTGGACGTGGAACATCGGCGTCAGCGGCATGTACACGTCTTCGCGGTGCAGGCGCCCCTGGTCGGCCGCGTTGCCGGTACCGCTGGCGATGCCGAGCGTGTGCAGGACCAGTTGCCGGTGGCTGAAATAGACGCCCTTCGGGTTGCCGGTCGTGCCGGTGGTGTAGAAGGTTGTCGCCTGCGCGTTTTCGTCGAAATCCGGAAAGTCGTAGTCGGCTTGCGCGGCGGCCAGCATCGCCTCGTACTCACCGGCGGCGACCACCGGCGACGCCGGCATGGCCACCTCGTCGCTGATCAGGATGAAGGCGCGCACGCTTTCCAGGCGGCCGACGATCTCGGCCAGGATGGGGAAAAACTCGCTATTGACCATGACCACGTCAGCCCGCGCGTGGTTGAGCGTGTACAGGATCTGTTCCGGACTGAGGCGGACATTGACCGTCTGCAGCACGGCGCCCATCATCGGCACGGCGAAGAAGCTTTCCAGGTAACGATGACTGTCCCAGTCCATCATCGCCACCGTATGGCCGGCCTCGACGCCGAGCGAGGAGAGCACGCTGGCCAGGCGGCCGATACGCTCACGCAACTCGCGGTAGGTGTAGCGGACCCGGCCCTGGTAGGTGATTTCCTGGTCCTGCGCCGTCGCCAGCGGCGTCAGCAGCAACTGCTTGATCAGCAGTGGATATTGATAGGCCGACGGCGTCGACCCGAGGATTTTTACCGGCATCTGGTGCTCTCCCTGAAATATTATTTTTTACCGCTGTATTTCAGGGATTTTACGCCCGACCGGGCGGCACGCGATCAGCGGTGACGGCTGCCGCTGCGGTGCTTCGGCGGCCCGCCCGGTTTGGCCGCTGACTTGCCGGCCGGCGCCCGGCCCGGCTGAG
>DILW01000166.1 GCA_002425245.1 Betaproteobacteria bacterium UBA5582 | reverse complement strand
GTCGGCGCCGAGTTCGAGGCCGACGATGCGGTCCATGTCGTCGCCGCGGGCAGTCAGCATCAGCACCGGAATCCGGCTGCCGGCGCGGATGCGGCGCAGGGCTTCGATGCCGGAGATGCCGGGCATCATCACATCGACCACGGCGATGGCGAAATTGCCGGAGAGCGCCGCGCGCACGCCGCTTTCGCCGTCGTGCGCAAGGCCGACGGTAAAGCCGTCGCGGCGGAGGTAATCGGCCAGCATGCCGGCCAGTTCCTCATCGTCGTCGATCAGCAGCACGGCTGCCATGGTCAATGCTCCCTCATCGTCCAGATACTGCCCGGAATGATAGCCAAGCGGCGCCGGCCGGCGGCCGAAAATCGGCATCTTGACGAGTTTTTACACCGTTTAACCCTGAGTGCCACCCTGTGCCGGGCCAAATCATCGATAAATCATCCTGAAAGAAGTTCCGGAAGGGGATTCCGGAGTTTGTCACTTTAGCCAAGGAGTCGATCATGATCGGTGGTGTCGGAAATTTCTCGCCCGTGAGCCAGCTGTTTTCCCGTCTGGACAGCAAGAGCCAGGGCTACCTGGAGAAGAGCGACCTGGTTTCGGCCTTCAGCGCCATTTCGGGGAGCGAAGACAGCGCGGCCGAGGCCCTGTTTTCCGTACTCGATGCGGACAGCGACGGCAAGGTCACGGAAAGTGAGTTCACGTCCACGCTGAGCAAGCTGCAGGAGGAACTCGACAGCCAGTTTGCCCAGATGCGCATGCAGGGCATGGCCGGCCAGGGGCCGCAGGGGATGGGCGGCAGGCCGCCACCGCCGCCGGCCGACGACGCGGGCTTCACCCAGGAAGAACTGTCGGCGCAACTGACCGAAATCGGCGATTCGGACAGCGAACGCAGCAGCCTGATTTCCGACATCGTCGCCAATTTCGAGGCGGCCGACAGCGATGGCGACGGCAAGGTCAGCTTCCAGGAAGCGATGGCCTACAAGGATTCGCAACAGGCGAGCGCTACGGACGAAACGGTGCAGGCGTCGGCGAGCAGCGATTCGCAGGTGGTACGCCAGCTGATGCAGTTGCTGCACGCCTACGGACGCCCGGACCGGGACGAGAACACGACCAGCAGCCTGTTGTCGACGCTGGCCTGAGCGGCTTCAGGCGGGGCACTCGTCGCAGCGGTGGATTTCCACGGTGACGTGGACGATTTCCTCGTGGATGGCGAGTGCCTGACGCACGGCCAGCGGCGTCAGCGTCGGGTCGTGGGTGAGCAGCGAGATGGCGCAGGCGTAGGCGCCGTTGCCGACGCGCCAGACGTGGAAGTCGGTGATCTGGGTGCCGGGGGGGAGTTCGCCGATGACCTCGCGGATTTCCTCGACCACCGGGTGGTCCATCTCGCGGTCGAGCAGGACGCGGCCGGTGTCGCGCAGCAGATTCTTCGCCCACAGCGCGACCAGCACCGCACCGACCAGCGCGCAAGCCGGGTCGAGCCAGTCCCAGCCGTAGAACCAGCCGCCGGCCAGGGCGGCGATGGCGAGGACCGAGGTCAGGGCATCGGTGATGACGTGGATGTAGGCGGCCTTCAGGTTGAGGTCGGCGTGCTGGTGGTCGTGATCGTGGCTGTGCCCATGTCCGTGATCGTGATGATGGTCGTGGCCACCGGCCCGATGCAGGATGGCGGCGCAGCCGAGGTTGACCAGGAGGCCGAGGATGGCGACCGCCATCGCCTCGCCGTAACGGATCGGTTGCGGTTCGAGCAGGCGGTCGAAGGCGCCGAGTACCATCAGGCCGGCGACGGCGAGCAGGAAGAGGGCGCTGGTATAGCCGCCGAGCACCTCGATCTTCCAGGTGCCGAAGGCGAAGCGCGGGTCGTCGGCGTACTTGCGCGCGGCGCTGTAGGCGAACACCGACAGGCCGATGGCCAGCGCGTGCGAACTCATGTGCCAGCCGTCGGCGAGTACCGCCATCGAGTTGAACCACCAGCCGGCAGTGATCTCGACGATCATGGTCACCAGGGTGATCCACAGCACCCAGCGGGTGCCGGCTTCGGCGCGGGCGTTGCCGGTGCCGTAGTCGTGCGACTGTTCCCAGCGCGAAAGGTCGTGGTGGGCGTTCATTGCTGTCCGTAGCTCCGGAATTTGTCGATGACCTCGTCCATTTCGGTCTTGCCCAGCAGGACCGGCTGGCCGAGCTGGCAGGCGCGCCAGTACTGCTCGCACAGCTCCTCCAGTTCGATGGCCAGGGCCAGCGCCTGGTCGAGGTCGCGGCCGGCGACGAGCAGGCCGTGGTTGGCCAGCAGGCAGGCAGAACGGCCCTCCATGGCGCGCAGCGCGGCGTCGGACAAGGCCTGCGAGCCGAAGATGGCGTAATCGGCGCAGCGTACGGTGTCGCCGCCGAAACGGGCGATCATGTAGTGGAAGGGCGGAATTTCCAGGCGCAGGCAGGCGAGGCTGACGGCGAACGGCGAATGGGCGTGGAGCACGGCGCCGAACTCGGGCCGGGCGGCGTAGAGGTCGCGGTGGAAGCGCCACTCGGACGAGGGTTTGCGCCGCCCCTGGTGCGAGCCGTCGAAAGCCATGCGCGGGATGTCTTCAGCTTCCAGGTTAGCGTAGGGCATGCCGGTCGGCGTGATCAGGAAGCCGTCGCCGTCGCGCACGCTGACATTGCCGGCGGTGCCGCGATTGAGCCCGGCCGGCTGCATGGCCCGGGCGGTGGCGATCAGTTGCCGGCGCAGTTCAGCCACGGCCTTCTTCCGGGTAGAGCGCAAGCAGGCCTTCCCGGCTGGCCGGGCAGGCGCCGCGCTCGGTGATGATGGCACTGACGCGCGCCGCCGGGGTGACGTCGAAGGCCGGGTTGGCCACCGCTTCTTCCGCCGCCAGCTGGCGTACGGCGGCGGGCTGGGCGTGGCGGTCGAGGCCGTGCACCAGGCGGAACTCGTCGCCGTCGCGTTCCTCGATTGGAATGGACTTGCCGTCCGGGCAGGCGAAATCCAGCGTCGATCGCGGCGCGGCGACGTAGAAGGGAATGCCGTTGTCGGCGCAGGCGAGGGCCTTCAAGTAAGTGCCCACTTTGTTGGCAACGTCGCCATTGGCGGCAATGCGGTCGGCGCCGACGATGACGGCGTCGACCTGGCCGCTACGCATCAGCAGGCCGGCGGCGTTGTCGGCGATCAGCGTGTGCGGCACGCCGTGCTGGGCCAGTTCCCAGGCGGTCAGCAGGCCCTGGTTGCGCGGCCGGGTTTCCGACACCCAGACATGCACCGGCAGGCCGGCGTCGTGCGCAGCATAGACCGGGGACAGCGCGGTACCCCAGTCGACGGTGGCCAGCCAGCCGGCGTTGCAGTGGGTCATCACCTGGAGCTCCGCCCCCTGCCGACGCGGCAGCTGGCGCAGCAGCGCCAGGCCATGCTGGCCGATGGCGGCGTTCTGGGCGACGTCCTCCTCGGCAATTGCCGCTGCTTCCTGCCAGGCCGCCGCCAGCCGCTGGGCCGGGGGCAGCGGCTGCAGGCAGGCCTGCATGCGGGCCAAGGCCCAGTGCAGGTTGACCGCGGTCGGCCGGGTCGCCCCGAGTACGGCGATGGCCTGGGCCAGTCCCGGATCGGAGGTGTCGTCGGCGAGGGCGATG
>DILW01000061.1 GCA_002425245.1 Betaproteobacteria bacterium UBA5582 | reverse complement strand
GGCCAGTACATCGACATCCTGCTCAAGGACGGCCGCAAGCGCAGCTTCTCGCTGGCCAACGCCCCCGCTGAAGGCAAACCGCTCGAACTGCACATCCGCCACGTGCCCGGCGGTTTCTTCACCGAGCAGGTGTTCACCACCATGAAGGAACGCGACATCCTGCGTTTCAGTGGCCCGCACGGCGGCTTCTACCTGCACAACGAAGCCGCCAAGCCGGTCATCCTGCTGGCCGGCGGCACCGGCTTCGCGCCGATCAAGGCCATCGTCGAGCAGGCCATCGCCGACGGCTACCCGCATCCGCTCTACATCTACTGGGGCGCCAAGGCACGTGTCGACCTCTACCAGGAAGCCCTGCCCGCCACCTGGGCCAACGCCCACGCCAACATCCACTACATCCCGGTACTTTCGGAACCGGCCGCCGGTGACGACTGGCAGGGCCGCACCGGCTTCGTCCATCGCGCCGTGGTCGCCGATTTCCCCGATCTGTCGGGCTTCCAGGTTTATGCCTGCGGCTCGCCGGTGATGATCGACGTCGCCCGCAAGGACTTCGTCGCCGAATGCGGCCTGCCCGAGGAGGAGTTCTTCTCCGACGCCTTCACCTTCTCGCCCAGCTGAGCATGTTCGGTGTCGCCGACTACGGCGCCTTCGTCGCCGCCGTCCTGATCTTCCTGGCCATTCCCGGCCCGGGCAACCTGGCGTTGCTGACTTCGACCGCCAAGGGCGGCGTACGGGGCGGACTGGCAGCAACGCTGGGCGTCATTCTCGGCGACCAGGTGCTGATGTGGCTGGCCGTGGCCGGCGTCGCCGCGGCGCTGGCCGCGCATCCGGCAGTGTTCACGGCGATCCAGTGGGGCGGCGCCGCCTACCTGGCCTGGCTCGGCGCCCGCATGCTGCTGGCCAGACCTGGGGCGGCACCGATACTCGAGATCAAGCCGCACCACTATCTGCGCCAGGCGATGACGATCACCCTGCTCAATCCGAAGGCGATCGTCTTCTACATGGCATTCTTCCCGCTTTTCGTCGACCCGGCACGTCACCTTGGCCTGCTCACCTTCGCCTTCATGGCGGCGAGCATTGCCGTGCTGACCTTCCTCTACTGCATCACCGCCATCTCCATCGCCCGCTGGTTCGGCGCCCGCCTGCAGGGCGGCACCTTGGCCGCGCGGGTGCTGGAGAAGCTGGCCGGTATCGCCCTCATCGCTTTCGGCGCCAAGTTGCTGAGCGGCCGCTGAGCGCGGCCTGCCGGAGGCTCACTCGCCGAGGTAGGCGGCCTTGACCTTGGGGTCGTGCATCAGCACAGCCGACTCGCCGTTGAGCGTGATCTGGCCGCTTTCCATGACGTAGGCGCGCTGGCTCGATTCCAGCGCCAGCTTGGCATTCTGCTCGATCAGCAGGATGGTCATGCCGGCCGCGGCAACGTTGCGGACGACCTCGAAGATCTTCTGCACCATGATCGGCGCCAGACCCATCGACGGCTCGTCGAGCAACAGCATCTTCGGCCGGCTCATCAGCGCCCGGCCGATTGCCAGCATCTGCTGCTCGCCGCCGGAAAGCGTACCCGCCAACTGGTCGGCGCGCTCCTTGAGACGCGGAAAGTAGGCGTACATACGCTCGATGTCGTCGGCAATGCCCGCCTTGTCGTCACGGACGAAGGCGCCCATGCGCAGGTTTTCCAGCACCGACAGGCGGGGAAAAACGCCGCGCCCCTCGGGCACCAGGGCAATGCCCTTGCGAATGATCTCATGCGGCGAAATGCCGATGATCTTCTCGCCGCAAAAGTGAACATCGCCGCTCGCCCCGACCATTCGCGAGATGGCTTTCAGCGTCGTCGTCTTGCCGGCGCCGTTGGCGCCGATCAGGGCCACGGTTTCACCCTCGTTCACGTGAAAGGTGATGCTGCGCACCGCCTGAATGCCGCCATAGGCGACGTGGAGTCCCGTTACTTCAAGCATTCACGCCCCCAGGTAAGCTTCGATGACACGCTGATCCTTCTGCACCACGGCGGGCACATCCTCGATCACCAGCGCGCCGTAGTCGAGCACGGCGACACGGTCGCACAGCCCCATGACCAGCTTCACATCGTGTTCGATCAACAACACCGTCGTCCCGTCCTTGCTGATGCCTTCGATCAGCAGGCGCAATTCCTCGGTCTCGGTGGCGTTCATGCCGGCCGCCGGCTCATCCAGGCACAGGAGCTTGGGCTCGGTGGCCAGGGCGCGGGCAATTTCCAGCCGCCGCTGGTCGCCGTAGGAGAGGTTCTTGGCCAGGTCGTCGGCACGGTCGGCGATATCGACATAGTGGAGCAGATCGATGGCCCGCTGGCGGATCGCCGCTTCCTCGTCGCGCGTTGCCCGGTTGAGGAACATGGCACCGAAAACACCGGCCTTGGTACGCACATGACGGCCGACCATGACGTTTTCCAGCGCCGTCATGTTGCCGAACAGGCGGATGTTCTGGAAGGTCCGCGCAATCCCCAGTTCGGCGGCACGATGCGGCGCATCCGCCTGCAGCGCCACGCCATCGAAGGTGAAGCCACCGCCATCGGGAATGTAGAGGCCGGTCATGCAGTTGAAGAAGGTCGTCTTGCCGGCGCCATTCGGGCCGATCAAACCATAGATTTCGCCGCGGCGGATCGACAGGCTGACGTCGCGCAGGGCCTTGACGCCACCGAAGTGCTTGGCCACCTGATTGGCCTGCAGGAGGATTTCGCTCACTTCACTGCCTCCGCTGACTTGTCGCCCAGTTCCCGGCTGCGTTCCGGCGATGGCCACAGGCCGGCCGGCTTGAACCGCATCACCAGCACCAGCGCCAGACCGAACACCAGCATGCGCAGGCTTTCCGGGTCGACCAGGATCTTGCCGAACAGCGCCATCTGCACCGGCGTCACCGCGTAGCGCAGTGCTTCCGGCAGGAAGGTCAGCAGCACGGCGCCGAGGATGACACCGGGAATATGCCCCATGCCACCGAGCACGACCATCGCCAGGACCATGATCGACTCGATCAGCGAGAAGCTCTCCGGCGAAACGAAACCCTGCATCGCCGAGAAGATGCCGCCGGCGATACCGCCAAACGAGGCCCCCATGGCAAAGGCCAGCAACTTGATGTTGCGGGTGTTGATGCCGACCGCCTTGGCCGCGATCTCGTCCTCACGGATCGCCTGCCAGGCACGGCCGATCCGCGAATGCTGCAGGCGGACGTTGATGACGATGACCAGTAGCGCCAGAGCGACCAGGAGGTAGTAGTACTTTTCCGGTCCGGTCATGGTCAAACCGAATATCTGCGAGGTTCCGGCAAAGCTGAAATCACCGACCTTGACCGGGTCGATCAGGGTGATGCCCTGCGGCCCGTTGGTGATATTGACCGGCGAATTGAGGTTATTGAGGAAGATGCGGATGATTTCACCGAAGCCCAGCGTCACGATGGCCAGGTAATCGCCGCGCAACTTCAGTGTCGGCGAACCGAGCAGGACGCCAAAGACGCAGGCCATCAGGGCCCCGATCGGCAGAATCGCCCAGACCGGGAAATGCAGGCCGAAATGAGGACTGGCGAGCAGCGCCCAGGTATAGGCGCCAACCGCGTAGAAGGCGATGTAACCGAGATCGAGCAGACCGGCAAAGCCGACCACGATATTCAGGCCGAGCGCCAGGAAGACATAGAGGATGGCGAAATTGAGGATGCGCACCCAGGCCTGCCCGCCCATGCCGACCACATGCGGCAGCACGAGCAGGGCAATGGCGATCAGCGCGATGCCGGTCATCGATTTGGGGGAAAGCCAGTTTTTCATGCGCGGTCTCCCGTCTTTTCACCGAACAGGCCGGAAGGCTTGAACATCAGCACGACGATCAGCACGATGAAGGCAAAGATGTCCTGGTAGTGGCTACCGAGGAAGCCGCCGGTAAGGTCGCCGATGTAGCCGGCGCCCAGCGCCTCGATGATGCCGAGCAGGAGGCCGCCGGCCATTGCTCCGGCCAGGTTGCCGATACCGCCGAGAACAGCCGCGGTGAAGGCCTTGAGGCCGAGCATGAAGCCCATCTGGTAATGGGCAATTTCGTAATAGCTGCCAACCATCACGCCGGCAACTGCGGCCAGCGCCGAACCGATGACGAAGGCCGAGGCAATGACACGGTTGATGTTCACGCCCATCAGGCTGGCGACGGCGGGATTCTGGGCGGTGGCGCGCATCGCCATGCCGAGTTTGGTGCGATAGACGAGGAAGATCAAACCGGCCATCAGCGTCGCCGACAGCAGTACGATGACTACCTGGACCAGTGTGAAATGGGTGCCGGCAAATTCGAAATTGATCTTGGGCAAAAGCGGGGGGAAGGTCAGGTAATTACGCCCCCAGAAAATCATCGCCAGGTTCTGCAGCACGATCGACATGCCGATTGCCGTAATCAGCGGTGTCAGTCGGGGGGAACCGCGCAGCGGGCGGTAGGCGATGCGCTCCAGGCTCCAGCCGAGCGCCATGCAGGTCAGCATCGCTGCCACCAAGCCGAACAGGCCGGCGAGTCCGAGCGGCATGCCGGCGGCAGCCAGGGTGCTGGTCACGGTGATGCTCACCAGGGCGCCAATCATGACGACTTCGCCGTGGGCGAAGTTGATCAGCCCCATGATGCCGTAGACCATGGTGTAGCCCAGCGCGACCAGCGCGTAGATGCTGCCCTGGACCAGGCCATTGATGATCTGTTGAAGGAAAATATCCATTTTGAATCCGTTGGAGCCGGGATATGGAAACGGCACCTTGCGGTGCCGTTTCCTCTAGCAAGCTGACAGCTTACTTCTTCTCTTCTGCCGGCGCGGCAGGTGCTGCCGGAGCCTCAGCCGGAGCCGGTGCAGCAGCCGGAGCGCCGCCCAGGGTTTCAACGTAGGTCAGGGTACCGCCTTCGTACTTGTACACGGAGATGGCACCGCTGGTCAGATCGCCGAACTGGTCGAACTCGATGTTGCCGCTGACCCCCTCCATCTTGGTCTTACCGACCTCGGGGAGATAGGCTGCCGGTTCGACAGAGCCAGCACGCTTCATCGAATCGGCAATGACCATCACTGCGTCATAGGCATTCGGCGCATAAAGCTGGATCTGGTAGCCGAACTTGGTTTCGAACTTGCTCTTGAACTCCGGACCCTTGGCCAGTTGCTCAAGCGGCACGCCCGGCAGCGAGCAGAACTGACCATCGGCAGCCGGGCCGCCCAGCTTCATGAATTCCGGCGTACAGACACCGTCACCGCCGAGGAACTTGGCCTTGATGCCGAGATCCTTCATCTGCTTGACCAGCGGACCGCCCTGGGCGTCCATGCCGCCGAAGAAGACCAGATCGGCCTTGGTGGACTTGATCTTGGTCAGGATCGCCTTGAAGTCGGTCGCCTTGTCGTTGGTGTACTCGTTGGCGACAACCTTCAGGCCGGCCGCTTCGGCCGCCTTGCGGAACTCGTCGGCGAGACCCTGGCCGTAGGCAGTACGGTCGTCGATGATGGCCACTGTCTTGGCGCCCTGTTTGGCAGCGAACTCACCCAGCACCTTGCCCTGCTGAATGTCGTTGGCCATCACGCGGAAGGCCGTCTTGAAACCCTGCTGGGTGTATTTCGGGTTGGTCGCTGACGGCGAAATCTGCGGCAGACCGGCGTCGGAATACAGCTTGGAGGCCGGAATCGTCGTCCCCGAATTGAGGTGGCCGATCACCCCATTGACCTTGGCGTCGATCAGTTTTTGCGCAACGATGGTGCCCTGCTTCGGATCGGCCTGGTCGTCTTCGGAGACCAGCTCGAACTTGACCTTGGCACCGCCGATTTCCAGGCCTTGCGCGTTCAGTTCCTCGACGGCGAGCAAAGCGCCGCTCTCGTTGTCCTTGCCCAGGTGGGCCTGCGGGCCTGTCATCGGGGCAACATGGCCGAGCTTGACAACGACTTCGGGCTTGGCAGCTGGCGCAGCAGGCGCAGCCACGGGCGCCGGCGCCTCTTTTTCGCCACAGGCGGAAAGCGCGAAGGCGGCAGCGACGGAAAGAGCAACTACGGAAAGCTTGGCTTGCATATCGTTGGTTCTCCTGTATTCGAGGGGTAGGGGCAAAAACAACAGGTATCGATTCTGCGCACTTAAGCGAGCCATCGTCAAGACGAATTTTCCCCCAGTGCCGCGGCTGTCGCGGGCTGATAGGAGTGTGCTAGCGTTGTGCCTCCGCCGATCACTCCGAAGACCATGCTCCACGCCCTTCCCGACGCCCTTTGCCAGTGCCTTGCCAAGCGTTTCGGCAAGCGCTTCTCGCAAGGCGAATCGATCCGACTGCAGCACGGCCGCGACGAATCCGTACACCCGCCGCAAATGCCGCAAGGCGTTGTCCTTGCAGAAAGCCTGGAAGATATCGTGGCCGTCGTCAGACTCTGTGCCGAGCACGGAGTGCCGCTCATCCCCTACGGTGTCGGCAGTTCGGTCGAGGGCCACGTGCTGGCGCCGCAGGGCGGCATCTCGCTCGACCTGTCGGGGATGAACCGGGTCCTGGCGATCCACGCCGAGGACGGTGACGCTACCGTGCAGGCCGGTGTCACGCGCAAGCAGCTGAACGAGGCGCTCAAGGGCAGCGGCCTGTTCTTCCCGATCGATCCAGGTGCCGACGCAACGCTGGGCGGCATGGCGGCGACCCGCGCTTCGGGCACCAACGCCGTCCGTTACGGCACGATGAAGGACAACGTGCTGGCGACCACCGCGGTGCTCGCCGACGGCCGCGTGCTGAAGACCGGCGGCCGCGCCCGCAAGTCCTCGGCCGGCTACGACCTGACCCGCCTGCTGGTCGGCTCCGAAGGCACGCTCGGCATCATGGCCGAGCTGACGGTCAAGCTCTACCCGATTCCGGAAGCCATCTCGGCCGCTGTGTGCACCTTCCCCGACATCGAATCGGCGGTACAGACGGTGATCCAGACCATCCAGCTCGGCGTGCCGGTTGCGCGCATCGAACTGCTCGACGCGCTCTCGCTGAAAGCCATCAACCTGTTCAGCAAGACCACGCTGACCGAGGCGCCGACGCTGTTCTTCGAATTCCACGGCAGCCCGGCCGGGGTCGAAGAACAGGCGGAAACCGTGCAGGCCATCGCCGGCGAACTGGGCGGCGCCAACTTCGCGTGGGCAACCCGGCCGGAAGACCGCACGCGCTTGTGGCAGGCCCGCCACGACGCCTATTTCGCCTGCCTGCAGCTGAAGCCCGGCTGCCGCTCTTTCCCGACCGACGTCTGCGTACCGATCTCGCGGCTGGCCGAATGCATCGCCGCCACTTATGAGGACATCGCCCGGGTATCGATTCCGATCGCCCTCTTCGGCCACGTCGGCGACGGAAATTTCCACCTGGTCGTGCTGGTCGACCCCGACAACGCCAGGGAAATGGACGAGGCCGCCTGGATCAGCAGCCGCGTCGTCGAGCGGGCAATCGCCATGGAGGGTACCTGCACCGGCGAACACGGCATTGGCCTGGGCAAGCGCAAGTACCTGGTCGCCGAACACGGCGACGTCGCCGTCGACGTGATGCGGGCGCTGAAGCAGGCGCTCGACCCGGCCAACCTGCTCAATCCCGGGAAGATACTGCCGTGAAATGGGGTTCCCGCCGCCCACTTGCGCGAACCATCCCCCGGCCCGATACTCCAACCTCCAGCTTCCGAACGCCACCACCCCCGGCTTTCGGAAATACAGCAACCGGCCCACAAGGCCGAATAAATGGAGACAAACATGGGCAAACCCGATTTGCCGGCGTCGCTGACCGCGACCCTGGATGACAAGTACACCCGCAATACCGGCCGCGTCTTCCTGACCGGTACCCAGGCGCTGATTCGCCTCCCCATGTTGCAACGCGAACGGGACCTCGCCGCCGGGCTCAATACCGCCGGCTTCGTTTCCGGCTATCGCGGCAGCCCGCTTGGCAATCTCGACCTCGGCCTGTGGAAGGCGAAGGAACACCTCGCCGGCCACCACGTCACCTTCCAACCCGGCGTCAATGAAGACCTCGCTGCCACTGCCGTCTGGGGCAGCCAGCAGGTTGGTCTGTTCCCGGGCGCCAAGTACGACGGCGTGTTCGCCATGTGGTACGGCAAGGGGCCGGGCGTCGATCGCTGCGGCGACGTCTTCCGTCACGCCAACGCCGCCGGCACGGCGAAACACGGCGGCGTCCTGGTCATCGCCGGCGACGACCACGCGGCCAAGTCTTCGACCCTGCCGCACCAGACCGAACACGTCTTCAAGGCAGTGATGATGCCCGTGCTCTACCCGGCCAACGTTCAGGAATACCTCGACTTCGGCCTGCACGGTTGGGCGATGAGCCGCTATTCCGGCTGCTGGGTGGCGTTCAAGGCGCTGGCCGACACGGTCGAGACCTCGGCTTCGGTAAATATCGATCCGAGCGCGGTCGACATCAAAATCCCGAGCGATTTTTCGCTGCCGCCCGACGGCCTCAACATCCGCTGGCCGGACCCGCCGCTGGTCCAGGAAGCCCGCCTGCTCAACCACAAGCTCTACGCCGCGCTGGCCTACTGCCGGGCGAACAAACTGGACCGCCTGGTCATCGATTCGCCGGCCCCGCGCCTGGGCATCCTGACCGCCGGCAAGAGCTACCTCGATGTGCGCCAGGCGCTCGACGAACTCGGCATCGACGACACGCTCGCGGCGCAGATCGGCATTCGCCTGTACAAGGTCGGCATGGTCTGGCCGCTGGAACCGGAAGGCGTGCGCCACTTCGCCGAAGGGCTGGAGGAAATCCTGGTTGTCGAAGAGAAGCGGCAACTGCTCGAATACCAGCTGAAGGAAGAGCTGTACAACTGGCGCGACGACGTGCGCCCGCGCATCGTCGGCAAGTTCGACGAAAAGGGCGAGTGGACCGTCGAAGGCGACGGCGGCTACCTGGCACACAGCGACTGGCTGCTGCCGGCCGCCGGCGAATTGCCGGTGGCGAGCATCGCCCGCGTCATCGCCCGGCGCATCGACCGCTTCTTTACCTCGCCGACCATCGCGGCCCGCCTGAAGCTGATCGAAGGCAAGCAGCAGGCGCTGAAGACACCGCTGGTGCTGGCCGAACGCAAACCGCACTTCTGCTCCGGCTGCCCGCACAATACGTCCACCAAGGTCCCGGAAGGCTCGCGCGCCGTCGCCGGCATCGGCTGCCATTACATGGTCACCTGGATGGACCGCAGCACCTCGACCTTCACCCACATGGGCGGCGAAGGCGTGCCCTGGGTCGGCCAGGCGCCGTTCACCGAGGAAAAGCACATCTTCGCCAACCTCGGCGACGGCACCTATTTCCATTCCGGGCTGCTCGCCATTCGCCAGGCCATCGCGGCGAAAGTGGCCATCACCTACAAGATCCTCTACAACGACGCCGTCGCCATGACCGGCGGCCAGCCGGTGGACGGCGTGCTCAGCGTCGCCCGCATCACCCGCCAGCTGGAGGCCGAAGGCGTCGGCAAGATGGTCATTGTCGCCGCCGAGCCGGAAAAATACGCCGGGGCCGTTGACCTCGCCCCGAACGTTCCGGTTCGCCACCGCGACGAACTAGACGCCGTGCAGCGCGAACTGCGCGAGTTCCCCGGCGTTTCCGTCCTGATCTACGACCAGGTCTGCGCCACCGAAGCGCGCCGACGCCGCAAGCGCGGCAAGATGCCGGCAGCGACCCAGCGTGTGGTGATCAACGAAGCCGTCTGCGAAGGCTGCGGCGACTGCTCGGTGCAGTCCAACTGCCTGTCGGTGGTGCCGGTCGAAACCGAGTTCGGGACCAAGCGCCAGATCGACCAGTCGGCGTGCAACCAGGACCTGTCCTGCCTGAAAGGCTTCTGCCCCAGTTTCGTCACCATCGAAGGAGGCCGGCTGCGCAAGGGACGCGCCTCGCAGCACGACCACTGGCCGAGCTTGCCCCTGCCCACCCTGCCCGCCACCGAGCGGCCCTACAACTTGCTCATCACCGGCGTCGGCGGCATGGGCGTGATCACCCTCGGTGCCCTGCTCGGCATGGCCGCCCACCTCGACGGCAAGGGCGTGTCGACCCTGGACATGACCGGGCTGGCGCAGAAATATGGCGCCGTCTTCTCGCATCTGCGCATCGCCGACCGGCCCGAGGACATCCACGCCGCCCGCATCGCCACCGGCGAAGCCGACGCGGTGCTGGGTGGCGACCTGGTCGTCGCCGCCAGCCCCGAGGCCCGCTCGAAGATGCTCGACGGCCACACCCGCGCCGTGGCCAACGCCACCACCACGCCCACCGCCGAGTTCACCCGCAACCGCGACTGGCGCTTCCCCTTGGCCGGACTGCAGTCGCAACTGCAGGAAACCCTGGGCGCCGACAGCGTGAGTTTCATCGATGCCCAGCATCTGGCCGCCAGCCTGATCGGCGACGCCCTCTATGCCAACATGCTGCTCCTTGGCCATGCCTGGCAGCGTGGCCTGATTCCCGTCTCGGCCGGGGCCATCGACCGCGCCATCGAACTCAACGGGGCGGCGGTCGACACCAACCGCCTGGCCTTTCTCTGGGGCCGCCGCGTCGCCGCCCATCCGGAGGCTGTCGCCGCCGAGCTTGGCGAACGTCCGGCCCGACCCGGCATCGACCGGCTATCCACAGATGAACTGATCGCCCGTCGGGTCGAACACCTGACCGCTTATCAGGATGCGGCGCTGGCCCGCCGCTACCAGGCCGGGCTGGCGCCGATCCGGGCGCTGGGCGAC
>DILW01000128.1 GCA_002425245.1 Betaproteobacteria bacterium UBA5582 | reverse complement strand
TTTTAATGACCCGGCCCCCACCAACATCTACCCTCTTCCCCTACACGCCGCTCTTCCGATCTCTTCCCCGCGATGGGCACGACCATTTTCACGGTCATGTCGAAACTGGCCGCCGATTGCGGCGCCGTCAACCTGTCGCAGGGCTTTCCCGATTTCCAGGCCGAGCCGGCGCTGTTCGACGCCATGCACCGGCACATGCTGGCCGGCCGCAACCAGTACGCGCCGATGGCCGGCCTGCCCGAACTGCGCCAAACCATCGTGGACAAGGTGGCGGCGCTGTACGGCACCCGTTTCGACGTCGACCGCGAAGTGACGGTGACGGCCGGCGCCACCCAGGCGATCTTCACCGCGATTGCCGCCTTCGTCCGCCCAGGCGACGAAGTGATCGTCCTCGAACCGGTCTACGATTCCTACGTGCCGGCAATCGAGACGGTGGGCGGCAAGGCGGTGTTCTCGCGGCTGCGTTTTCCCGATTACACGCCGGACTGGGACGAAGTGCAGGCGCTGGTGACGCCGCGCACGCGGATGATCATCGTCAATTCGCCGCACAATCCGACCGGCAGCCTGCTTACTGCCGCCGACCTCGACCGCCTGGCGGCCATCGTGCGCGGCAGCGACATCGTCATCCTCTCCGACGAAGTCTATGAGCACATCGTCTACGACGGCGAGGCGCACGCCAGCCTGTGCGGTCATCCGGAATTGGCGGCGCGCAGCATCGTCGTCTCCAGCTTCGGCAAGACCTATCACATCACCGGCTGGAAGATCGGCTACGTGGTCGGCTCGGAAGCGCTGATGGCCGAGTTCCGCAAGGTGCACCAGTTCAACGTGTTCACCGTCCATGCGCCGTCGCAACTGGCGCTGGCCGACTACATGCAGGATGCTTCGCGCCATCTCGGCCTGGCCGCGTTCTACCAGGAGAAGCGCGATTTCTTCCGCAGCCTGATGGGCGACACGCCATTCGAGTTGTTGCCCTGTCGCGGCACCTATTTTCAGTTGGCCCGCTACGGGCGGATTTCCGATCTGCCGGATACCGAATTCGCCCAATGGCTGACCCGCGAAATCGGCGTTGCGGTGATTCCGGTATCGGTGTTCCATGCCGACGGACACGACGAAAAAGTCGTGCGCTTCTGCTTCGCCAAGCGCGAGGAAACGCTGCTCGCCGCCGTCGACCGGATGCGTACGGGATTTGCAAAGTAATGTGGAGAAATGCAAAGTGCCTTGACGGGCGTTCACCATCGCCCGAATAATCCCCCCGTCAAATCAATCGAAAGGGAGACAGCATGGGAATGCTTCAGGAATTCAAGGAATTCGCCGTCAAGGGCAACGCCATGGATCTGGCGGTGGGCGTCATCATTGGTGCGGCCTTCGGCAAGATTGTCGATTCCATCGTCGGCGACCTGATCATGCCGCTGGTCAGCAGCGTTGTCGGCAAGCTCGACTTTTCCAACCTGTTCATCGTGCTCGGCAACAATCCGGAGAATCTGGTGGCCCTGGCCGACCTGAAGAAAGCCGGGATACCGGTCTTTGCCTACGGTTCCTTCATCACCATCCTGTTCAACTTCGTCATTCTGGCCTTCATCATCTTCATGATCGTCAAGCAGATGAACCGCTTGCGCAAGGAAGAAGCCGCCCCAGCCCCGGCCGAGCCACCGCCGACGCCGGAAGATGTGGTGCTGCTGCGCGAAATCCGCGACGCGCTGAAGAAGTAAGCGCCGTTGTCAGCGCCTGAGGCCGCCTGCGGGCGGCCTTTTTTCGAATCCTGGCGTACGGCGGGAACGTCCAAACGATCAAACTTGAGTCATTCAGCTTGACGGATCCGGCAAGTCCTCTTAGCATGGAGAGCGTAAAACTACGTTAAGCGAGTGCGCGGATGCAAAAACGTAGCGCCGCCTGAGTGATCAGGTGCCACCTGGAGTGGCTAGGGGAAACCCGAGAGAAACTCGCACGCGATGACCACCCAACGGGTGGTCATTGTCTTTCTAGGTGCCGGTTAGGCTCGAATCTTACGGCCCTCATGCGCCGCGCGCAGCAAGGTGTCAAATCGAACTTTCTTGGCCTGCTTCTGTCTCGCGGTCGGTTGCCGCAGATACGCCGACTGAACGCGAAGGATGAGGCGCCTTTTCCGGTTCTTCGCCCGAGTGACCGTAAAAAATACGCCATATTGTTCTACCCCTCCGCTGGGTGTGGGGCGCTCAAACGTAACGTAGTTTTCTCCTGGCGCGGCTACGATGATATGGCGCTGGGCCAACTGGTTGATCAACGGGACCAGCAGGTTACGCGACAAGGCGTATCGCTCCGGATTCAACACCCGAATCTCATTGTCCGCGTGATACAACTCATCAGCAGGGATGGGGCTACGGCCATCCTTGTCGAGACCATGCGTAAAGCAGTGGCACGAAAAAATCACCACGATCTCGAGCTTGAATCCAAGAGCCGGATCATGGTGGAAAGCGAAAGGATCCAGGTGGCTCAAATCCCACGATGTCCCCCGATAAAGTACCGGCGCGAAGCGGTGATGTACGTGTTCAGCTGCAGCTGCAGCAGCCAACTCGTTTTCGTGTTCCTGGGGTAGTGCGGAATCCATGACAAAAGCATAACACGCCAGTGAATCTGCGCTGATCGCCAGTTCAGTGAATGTCGCGAGCAAGCAAGGACAACGCCGTCGGGGAACACCAGCCTTGCAGGCTACGGGGCTCGGCAGGATGCGGATATTTGCGGCCATTTCCCCGTGGGGGGGCGATGTGATGTTTGTTTCCGCAACGGGCGGCGGATGCAAGCAAACGTAACAGGTCGTGAATTTGGTGCACCCCGCGCGTTCGTGGGGCGTTATGGCTCTCATCGATAGTGCAAACGAGAGTCTGAAATGAACAAACGCCTGATCGTCGTCGCCTTGCTGGCTAGTCTTGCCGGTGCCTGTGCCATTGTCCCGGCTGACCCTTACTACGGCGATACGGTGATCGTTGCGCCACCGCCGCCGCGCGCCGAGTATCCCGGCTATCCGCCTTACCCCGGGTACGTGTGGATTACCGGTTACTGGTCCTGGGGCGGGCATCGCCATGTCTGGGTGCCGGGGCGCTGGTCGGCACCGCGTCCCGGTCATGTCTGGGTGGCGCCGCGCTGGGAGCAGAATGGTCGGCACTGGCGCATGCACGAGGGGCGCTGGGCGCAGGACGGTCGTGGGCGGGCGGAGCCGCCACCACCGCCGCGAGCGATGCCGCCGCGTGGCGACCATGACTGGCGCGGACCCGAGCCGGGGCGCCACGGCGATCGCCGGCCAGAGATCGGAAGAGGCGC
>DILW01000070.1 GCA_002425245.1 Betaproteobacteria bacterium UBA5582 | reverse complement strand
GGCACGCCGACAGGCGGACGGCGGCGACGGCCTCGCCGAGGACCAGGCCGTCGCGGTCGGCGTCCAGCGGCCGGCAGGCGTCGGCCGACAGCAACTGCATCGCCGCGAAACCGGCCAGGGTGCTGTCGTTGACCAGTTCGCAGCCGACCACCAGAGCCTCGTCGATGGCACCGCCGGCAATCAGGCTGTGCGCCGCGGCCAGCGCCGAGAAGCCGGAAATGCAGGCATTGGCGAAACAGGCCGGGGGGCCGGCAAGGCCCAGCCAGTGGACGATTTCGTGGGCGAACGAGGCCACCGCCCGCGGTAGTTCAGGATTGCCCGCGCGCTCGATGCGCCCGATCTGCAGCGACGAGGAGGCAATGAACACCGGCATTCGCTTGTCCAGCTGGCCGAGTTGTTCCGCCAGCACGGCAAAGGCCTTGGCGGCCCGGGACGTCCACTCGGCTTCCTGGCCGGGCAAGGCCCGGTAGGGAAACACCTGCCGGCCGACCTGGCGAGATCCCCGGCCCACCTCGCCCGCCCGCAGACGTCCGGCGATCTCGTCCGCCGCACTGCCGGCCGCGCAGACCAGCGCCTGGCCGGCGATATGAACCGCTCGCCTCATCGCTCGGCGGAGGCGTCGCGGGCGGCCAGGGTCTCGTCCAGATAGGCGGCCAGCGTGGCGACGCTGCTCAGGATGCGCCGGGTTTCCTTGCTGTCGCCCAGACGGATGCCGTACTGCTTCTTCAGGGCCATGGAAATCTGCAGGGCGTCGAGCGAATCCAGTTGCAGCGGCGCCTGCGGACCGAACAAGGGCTCGTCGTCGGTGATCGCCTCGGGCGGGCAATCCCGGTCACAGGATTCGATGATCAGCAGTTTCAGTTGCTGCTTGAGCGAACTCGTCATTGTGTTTTCCGATGATTGAACCAGACCGCCAGCGCCAGGGCGAGCAGGGCAAAGGTCAGCAATTTTGCCAGGCCGGGCAAAATCTCGGACAGGCCACCCTGACGCAGCATGATCTGGTGAAAGCTCTCCAGCCCCCAGGCCATCGGCGACCATTCGGCCAGTTGCTGCATGGTCGCCGGCATCATGAAGCGCGGCACCATGACGCCGCCGAGCGCGCCCATCAGGATGTTGCCGATGCCACCGACAATGGTTGCCTGCTGGATGGTTCGCGCCAGGCTGGCGACCAGCAGGGCCCAGGCCACAGCGCCCAGACTGACTGCGGCGGCGACCACCCACCACCAGAACAAACCCCGGCCGGCAGGCATGATCAGGGCTTCGCCGCCGAGCAGCGGGACCACTTTCATACCGACCAGGACCATGACCAGCGCCTGTAGCTGATTGACGACGAAGAAGGGCAACAGCTTGCCGGCCAGCAGGTAGGCCGGTGACAGACCCATGCTGCTCAGCCGCTGCAAGGTCCCGCCCTGGCGCTCGACGATGAAGATGGAGGCGACCGGAATGACCACGAAGAACATGGCGAATACCAGCCAGGCCGGCACGTTCTGCTGCACCGACGAGGGCGGCCGCACGTCGCGCGTGTTCTGCACGGCTATGCTGACGATTTCCTCCGGCCAGTCGCGCGCCTGCAGCCCGGGGGCAAAACTGAGCCCGAACTGGGCGGCGGCGCGCTGGGTCAGCTCGTCGGCGCGCAGACGGCCGAGCGCGGCCGCGATCTGGCTTTGAAAAGCCAGACGCAAGGCCGGGTTGAGGGCCGGGTCGAGCATCACGGTCAGGGCTGCGGTCGGCTTGCCGTCGCTCCCCGAGGGCAGCAGCAAACGCTCGCCGAAACCGGCAGGAACCACCAGCACCAGCGCCAGCCGGCCGTCGCGGATGGCCTCGCGGCCGGCGGCCAGGTCGTCGCCGGCCGACTGCCGGCGGAAACTGCTGTTGCCGTCGAGTTGTGCCGCCAGCCGCTGCGCATGGACGCTGCCGTCGAGATCGACGATGCCGTAGTCGACGTCGATGCTGGCACCGGGCATGAAGGCATCGTGCAGGGCCATGGTCATCACCAGGATGAAGATCACCGGCATCAGGAACAAGGCCGCCAGGCCGTGATGGTCGCGCCACAGGGCCAGGGTTTCCTTGCGCCACAGGGCGATCAGTTGGCGCATCGGTCAGTCGCGCAGGGAACGCCGGGTCAGGCTGATGAACACCTGCTCCAGGTTCCGCTGTCCATGTTGCAGACCTTCCAGCGCAATGCCGGCGGCCGCCAGGTCGGCGAGCAGGGCGGCCAGGCTTGCCGTCCCCGCTTGCGACAGGCGATAGCTGTTGTCCTCGCCGGGCTGCAGGCCATGGCGCTCGCACAGCAGCGGCGGCAACGCGCCACCGGCAACTTCGAGCACCGTTTCCTGATTGCGCAGCAGACTGTCGAGCGAACCGGCGAGCAACACCCGGCCCTGGTCGAGGATAGCCAGTTGCCGGCAGATCGCCTGCACTTCCTCCATGTAATGGCTGGTATAGACGACGCTGGTCCCGGCGGCGGGCAGGGCGGCAATCGATTCGAGCAGGAAA
The DNA here is from genome assembly GCA_002425245.1 of Betaproteobacteria bacterium UBA5582. Classification (GTDB taxonomy): domain Bacteria; phylum Pseudomonadota; class Gammaproteobacteria; order Burkholderiales; family Rhodocyclaceae; genus Azonexus. The sequence continues at coordinate 3,314 of DILW01000070.1, read as the reverse complement.
TGCCGCGATTGCGGGTCGACGCCAACCGTCGGCTCGTCGAGCAACAGCAGGCGCGGCCGGCCGAGCAGGCCGATAGCCAGGTTCAGCCGGCGGCGCAGGCCGCCGGACAAGTGCTCGGCACGCTGGTCGGCCACCTGCACCAGGCAGGCAAAGGCCAGGCACTCGTCGATCCGCGCTGCCTGCCCGGCACCGTCGAGGTCGAGGATGCCGGCGAAGAAGCGCAGGTTTTCGCGCACCGTCAGCATCGGGTAGAAGGCATGATCCTGCGGCACCAGGGCAATCGCCCGCCGGTCGCGGCGGCGGACCTCGGCCAGCGGCTGGCCATCAAGGCGAATCTCGCCGCGTTCGGGGCTCAACACGCCGGCAATCGCCGAGATCAGGGTGGTCTTGCCGGCGCCGTTGGGACCGAGCAGGCCGTACACCTCGCCATCGGGAATGCTCAGCGACAGTTCATTCAGGGCCGGGGCGCTGCTCCCCGGATAGGTGTGCGAAAGGGCATCGACGGTGAGCATCAGAGCGCGCGCCGCAAATCCCGGAAGAACGCCGCCTCGCGCCCGGCCAGCGTACGCAGGCGCTCGCCCAACCGGGCCGGGACGAGCGGGTCGCGGCCGCGGATCATGCGCGCGGTGGCCAGCGCGAACTCGCGCCACTCGTCGCCGATGTCGATCAGTTGTTCGGCCAGCTCGCCGAACGCCGGCCGGGCCAGCCGGTCGGCCACCTCCTGCAGGAAGGCGGCGTAAATGAAACGGAAACCGGCGCCACCGGTACCGATTTCCTCCTGCATGCGCACCACCTGGCCGATGAACATCCGGGCATGCGCCGCTTCGCGCTCGCCGTCGAGGCGGTCGAAAGCCTTCGCCAGCCAGCGCATGCCACCGATGCCGACGATCGGCAGCGGCGAATCGAGCATGATCCGCGTCGTCTTGCGCATCGCTGCCGGCAGGACCTTGGCCCAATCCGGCGCTTGCGGCTTGCTTACCGGGTAGTAGAGCAGGCCTTTCGGCGCCAGCACGCCCTTGGCGAAACGCGCCCGCAACAGGTCGGGGGCCGGACAACTGACCAGCGATTCGACCACCGGATCGGACAGGCGGTAGTCGCCGCTGGCCGGATCGCGGCCGCAGGCCAGCACGTTGTGGGCGTTGAAGTGAAAGCGCAGGTCCTCCGGAATGTAGGGCAGCCAGAAGACCGAAGTCTGCATGCCGACGACTTCACCGGCGGCCAGCAACTCGTTGAGCCGGCGCTCACCGCTGGCCGGGTCGCGGAAGGTTTCAAAGCGCATCTTCAGGCGCAGCGGTTTCTGCAGGCCCTTGATGATGAATTTTGGCGGCATCCGGTAGGCCACCAGGGGCAGACCGTTGATCTTGACGATCGGCAGGTAGGCGAAGGAAAGCGCCGACGACAGCCCGAACACCATCGCTTCGGACAAAGGCAGCCCGTGATGGGCGAGCAGGCCGGAAATCGCCCCGCTTTCGCAATGCGAGGCCTGACGGTGGACGAATTCGGGGCTCACGGGAGTTGCTCCAGTTGGGCCGGGGTGATTCCCAGGGCAGTGGCGTAGCGCGCGCGCAGCCTGGCCGTGAGGCGGGCGAACACCGCCGGTCGCAGATGACGGCGGACCCGCCATTGCCAGATTCCGGTCGCCTGCGCGAGCAGCGGAATGTCCATGCGCGCCCGGTACATGTGGTACTCCAGCGCCACGCTGGTGCCAGCCAGAACCCGTTGCCGGGCGGCTTCGGCCAGCTTGTGGAACTCGTCGACCGCCTGCCGGGTGACGATTTCCTCGACCTCCCAGCCGGCCGAGCTGACCAGGTGCAGGCGACCGTCGGCCGCCCGCGCGTACACCGCCTTGCGCTGCCCGCCCAGGGTGGCGTTGCCTTCCTGCGGCACTTCGTCGTCACGCATGGTCGACCACCGTCAGATGCATGAAAGCGCCGGTGAAACGACCGCTTTCCGGAATGAAGCAGAGCAACCGCTGGCCGGCGCGCAGGCGATCGCTGTGCAACAGTTCGTCGATCATGATGTAGATCGACGCCGAACCGGTATTGCCGCAGGTGTGCAAGTTGGTGAACCAGCGTTCCGGGGCGATGGCAAAGCCCTGTTCTTCCATGCAGGTCGCCATCGGCTGGCGGAAGTACTCGGAGGACATGTGCGGCAGGAACCAGTCGATGTCCGCTGCCCGCAACCCCCGCCGACGCATGATCTGCTGCAGCGGCCAGGCCAGCGTCTGGCGGACGACCTCGGCGTTGAGCAGGCGCACGTCCTGGCGGGTGGCGAAAACCGACTGCCTGAGCCAGTCCTCGGCGGCCATGTCCTGCCAGCTGCGCAAGCTGCCATCGGCCTGCTTCTCGCCGCCGGCATACATGCAGACCTCGATCTGGTCGGCGCGCGAAACGATGTCGATCCAGTCGATGCGCAGCGCCGGCCCGCGCCCGCCCGGTTGCTTGCCGAGCCAGAAGGCGCCGGCGCCGTCGGACAACATCCAGCGCAGGAAATCCTTCTCGAAAGCGATTTCCGGCCGAGCCTCCAGCTCGCCGATGCGGAAGGCCGACTCGGCGGCAAAATTGCCCGCGTGCAGCATCGCCGAAGCGCGTTCCGAACCGGTCGCCACCGCACATTCCGCCTGTCCGGCCAGCACGCTCAACCAGGCGTACTTGAGCGCGGTGACCCCGGCAGCGCAAATGCCGGCGGTCGTGATCACCTCGCAGGAACGGTTGCCCAGTTCGCCGTGAACCATCACCCCGTGGCCCGGCATCAGCTGGTCGGGCGAAGCGGTGCCACTGGCCAGGCAATCGATGTCGTCGAGCAGCAGCCCCTGATCAACCAGGCCGCGCACCGCGGTCGCGGTCATCTGCGCGTTGCTGTGCGTCGCCCGCCCGGTGGCCGGGTCGATCGCGTAGTAACGCTGGCGGATGCCGTTGCTGCGCAGGACCAGCGGCCGCGCCCGCGACGGACGCGGCCCGGTCTGGCCGAGAACCTGTTCCATGTCCTCGTTGGCGACCGGGGCGTTCGGCAGGAATACCGCGCTGGCGACGATATAGACGGGGTCAGCGGACATCTTGACCAAGGCGGAAACCCGCCGATCCCGAGGGTTGTTCAAGTTCCTGCTTCAAGCGTTGCAGCTTCGACGCCAGCAGCGGTGCCAGCAAGCGCTGCAGCAACAGGCTGAGCGGGACCACGGTCAGGATCATCAACACCAGATAGACGGCAAACAGCAGCAGCGCCGGCCGACGCCGCCACTGGCCGCGCTTGCCGCAGGCGCGGATGATCCGCGACCAGACGGCAAAAGCCCGGCTGCCGGCGCGTTCGCTGATGAT
>DILW01000085.1 GCA_002425245.1 Betaproteobacteria bacterium UBA5582 | reverse complement strand
CATCCCGAACAAGCGCCTGTGGCTGCGCAGCGGCAGCAACCCGCTGACGGCGGACAGCGTGCCGGCGAGCGAGCCGGTGCTGCTGCTCGATGCGCAGCAGCAGGCGTCGACGCTCGACGTCGAAGCGCATGGCGGCCCCTACAACGTGACTTTTCCGATGCCCGAACCGGGCGTCTACAACGCCTATTTCGTGCGCCGCGCGGTCGATCAGGAAACCCTGGCGGTGACCGTCGCCAAGGCCGAGGTGATGCGTTCGGCCGGCCATTCCAAGGTTGAGGGCGAGGCGCAGCTGATGGTGCCGCGCACCGATTCCCGGGTGCCGGTCGAGATCGTCCGCGAGCGCAAGGATGGGGAGGGGCTGTTCACCCGCATCAACTACGGCGACACCATCCGCTTCCAGGTGCTGCGCGACGGCAAGCCGGTGCAGAACGCCCGCGTCAGCTTCACCAGCGGCCAGGGCTGGAGCAACAGCGTGCAGTCCGACGAGGACGGCCGCGCCGGCTTCGTCGTCATCCGCGACTATTTCCCCGAATGGCGCGAGTTCGACCGCCGCCACCGCGAGACCTTCGTCGTCAGCGCCAGCTTCCCGGTCGAGCAAACCGGCGAATGGCAGGGCACGCCGTACCGCAACGTCCGCTACACGACGACGCTGGCCGGCGCCTACTATCCGGCGATCGAGGACTACGAGTCCTACGCCTGGGGGCTGGGCATCGCCGTCGTCGCGCTGCTCTTCTCGGGCACCGCGGTCTACCTCTACCGGCGGCGCCGGGTGCGGCCCTACCGCGAGGTGAGCTTCGATGAGTAAGCTGCGCGACGCGGTCAACAAGGTCGACCTGAAGCGTTTCCGCTTCTGGTTCCAGCTCGCCGCCTTCGTCCTCTTCGTCTATGGCGGCTACCTGGCGATCAACCTTGGCAACAGCCTGCCGATGTTCAGCTGCGGCTACATCCGCGACGGCCGCGCCGGCGTCTGTTACCTGCTGCCGCTGCAGCACCAGTTGGCGCGGCCCTGGGGGCAATTGTTCGGTTACGCCGGGATCGCCGTGCTCACCGGCTTCGGCATTTTTGCGCTGTGGTTCATCGTCCTCAACAAGGGCTGGTGCGGCTTCGTCTGCCCGCTCGGCACCTTGCAGGACTGGCTGACCAGCCTGCGCCAGAAACTGGGCATCCGCCAGTCGGGCTATACGCACGAACAGTTCCGCAAGCTGACCTGGATCAAGTACGTGCTGCTCGCGCTGCTGCTGCTGATCCCGCTCGGCATCGGCGGCGGCCTGTGGTCGCACGAGGTCGGCGCGCCGTTCTGCCAGATCTGCCCGGGGCGGATGGTGCTGCCGCTGTTCGTCGGCGACTTCTCGCAATGGACGATCGACTTCTCCAGCCCCGGCAAGATCGTCCTCACCGCGCTGGGCATGGGCATCACCGGCCTGTTCATCGTCGGCGCCTTCGTCAAGAAGCGCTTCTTCTGCTTTTTCTGCCCGATGAGCGCGCTGCATTACCTGCTTTCCAAGCCGGCGTTGCTGCGCCTGCGCAAGGACGGCAGCAAATGCACCCGCTGCGGCGACTGCTACACCGCCTGCGACATGGAAATCCGCGAGATCGCCGACGACGTGACGCGCCGCGAAATCATGACCGACGACTGCACGCTATGCCTCAAATGCGTCGCCGCCTGCCCGGAAAAGGGCGCGCTGAAGGTCGATTTCGCCAACATCACCTTCTTCGAATCGACCGAGGAAGGTTTCATCAAGCGCATGAACAAGGGAATCCGCAAGTGAGTGAAATCCGCGAAGTGCCGCTCAAGCCGGCGTTCAACCAAAGCCGCCAGGCGCGCGAAGCCGAGGTCATGCTCAACCACATCGTCGACGATTTCATCGACAACCCGGCGGCGATGACTTACTTCTACGACCTCTTCCGCCACGCCTTCATCGAGGGCAAGCCGCTCGACCGCGACGGGCCGGGCATCGGTACCACCTGCATCCAGGTGCCGGAAGAGCTGATCTACGCCGCCGGCGGCACGCCGGTCCGCCTGTGCAACGGCGCCTACCATTACGACCAGGTCGGCGCCGACTTCATGCCGGCCAAGTCCTGCTCGCTGGTCAAGGCGACGCTCGGCCGCCTGCATTCGGAAAAGGCCGTGCCCGACGTCGGCAAGCTGGAGCTGATCGTCAATCCGACGACCTGCGACCAGAAGAAGAAGGCCGCCCAGATGATGGAAGGCATGGGCTACCAGGTCTACGACTTGGACCTGCCGAGCGCCAAGGACAACGAGGCGGCGCGCGAATACTGGCGGCGGGTGGTCAAGCAACTGGCGGCAAGGCTGCAGAAAGTCACCGGCAAGAAGCTGACCCGGCAGCGCCTGCGCGAGGCGATGGCCAAGACCTCGCGCGCCCAGGCCGCCTTCCGCACCCTGCACAATTTCCGCCGCAAGGCGCCGTCGCTGATCCTCGGCAAGGACGTCTTCCTCGTCACCAACGCCTATTTCTTCGACGACATCGAGCGCTGGAGCGCCGCCGTCGAAGCGCTCAACGCCGAACTCGCGCAGCGCGAGGCCGATGCGTTTAGCGCCGTGCAGAAGAAGGCGCCGCGCATCGTGTTCACCGGTTCGCCGCCGATCTTCCCCAACATCAAGCTGCCGCTGCTGATCGAGGAAGCGGGCGGCGTCGTCGTCGCCGACGAGACCTGCTCGGCCAACCGCATGCTCTACGACATGACGGCGGTCGACGAATGGCTGCTCAGCCACATGATCGAGAGCATTGCCGACAAGTACCTGAAGCCCTGCACCTGTCCGATCTTCACCCGCAACGACGACCGCATCCGGCGCCTGCTCGACCTCGTTTCCACCTTCAACGCCGACGGCGTCGTCTACCAGTCCTTCGCCGGCTGCCAGGTGTACGAGATGGAGCAGCGCAGCGTCGCCGAAGCGCTGAACAAGGCTGGCATCCCGATGCTCTACATCGAGACCGACTACAGCCCGGACGACATGGGCCAGCTGTCGACCCGCGTCGAGGCCTTCCTCGAATCCATCAAGACCCGTAAAAGACAGGCTCGCGCATGACTTACTTCGCAGGCATCGACATCGGCTCCACTGCCATCAAGACCGTACTGATCAACGCGGGCGGCGAGATCGTCGGCATCCACGTCACCGACTCCGGCAGCCTCTTCCACAAGAACGCCAAGGAAGCGCTGCGCGTGCTGCTGGAGAAATCCGGCGTGGACCGGGCGCAACTGAAATACCTGATCGCCACCGGCTACGGCCGCAAGCTGTTCAAGGAAGCCGACGATTCGATTTCCGAAATCACCGCCAATGCCATCGGCGCCCACGAGACCGGCAAGGCCTACGGCGGCGTGCGCACCATCATCAATATCGGCGGCCAGGATTCGAAGGCGATCCAGATCGACGACAGCGGCAACGTCAGCAACTTCGTGATGAACGACAAATGCGCCGCCGGCACCGGCCGCTTCCTCGACGTCGCCGCGCGCAACCTCGACCTCGACCTGGAAGACCTCGGCGACATCCACTTCACCGGCAGCGGCGCGCCGCTGTCGATCAACAGCACCTGCACCGTCTTCGCCGAATCCGAGATCATCGGCCTGCTCGCCAACGGCCACGGCAAGGCCGAGATCGTCGCCGGCATCCACTATTCCATCGCCAAGCGCACGGTGCGCCTGGCCAAGCGGGTCGGCATCGAGGACCGCGTGTACATGGACGGCGGCCCGGCGCTCAACAAGGGGCTGGTGGCGGCGATCCAGGACGAGCTGCAGCGCGAGCTGGTGGTGCCGCAATACCCGCAGACGACCACCGCTTACGGCGCCGCCGTGCTGGCGCGTAGCGAGTTCCTCGCCGAACAGCAGGAAGGCAACTGACGATGCCGGTCGAGGCGGTGGCCATCGGCTTTTCGATAGGGGCCGGGGCGGGGGGGGGGGG
>DILW01000158.1 GCA_002425245.1 Betaproteobacteria bacterium UBA5582 | reverse complement strand
CTGCGCCGCCTGTCCGGCCTGCCCGGGGGGCGAAACGCCGACGCCGCCAGCGGCGTTTTCCCGGGTGTTCACGCCGGCCAGTTGGGCCGACCTGCCAGGCTGGGCGACCGATCGCCATGCAGCGGCGTGGCCGGCTTTCGTCCAATCCTGCCGAGGGCTCCTGCGGCGCAGTAATGCCCAGTACTGGCGCGAGGTTTGCGCCGGGATCGATGCAGTGGATGGCAAATCGGATGCCGCAGTCCGCCAGTTTTTCGAAACCCGCCTGCAACCCCATGTCGTGACCCCGGCCGACACGACAGCCGTGAACGGCATGGTCACCGGCTACTACGAGCCGCTGCTTACCGGCAGCCGGACGCGCGGCCAGCGCTTTGCCTTCCCCTTGCATGGCGTGCCCGACAACCTGCTCAGCGTCGAACTCGGCGAACTTTTCCCCGAGTTGAAGGGCAAGCGTGTGCGCGGCCGGGTCGAAGGCAACAAGATCGTTCCTTACTGGTCACGCGGCGAGATTCTTGCGCAGCAGGACAAGCTGCCGGCGAAAACCCTGGCTTGGGTGGATGACGCCATCGAACTGTTTTTCCTGCAGATTCAGGGCTCGGGCCGTATCCGCCTGCCCGACGGGAGCACGATGCGGGTCAACTACGCCGACCAGAACGGCCATCCCTACCGTTCAATTGGCCGCCTGCTCGTCGAGCGCGGCGACCTCAAGCTGGAAGAGGCTTCGATGCAGGGCATCCAGGCCTGGGCCCGGGCCAATCCGGCGCGGGTGGACGAATTGCTCAACAGCAACCCGAGCTACGTTTTCTTCCGTGAAATGCCGGCCAGCAATGACGGGCCCATAGGCGCCCTCGGGGTGCCGCTGACGGCCGAGCGCAGCATCGCCATCGACCCGCGTTCGATCCCGCTGGGGGCGCCAGTCTTCCTGGCGACCACCCTGCCCAACTCGACCCAGCCGCTGCAACGCCTGGTGATGGCCCAGGACACCGGCGGCGCCATCCGCGGTGCCGTGCGCGCCGACTATTTCTGGGGCTTCGGTAAGGAAGCCGGCGCCCTGGCCGGGCGGATGAAGCAGGATGGGCGGATGTGGGTTTTGCTGCCGCCGGGGCATCCGCTGGAGTGAGTCGGAGGCTTGTTGCTTGAATTTTGTTGTTTTTATGTTTTTTACAATTTGATCTGACTTTTTTTTGGCGTTTCCGGAAGCCCCCGGTTGCTCCCCGGGGAGCAACCGGGGCGATGCCTGAAAACCCTTGCCCCATCAGATTCCCAGCCGGCATGACCGAGGCGGGCGTAAGCCGATTCTAGCTTCGAAAATCCCTTTGGTATGGCCCAGGATACCCACTACTGGGTAGAGGGTATCCCTGTTTCTGGGGATACCACATATGCATATCGATCGGTAGCATCGCTAACACTAAAGTAATAAATGTACTCGTTTTGCGAGCGGGTGCAGCGTTCGACTCCGTTTGGGAGCCGGCGAATTACTCCAGCGATGAATATGCCCAGCCACCAAATCGATGACCGGCTCTTCAGCAACGCGCCCTATCTGCAGCGCGGAGGCGAGCGGCTGGCCACGAATTTGCTGGCGAGCGGTGTGGCCCAGGGGGCACGACAACGAGGTAGGTTGCGTTGGTCGCTCGCGCTGGTGCTGATTCTAATGAATTTGTTGATCGCCGGGATCGAGTGGCAAGTTCTCGAACGCAACCGGGAGGAGGCCATCCTCGACGGCGAGCGGCGCGCGGCGCGCGACGCCATGGCGCTTGCCGGTAGCCTCGCCGTCTTCCTGCAAGAACAGGCGCCACGCCAGGCCTTGCCGGGGAAGGATGAGCTGACGGCCACCGCCGCCCCGGCTTTGCCAGAACGACTGGCGAGCATCGATCCGGCCCGCTTGCGGGGATCGATCCCGCTTTCCGGGTCGGCCGTCTCCGCCTATCTTTTGAGCCGTACCGACGACGACTGGGTGCCTTCCGTGCAGCTTGCCGGCGTACCGGGGGTGGATGTCAGCCAGGTTTTCATTGACGCCCGGGCTTTTCTCGCCAGGACTGGTCGTGAGTCCGCCACCCTGCGCCTCGCCGGCGCAGGGGACGATATGGCCCGCATTATGGCGTGGCGCGGTGTCGGCAACTATCCCTTGCTGGTGGCCGTGCTGATCCCGGATAGCGAGTACCTTGCCGGGTGGCGGGATCACCGTGCGATGCTCCTGCGCTTCCATGCCCTGGTGCTGGGGCTGTCGCTGCTGTTGGTGGCCCTTCAACGTTTGAGTTGGCGTCCGCCCAAGTCCGTCGTCGCGGACACGGTGGCAAGGAAGGAAGCGGCGAGCGTCGACGCCGCCAGTGAATCCGGCGGGCAAAGTCTGCTTCACCTGCATCTGCAGCAGAAGATCAAGCAGGCACGCCATGCTCACAAGGTATTGGCGGTCTGCCATCTGAACATCGACGACTTCGAATCGATCAACGCCCGGTATGGTCGACCGGTCGGCGATCGACTGCTGGTCAGTCTGGGTGCCTTCCTGCGCCAGGCGTTACGGCGCGGCGACCTGGTCGTGCACCTGGGGCGCGACGAATTTGCCCTCGTCCTTTCCCCCCTGGATACGCAGGACGAGTGCGAGATGGTACTGAATCGTGTGATGGCGGCGTTTGCCGAGCCGATTCGGGTCGATAGCCTGGCCTTGCCGGTGTCGCCGAGCATCGGGGTGAGCGTCTTCCCGGCCGACGACAACGATGCCACCACCTTGTTGCGCCACGCCGACCGGGCCATGAACCGGGCCAAGCACCAGGGCGGCAATCGCTACGCCTTCTTCGATCCGCTTGCCGACACCAGCGAGAAATGTCGTAGCCAGATCATCGCCCAGATACGCCAGGGCATTGCCAACGGCCAGTTCCGCCTGTTCTACCAGCCCAAGGTCGACATCGAGCAGGGCAGCGTGCTCGGTTTCGAGGCCTTGATCCGCTGGCAGCATCCGGAAGAGGGCTTGTTGCTGCCCGGCCATTTCCTGCCCCTGATCGAGGAAGACGATTTGATCGTAGACCTCGGCTACTGGACCCTGCAGGCGGCGCTGGCCGATCTGGCGCTCTGGCATCGTGCCGGCTTCGAGTTGCGCGTCAGCGTCAACATGGCGACCCGGCACCTGCAGCAGCCCGGTTTCACCGAACGCCTCGCTGAACTGCTCGCCGCCCACCCGGAACTGCCGAAATGGGCGCTGGAACTGGAAATTCTCGAAACCTCGAACCTCGCCGATCTGACCCATGCGGCGGCCGTGGTCGAGGCGTGCGTGGACCTCGGAGTGGCGTTCGCGCTGGACGATTTCGGCACCGGCTACTCGTCGCTCACTTATTTCCGCAAGTTGCCGGTCCAGTCCCTGAAGATCGATCAAACCTTCGTCCGCAACATGCTGGCCGATCCCGAGGATTTTTCGATCGCCGAAGGTCTGGTCCAGCTCGGTCGCTCGTTCTCGCGGACCAGCATCGCCGAGGGCGTCGAGGATATCGAAACCGGGATGTTGCTCAAGGCAATGGGTTGCCATGTTCTGCAAGGCTATGGGATCGCCCGGCCAATGCCGGCGGAGCGCGTTTTCCCGTGGTTGCGCGAATGGCCGGATCCCCGCTGGGCGCATGCCTGCGCCTGGCCCGGCGAAGCCGCCTGGGTACCGCTGATCGTCGCCGAAGGCCACCATCTACGCTGGACCAACCGCCTGGTCGCCTGCCTGGAAGGCGGCGAAAAGCAGCGCCCCGAGCTTGATGCCGAACGCTGCTACGTGGGCCGCTGGTGTTTCCACAAACTGATCGACAGCGTTCCGGGACTCCAGTTTTGCGACGGGAATCGCCGTTTGCACGAGGAGTTGCACGCGCAGGCCGCCGACATGCTGGCCCTGCTCGACGCCGGTCAGGGCGAACTGGCGCGGGCTCAGTTGCCCCGCTTCCTGCACCAATCGGAAATGCTGTGCGCCTGCTTGCGCGAATTGCGCCAGCAGGTGCTGGGTATCGAAGCGCCACCTTTGCCGGTGGGCGCCATACATGTTTCCTAACCAAGTCACCCATATGCATACAGACAACCGGACTTCGACTCAAGCTTCGTTCCCCGTTCCGCCAGCGGGATTGTCCGTTGCCAACCGCTTCTGGCCGATCGTCGTCATCGGCCTGCTGGGGGTCGCGGCGATCATGCCGAACACGCCGACCCGGATCGCGATCGCGTTGGTTTTCTTCCTCGCCTGTCTGGCCTTGGGCGGGTTTGCGCTGGCACGGCTGAGCCGGGCCGAGCGTTTGTCCCGCGAAGCCGAGCGCAGCGCTCACGTTGAGGAACTGGCAGCCCAGCGCAGTCGGGGACTCAACGGCCTGGATCGCCTGTGCATCGATGTCTTGCCCATCTGGTCCGGTCAGATCGATGTCGCTCGCAACCATACCGAAGAGGCGGTACTGGCGCTCAGTCAGCGTTTCGGCGATCTCTCGCAGCGCCTGCTGCACAGTGCCGGCAGCTCGGGAGGCGATGGCGATGAGCCTCTGCTGCAGTTGTTGAGTACAGCGCAGAACGACCTGCACGCCATCGTCGCTTCCTTGCGCACCGCGCTCGGCAGCAAGGAAAGCCTGCTCACCGAAGTCGGCAAATTGGCCAGCCATACCGAAACCCTGAGCCGGATGGCCCGCGAGGTCGCCGACATCGCCAAACAGACGAACTTGCTGGCGCTCAACGCCGCCATCGAAGCCGCCCGGGCCGGCGAAGTCGGACGCGGGTTCGCAGTGGTTGCCGACGAAGTCCGCAAACTGTCCTCGCTGTCCGGCGAAACCGGGATGAAGATCAGCCGCACGGTCGATACGGTGAACCAGGCGATTGCCGAAGCTTTGCGCGTTTCCCGTCAGTACGCGGAGCAGGACGAAAACCTGGTCGCTCAATCCGGGACCGTCATCGAAGGCGTGGTCGAACGTTTCGGCGGAGCGGCGACGACGCTGTCCCAGTCGTCGGCCGAGTTGCGTCAGGAAAGCCTGGAGATCGCCCAGGAAATTGCCGAAGTCCTGGTCTCGCTGCAGTTCCAGGACCGGGTCAGCCAGATCCTGGAGCACGTCAATCTCGATATCGGCAAGCTGCACGCCCACATCGGCGATAGCCGGCAGGCGGTCGACCAGGGTGGCTCGATCGACGCCCAGCAATGGCTGGCGGAGCTCTCGAAAACCTACACCACGCCGGAGCAATACGCGGTCCATCGCGGTTCGGCATCTTCCCCCGCGCCGGATGCATCCGGCGTCACCTTCTTCTGATTGGAGAGATACATGGCCAAAACCATCCTTATCGTCGACGATTCCGCATCGCTGCGTCAGGTCGTCGCCATCGCCCTCAAGGCCGCCGGCTACGACGTGCTCGAAGCCTGCGACGGCAAGGACGCACTGACCAAGCTCGACGGCCGCAAGATCCACCTGATCATCAGCGACGTGAACATGCCGAACATGGATGGCATCAGCTTCGTCAAGGCGGCCAAGCAATTGCCGGCCTACAAGTTCACGCCGGTGATCATGCTCACCACCGAAGCCGGCGCCGACAAGAAGGCCGCCGGTCAGGCCGCGGGCGCCAAGGCCTGGGTGGTCAAGCCATTTGTCCCGGCGCAGATGCTGGCCGCCGTCTCCAAGCTGATCCTGCCCTGAGCCGGGAGCGCACCATGACTGCCGCTGCCACTTCCCCCGCCATCAGCCTCGTCGGCGAGTTCACGATCTTCACCGCGCAGGACTGCAAGGCGCAGTTGCTGGCGCTGATTGCCGGCATCCCGGAAGGGGCTGGTGGTGACGTCGATCTCTCCGGTGTCACCGAGATCGACAGCGCCGGCCTCCAGTTGATGCTGATGGCCAAGCGCGAGGCCGCCATCCTCGGTAAGGAAGTGCGTTTCGTCCGGCACAGCGATCCGGTTCTCGAACTGATCGACCTGTGCGCCCTGGCCGGCCAGTTCGGCGACCCCCTGCTGATCCGTTCCAACGTGTGAGCGCACCATGAATCTAGACGACGCCCTGCAAACCTTTGTCATCGAAAGCCGCGAACTGCTCGACAACATGGAGGCGGCCCTGCTCCAGATCGAGCAGGCGCCGGACGATGCCGACCTGATCAACGCGATCTTCCGCGCTGCCCACACGATCAAGGGTTCGGCCGGCTTGTTCGGCCTCGATCACCTGGTCGCCTTCACCCACGCCGCCGAAAACGTGCTCGACGAAGTCCGTGCCGGCGCCCTGGCGATGGACGGCGAACTGGTCGCGCTTTTCCTCGAAGTCTGCGATCACATCGGCACCCTGATCGATCACCTCGCCGCCGGCAGCGTGCCCGGCGACGACGAGCAACAGCGGTCCACGGACCTGATCGCCCGCCTCAAGGCGATCAACGGCCCCGCCCCGGAAGCCGCCCAGGTCGTCGAGCATGCCACGCCGCTGACCCGTGAAGGCGGTGGCGAGGGCGTCGAGACCGACAACTGGCACATCTCGCTGCGTTTTTCGCGGGACGTGCTCAGAAACGGCATGGACCCGGTGTCCTTCATCCGCTACCTGACCACCTTCGGCGAGATTGCCTCGATCGTCACCCTGAGCGAGGACATCCCGCGCGCCGCCGAGATGGACCCGGAGGCCTGTTACCTCGGTTTCGAGATCAGCTACCGCAGCACGGCCGACAAGGCGACCATCGAAGGCGCTTTCGAATTCGTCCAGGACGACGCCCAGGTGCGCATCCTGCCGCCGCACAGCAAGGTTTCGCAATATCTCGACCTGATCCTCAGCCTGCCCGAAGAGGACATGCGCGTCGGCGAAATTCTCGTCCGCTGCGGCACGCTGACCCGCCACGAACTGGAACAGGCGCTCAGCGCCCAGGCTGACGCCCGCCAGGAAGGCGTGGCTGGACCGGAACTCGGCGCCGTCCTGGTCGCCCGCAACGTCGTTCAGCCAGCGGTGGTCGAAGCCGCCCTGCAGAAGCAGAAGCAAGTCAAGGACAACAAGGCCGGTGACGCGGCGCTGATCCGCGTCAATGCCGAAAAGCTCGACGAGCACATCAACCTGATCGGCGAACTGATCATCGCCAGCGCCGGTATCAACCTCGCCGCCCAGGGCAGTGGCCAGGCCGAACTGCTGGAAGCCGCGTCGCTGCTCAACCGGCTCGTTGAGAACATCCGCGATTCGGCACTGCAGCTGCGCATGGTGCAGATCGGCGCCACCTTCAACAAGTTCCAGCGCGTCGTCCGCGATGTTTCGCGCGACCTCGGCAAGGACATCCGCCTGGAAATTTCCGGTGCCGAAACCGAGCTCGACAAGACGGTAATCGAGAAGATCGGCGACCCGCTGACCCACCTCGTGCGCAACTCGATGGATCACGGCATTGAATCCGCCGAAGTCCGCCTCGCCCGCGGCAAGCCCGCGCACGGCACGCTGCGCCTGAACGCCTACCACGACTCGGGCAGCATCGTCATCGAGGTCGGCGACGATGGCGGCGGCCTGCCCAAGGCCAAGATCCTGGCCAAGGCCATCGAACGCGGCCTGGTCAAGCCCGAGCAGGCGCTAAGCGACGACGAAATCCACGCGCTGATCTTCGAGCCCGGCTTCTCCACCGCCGATCAGGTGAATAACCTGTCCGGCCGCGGTGTCGGCATGGACGTCGTGCGCCGCAACATCACCGCCTTGCGCGGCAGCATCGAGATTCAGAGCGAGGAAGGCTTCGGCACCACGATCCGCGTCCGCTTGCCGCTGACGCTGGCGATCATCGACGGTTTCCTGGTCGGCGTCGGCGATTCGTCCTTCGTCGTGCCGCTGGAGATGGTCGTCGAATGCGTCGAACTGACGCCGGAAGAGCTGGAAGCGGCGCAAGGCCGCGACCAGCTCAACCTGCGCGGCGAAGTCCTGCCCTTCATCCGCCTGCGCGAGCTGTTCGACATGCCCGAGCCGTCTGCGCCCGAGCCGGTCGAATTGGCCGAGGGCATGGCCGAGGTCGACGCAGAGCTGGCCTTCCTGCTGCAACCGGTCAAACGTGAAAACGTCGTCGTCGTCAATTACGCCGGTTGCCGCGCCGGTCTTGTCGTCGATGCGCTGCAGGGCGAATACCAGACCGTGATCCGTCCCCTGGGGGCCGTCTTCAATGGCCTGCAGGGTGTCGCCGGTTTCACCATCCTGGGCAGCGGCCAGGTTGCCCTGATTCTTGATGTTCCCGGCCTGGTCGGCCGGGTCAGTCGCCGGGAAAACCGGCGTGATTTCCAGTTCAACCGCCTTGCCGCTGTCGATTGACCGGCTAGCCCCTCCCCACCAATAACCTACTTTCACCGTTTCTGAATCGGAGACCCTCATGAAACTCACCGTCGCTAAGAAGATGCTCATTCTCGCCAGTAGCGCCCTGATCGGCCTGGGGCTGATGACCGTACTAGGGCAGCAAAAGGCAAACACCGTTTATGAAAAAGTCAATTTCGCCAACGAGAACACCATTCCCAGCTATCAGTTGATAACAACGATCGTCAACGAATACGGGCATTTGAGGACCAATGGTCTTTTCCATGTTGTGATTACCGATCAGTCGGCGATGAGGGAAGTGGAGACCGAGATCAGCGCCAGTCATGGGAAATTGATCAAGGCACTCGAAAGCTACGATAGCAATGGTTGTAACGGAGCGAGTTGTCTGGCCAGCGAGGAGGAAAAGAAACTATTTGACCAGCTGCGTAGCGATTTTGCCAAATTTGACGAGCAGCGCTTGAAGGTTTTCGAACTCTCCAGGAAGAATCTTACAAAGGAGGCCGAGCTGGCGATTCGTAACGATTTGATGCCAGCAATGGATAAGTTTGAACATGCTCTCCAGAAGGAGCTGGATTACAACGCCGAGCTTGCCGCCAGGAGTGCCGCCGAAGGTTTGGTAGTCAAACAGGAGGCAGTTTCTCTTTCCTTGTTGATTGCCGCTGTGTCGCTGCTTTTCATTGGTGCCATCGCCTTCGCGATTACCCGCAATCTGCTGCGTCAACTCGGTGGCGAACCGGATACTGTGGCCGAAGTGGCGAACCGGATTGCCGCTGGTGATCTGGAAGCCAAGATTGAGGTGAAAGCGGGCGACACCACCAGCCTGGTGGCTGCCATGCAGAAGCTGGCGGACAAGATGGCCTGGTATCGCTCGATCATCGACGCCGTGCCTTTCCCGATTCACGTCACCGACAACGACATGAAGTGGACCTTCCTCAACAAGGCATTCGAGAAGCTGATGGTCGATCAGGGACGCGTCCGCGATCGCAACGATGCAGTTGGGCGTCCGTGCTCGACGGCGAACGCTACCATCTGCAACACCCAGAAGTGCGGCATCGTTCAACTGAAGAGCGGGGTGAAGGAAAGCTTCTTCGACTGGTGCGGTCTGAACTGCAAGCAGGACACCGCGCCGGTCTTGAACGCCCGGGGTGAAACCGTGGGTTATGTGGAAACGGTAACGGATCTGACGGGGACCCTGCGCGTCAAGAACTATACCGAGCAGGCCGTGGTTCGCCTGGCCTCGAATCTGGATCGTCTGGGCAGCGGGAACTTCAAGTTCGAACTCAAACTTAATGAGGCCGATCAGTACACACGGGAGGTTTACAGCCAGTTCGTCAAGATCAATAAGAGTCTGGAACGGGTGGCCCAATCTTTCGACACCGCCTTTGGCGAGGTGAACGAAGTCCTGCGACAAGTCGAGAACGGCAACCTGACGCGGACCGTGGTTGGCGACTTCGAAGGGCCTTTCCTGGA
Source organism: Betaproteobacteria bacterium UBA5582 (assembly GCA_002425245.1). Classification (GTDB taxonomy): domain Bacteria; phylum Pseudomonadota; class Gammaproteobacteria; order Burkholderiales; family Rhodocyclaceae; genus Azonexus. Next base: position 47,654 of record DILW01000158.1, on the reverse strand, counting down.
AGTAAAGAACAGCCTGAACAATACCGTCGCCAAGCTGGCGCAGACCATCTCCGAGGTGAACAACACCGCCGAGACCCTGGCCTCGGCCACCGTCCAGGTGTCGTCGACGGCGCAGTCGTTGTCGCAGGCATCGTCGGAGCAGGCGGCGTCGGTCGAGGAAACTTCGGCGTCGATCGAGCAGATGGCATCGTCGATCCAGCAGAACACCGAGAATGCGAAGGTTGCTGACGGTATGTCGGCCGAAGGTAGCCGGAAGGCTGGGGAAGGCGGACAAGCGGTCAGCGAGACGGTCGGCGCGATGAAGCAGATTGCGCGCAAGATCGGCATCATCGATGACATCGCCTACCAGACCAACCTGCTGGCGCTCAACGCGGCCATCGAAGCCGCCCGTGCCGGTGAGCACGGCAAGGGTTTCGCCGTGGTTGCCGCGGAAGTGCGCAAGCTGGCTGAACGGTCGCAGGTCGCGGCCCAGGAAATCGGCCAGCTGGCCGTAAATTCGGTGGGCCTGGCCGAGAAAGCGGGCAAGCTCCTCGATGAAATCGTCCCGGCAACCAAGAAGACCGCCGATCTGGTGCAGGAAATCACCGCCGCTTCGGAAGAGCAGAGCGTCGGCGTCAATCAGGTCAATACGGCGATGAGCCAGTTGTCGCAGATCACCCAGCAGAACGCGTCGGCGTCCGAGGAACTGGCTGCGACCGCCGAGGAAATGTCGTCGCAGGCAGGCAACCTGCAGGAACTGATGGCCTTCTTCGATGTTGGCAGCCGCGCTGCTAGCAGTGTTGCAGGTCGGCGTGGAGGATCGGCGTCTGGCGCGCGCAATGGCGGCCGTCGTCAGGTCGAGCCGGCAGCGGAGAGCCAGGCAGGAACGCTCGACGACAGCAATTTTGCCCGCTTCTGACCGGTTGGGGAGATCGCCATGACTCAAGCCCAGCATCCCGTTCAGGCAACGCCCGGCCAGCCGCCGGCCGTTGCCGGCGATACCGAGCAGCAGCAGTACCTGACCTTCATGCTCGGCGAGGAGATGTTTGCCATCGGCATCCTCGCCATTCGGGAAATCATTGAGTACGGACAGCTCACCGAGGTGCCCCTGGTGCCGCGTTTCATCCGCGGTGTCATCAACCTGCGCGGCGCGGTGGTGCCGGTGATCGACCTGTCGGTACGTTTCGGCCGGAATGCCGGCGAGATCACCAAGCGCACCTGCATCGTCATCATCGAGATCGCCGAGACTGGCGGCGCCCAGGCGCAGCAGATGGGCATCGTCGTCGATGCGGTGTCCGAAGTGCTGGAAATTGCGCCGGGTGACATCGAACCGCCGCCAGCTTTCGGAACCCGTATCCGGACCGATTTCATTTCCGGCATGGGCAAGGTGGGTGGCCGTTTCGTCGTCCTGCTCGACGTCGAACGCATCCTGTCGCTCGACGAGGTGGCCGTGATTGCCGCCATCAACCAGAGCGAGTTCGGCGCCGCTGCCTGAACCTGCTCGTTGTCCCTGCCGGGGCTGCCCACGCGGGCCTGGCAGGGTTTTTTTTGACTTCGCTACCGGAAAGCCGCGATGCACCGTACTCAATCCGACGGCGTGGATATCACGCCGGCCGAATTTGCCAACTTCCAGCGCCTGATCTTCGAACTGGCCGGCATCAGTCTGGCCGATGCCAAGAAGTTGCTGCTCGTCGGTCGCCTCGGCAAGCGCCTCAAGCACTTCGGCTTTAGCCGTTTTTCCGAGTATTACCAGTTTGTCCGGGATAAGGAGAACCAGGCCGAACTGCAGTTGATGATCGACCTCATCACCACCAACGAAACCTATTTCTTCCGCGAACCCAAGCACTTCGATTTCCTGCGCACTTGCGCCAGCCAGGCGCGGGGCACCCCTTTCCGGGTGTGGAGTGCGGCTTCGTCGAGCGGCGAGGAGGCCTATTCGATGGCCATGGTGCTGGCGGAAACGCTGGGCGATGCACCCTGGGAAGTGGTCGGCACCGACATCAGCACGCGCGTGCTGCGCAAAGCCGAGCTGGGGCATTATTCGCTCGACCGGATCAGCGGCATTCCGCCGGCGATGCTGAAGAAATACTGCCTGAAGGGCATCCGCGACCAGGCGGGTACCCTGCTCATCGTCCGCGAGCTGCGCCAGCGGGTGCGCTTTCTGCACAATAACCTGCTTTCACCGCGCAAGGATATCGGCATCTTCGACCTGATCTTCCTGCGCAACGTGATGATCTATTTCGACAACCCGACCAAACGCAAGGTGGTCGCCAACTTGCTGCCCTACCTCAAGCGCGACGGCAATCTGGTGATCGGCCACTCGGAGTCGCTGTTCGGCGTCACCGACGATTTCGTTGCCCAGCGACCGACCATCTACCAGCGCGCCGCCTGATCCTGAGGGACCATGTCCACCGGCCCATTGCGACCCGAAGTGTTCCTGCATCCCGGCGAGTTTCATTTCACGTCGGCGCCGACCCGCATCGGTACCCTGCTCGGCTCCTGTGTCGCCGTTACCGTCTGGCATCCGCAGCACCATTTCGGCGGCATGTGCCACATCCAGCTGCCGGGCCGGGAACGGCCGCCGGGCTCGTTGCCGGATTGCCGTTACGCCGACGAAGCGGTCGAACGCTTTGTCTACGAATTACGTTCGCGCCGGGTGGCCCCGCCCTGTTGTCAGGTGAAACTGCTGGGGGGCGGGAAGATGTTTGCCGGAAGCAGCGCTGGTAACATGGACGTTGGTCGACGCAACATCGAGGCAACGCGCGTGGCACTGGCTACCCGGGGCTTCAAGGTGATGCGTGAGCACGTTGGCGGTAGCAACCGGCGGCGGCTGACGCTGGATCTCGCCAGTGGGCATGTCTGGCTGGCCTTGCCCGGCACCCGGGACTTTTCCAAGGAACAACAGTAATGCAAAAGATCAAGGTCATGATCATTGACGATTCGGCGTTGGTGCGTCAGGTTGTCACCCAGGCGATCAGCCGCGAACCCTCGATCGAGGTGATCGCCACCGCCCAGGATCCGGTTTTTGCGATCGACAAGCTTAAGGTGCAGTGGCCCGACGTCTTCATCGTCGATATCGAAATGCCGCGCATGGACGGCCTGACCTTTCTCAAGAAGATCATGGCCGAGCGGCCGACGCCGGTGATCATCTGTTCGTCGCTCGCCGACAGGGGCGCACAGGTGACGATGGAGGCGCTGGCAGCGGGGGCGATCAACATCATCACCAAACCCAAGCTCAACCTCAAATCCTTCCTTGAGGATTCGAGCAATGACATCATTTCCGCGATCAAGTCGGCGGCGCGCGCCAACATGCGCGCCTTGCGCAGCATGACCGGCTCGCCGCGCGCGGTGCCGGCGGTGGTGCCCAAGCAGTCGGCCGACGCCATGCTGGCCAGTACGCAGCACCAGGGGGCGCGGATGTACGGGACGACCGACCGGGTGGTTGCCATCGGTACTTCAACCGGTGGCACCCAGGCGCTTGAAGCCGTGCTGTCGCAGTTGCCGGCGGTGACCACCGGCATCGTCATCGTCCAGCACATGCCGGAGAAGTTCACCGCGATGTTCGCCGAGCGCCTGAACGGGCTGTGCGCGATGGAAATCCGCGAAGCCAGGGACGGCGACCGGGTGCACCCCGGGCTGGCCCTGATCGCGCCGGGCGGCCGGCACATGATGCTGCGCCGCAATGGTGCCCAGTATCTGGTCGAAGTACGTGATGGTCCGCTGGTCAACCGGCACAAGCCGTCGGTCGATGTGTTGTTCCGCTCGGTGGCCCAGGTTGCCGGCCGCAACGCGCTGGGCATCATCATGACCGGCATGGGTGACGATGGTGCTCGCGGTTTGAAGGAAATGCGCGATGCCGGCGCGACGACGATCGGTGAGGACGAATCGACCTGTGTCGTCTATGGCATGCCGAAGGAAGCGGTCAAGCTCGGCGCTGTCGGCCGCGAGCTGCCGCTCGACCAGATCCCCCGGGAAATCATCGCTTACGGCGGCTGAACGAAAAAAAATCGCAAGCGGGCCCTTGAAATCGTTCGAGGGCGTCCCTATTATTAGCACTCACCTGCAGCGAGTGCTAATAAGTCCCCTGCAGGTCCCGATGCCGCGTTGGACGCGGCCGGCCAATTTTTGTGTCATGAACCATTTCAGGAGCAAAACCATATGAACATCCGTCCTTTGCACGACCGTGTGATCGTCAAGCGCGTCGAAGCCGAGCGTACCACCGCTTCCGGCATCGTCATCCCCGATTCCGCTGGCGAGAAGCCGGATCAGGGTGAAGTGCTGGCCGTCGGCCCGGGCAAGCGTGACGACGCCGGCAAGTACCTGGTTCCCGACGTCAAGGTCGGCGACCGCGTGCTGTTCGGCAAGTACGCCGGTCAGGCCGTCAAGGTCGATGGCCAGGAAGTTCTGGTCATGCGTGAAGAAGACATCATGGGCGTGCTGCAGAAGTAATTCCTGCACCCGACCTATTCCACAGAACAATTTTCAGGAGCTATTCAGATGGCAGCCAAAGAAGTCAAATTCGGTGATTCCGCCCGCGCCCGCATGGTCGAAGGCATCAACATCCTGGCCGACGCGGTCAAGGTGACCCTCGGTCCGAAGGGCCGCAACGTGGTTCTGGAACGTTCCTTCGGCGGCCCGACCGTGACCAAGGACGGCGTTTCCGTCGCCAAGGAAATCGAACTGAAGGACAAGTTCGCCAACATGGGCGCCCAGATGGTCAAGGAAGTCGCTTCCAAGACCTCCGACATCGCCGGTGACGGTACCACCACCGCCACCGTGCTGGCCCAGGCAATCGTCCGCGAAGGCATGAAGTATGTCGCCGCCGGCATGAACCCGATGGATCTGAAGCGCGGCATCGACAAGGCCGTCGCCGCCACCATCGAAGAACTGAAGGCCATTTCCAAGCCGTGCACGACGACCAAGGAAATCGCCCAGGTCGGTTCGATCTCCGCCAACTCCGATTCCTCGATCGGCGACATCATCGCCGAAGCCATGGAAAAGGTCGGCAAGGAAGGCGTCATCACCGTTGAAGACGGCAAGTCCCTGGCCAACGAACTCGACGTCGTCGAAGGCATGCAGTTCGACCGCGGCTACCTGTCGCCCTACTTCATCAACAACCCGGACAAGCAGATCGCCCTGCTCGACAACCCGTTCGTCCTGCTCTTCGACAAGAAGATCTCGAACATCCGCGACCTGCTGCCGGTCCTCGAACAAGTCGCCAAGGCTTCCCGTCCGCTGCTGATCATCGCCGAAGACGTCGATGGCGAAGCGCTGGCCACCCTGGTCGTGAACAACATCCGCGGCATCCTCAAGACCGTCGCCGTCAAGGCCCCGGGCTTCGGTGACCGTCGCAAGGCCATGCTCGAAGACATCGCCATCCTGACCGGCGGTACCGTCATCTCCGAAGAGACCGGTCTGTCGCTGGAAAAGGCCACCCTGAAGGATCTGGGCCAGGCCAAGCGCGTCGAGATCGCCAAGGAAAACACCACGATCATCGACGGCGCCGGCGACGAAGCCTCCATCCAGGCCCGCGTCAAGCAGATCCGCATCCAGATCGAGGAAGCGACCTCTGACTACGACCGCGAAAAGCTGCAGGAACGCGTTGCCAAGCTGGCCGGCGGTGTGGCCGTGATCAAGGTCGGCGCTGCCACCGAAGTCGAAATGAAGGAAAAGAAGGCCCGTGTCGAAGACGCGCTGCACGCCACCCGTGCCGCCGTTGAAGAAGGCATCGTTCCTGGCGGCGGCGTCGCCCTGCTGCGCGCCCGCGCTGCGGTCAAGTCGCTGAAGGCGGAAAACCACGACCAGGACGCCGGTATCAAGCTGATCCTCAAGGCGATCGAAGCCCCGCTGCGCGAAATCGTTGCCAACGCCGGCGACGAGCCGTCCGTGGTGGTCGACAAGGTCGTTCGTGGCAAGGGTAACTACGGTTACAACGCTGCCACCGGCGAGTACGGCGACATGGTCGAAATGGGCGTTCTCGACCCGACCAAGGTTACCCGCACCGCGCTGCAGAACGCCGCCTCCGTGGCCGGCCTGATGCTCACCACCGAGTGCATGGTTGCTGAACTGGCTGAAGACAAGCCGGCCGGCGGCATGCCCGACATGGGCGGCATGGGCGGTATGGGTGGCATGGGCGGCATGGGTATGTAATACCCCGGCCGGCCTCGCGCCAGTCACCAGCCCCGCTTCGGCGGGGCTTTTTTTCGCCGGTCTTTTTCGGCATCGCACGCGGCGCCGGAATGCGCTATTCTTGCCGCCTTTTCTTCGTCGGACCAGGTTCAGGGGGAGTCGGTTTGATGCACAAATACGCCGCAAGCTGCGCCCATATCCGCGACAACCCGCGGTTTGGCGCGCTGGTCAGAAAACGCAACCGCTTTGCCTTTTTCCTGACGGCAGTGATCGTGATCGCCTATTTTTCCTTCATCGCGGTCCTGGCCTTTTCGCCGGCCTGGCTGGGCATGCCCCTGCTGGCAGGGATGAAGACCAGCCTGGGCGTGCCGCTCGGCCTGGCAATCATTGTCCTCACCGTTGTCCTGACGGCGGTTTACGTGACCCGGGCCAATCGCGAATTCGACGCCGAGTCGGCGGAAATCAGACGCCAGGCCATGAAATGAACCTGGCTGTCCGCTACCTGCTGCTGGCTGCATGCACCCTGGGTACAGCCAGTCTGGCCCTGGCCATGCCGTCGATCACCCTGGGGCCGCGCCAGCCGACCAATTGGTCGGCGATCACCACCTTCATCTTCTTTGTCGGCGCCACCCTGTGGATGACCCGTCTGGCCACCGCGCGCAGCCGCGCCTCAGCCGACCTTTATACGCCGGGTGGCGGCATTTCCGGTTTTCAAAACGGGCTGGCGATTGCCGGTGACTACATGTCGGCCGCCTCCTTCCTTGGTATTTCGGGGCTGGTCTTCGTCAGCGGTTTCGACGGTTTGATCTTCTCCATCGGCTGGCTGGTCGGCTGGCCGGTGGTGACCTTCCTGATGGCTGAACGCCTGCGCAACCTGGGCAAGTTCACCTTTGCCGATGTTGCCGCCTACCGCTTTTCGCAGAAGCCGGTGCGTACTTTTGCCGCCGTTGGTTCGCTGGTCGTGGTGCTGTTTTACCTGACTGCGCAGATGGTCGGTGCTGGTCAACTGGTCCGCATTCTGTTTGGTCTGGAATACGCCTACGCGGTGATCATGGTTGGCATCGTGATGATGATGTACGTGCTGGTCGGCGGCATGACTTCGACCACCTGGGTGATGATCAACAAGGCCGTCCTGCTGCTTGCCGGAACGACGCTGATGGCCCTGCTGGTGATGTTCCACGTGGACTTCAATCCGGAACGGCTGTTCGCCCGGGCGAGCGAGCTGCATCGCCTGGGTGACGCACTGATGGCGCCTGGTGGCTTGATCAAGGATCCAGTATCGGCAATCTCCGTTGGCCTGGCGCTGATGTTCGGCACGGCCGGCCTGCCGCACATCCTGATGCGCTTCTTCACCGTTGCCAACGCCCGTGAGGCGCGCAAGTCGGTGGCCTGGGCGACACTGTGGATCGGCTACTTCTATGTCCTCACCTTCATTATCGGCTTCGGTGCCATCGTCAGCCTGTTCGCCCATCCGGCGCCCTATTTCACGGGTGGCAAGGTGGCCGGTGGGCTGCTGGGTGGTGGCAATATGGCTGCCATCCATCTGGCCAGTGCGCTGGGCGGCGATTTCTTCCTCGGCTTCATCGCCGCTGTGGCTTTCACCACCATCCTGGCGGTGGTCGCCGGTTTGACCTTGTCCGGCGCCTCGGCCGTGTCCCATGACCTTTACGCCACGATCTGGCGCAAGGGGGCGGCATCCTCGGCCGAGGAGCGCCGGGTATCCAAGCTGACGGCGTTTGCGCTCGGTCTGGTGGCAGTCGTGCTCGGTATTGTCTTCGAGCGCGAGAATGTGGCTTACCTCGTCATGCTGGCTTTCTCGATTGCCTGTTCGGCAAATTTCCCGGTGTTGTTCATGGCCGTGCTGTGGAAGGATTGCACCACCCGCGGCGCCACCGTCGGCGGTTTCCTCGGCCTGTCAACGGCGATCGCGCTGACCTTGTTGTCGCCGGTGGTCTGGGAAGGGGCGCTGCACAATCCGCCAGGTTCGGCGCCATTCCCCTATGCTTCGCCGGCGATCGTTTCGATGCCGCTGGCATTCCTGTCCATCTGGGTCCTGTCTCTGCTCGACCGCTCGCCGCAGGCGGTGCGCGAGCGTCTGCTGTTCCAGGACCAACTGATCCGTTCGGAAACGGGCATGGCCCAGGGTTTTGTCAGGAACGGCCAGTAAGCGTGCGGGGGGCACTCCCGCCTTGGAGTTATTTGCTAGACTTGGCGGGATTGGGGAAAAAAACGGTAGGGGGCTGCCCAGTGCAGGATCGGGCCACCCCCTGAGTCGAGGCTGACGCCTCTGACTCCTAAGACCATAAAAGGAGAACAGCCCGCTCAGGTTACTGTGGCAGGCTTACAAAACGCTTACGCCGCCCGGGGGTGTGTGGAAAATGCGAATTCTGATTGCCGAGGATGATTCGATCATCGCCGATGGCCTCTGCCGCTCGCTGCGCCAGGCTGGATATGCCGTGGATTGGGCGGCCAACGGATTGGATGCGGATACGGCCCTGCTCACGGTTTCCTACGATCTGTTGATCCTGGATCTCGGGTTGCCCAAGCTGACCGGCCTGGAAGTGCTCAAGCGCCTGCGTTCGCGCAACTCGCAGCTGCCGGTGCTGATCCTGACTGCGCTTGACGGCACCCACGATCGGGTCAAGGGGCTCGATCTGGGGGCCGACGACTACATGGTCAAGCCCTTCGAGCTGGCTGAACTCGAAGCCCGGGTCCGCGCCCTGACGCGGCGCTCGGCCGGAACGGCGCCAACCATCCAGTGCGGTGCGCTGAGTTACGACCAGGTCGGGCGGGTGGCTCAGATCGACGGTGCTCCGCTTGAACTTTCGGCGCGCGAGGTGGGTTTGCTTGAAGTTCTGCTCTCGCGCATGGGGCGGCTGGTCAGCAAGGATCAACTGGTCGACCATCTGTGCGGTTGGGGCGAGGAGGTGAGCCATAACGCAATCGAGGTCTACGTCCATCGCCTGCGCAAGAAGCTGGAGCCCGGCGGCGTCAAGATCGCCACCGTACGTGGTCTGGGCTACTGCCTTGAACGACCGCAAGGCGAATAGTCCGGCTGGCGGCGGCACGCCCCTGTCGCCGGAGACGGAACGCTCGCTGTTCGGCGAGATTCTCGACTGGATGCTGGCGCCGCTCCTTTTCGTCTGGCCCTTGAGCATCGCCTTCACCCATTATTTCGCCAACAACGTCGCCAATTTTCCCTACGATCAGTCCCTGCGCGAGCATGTGGCGACCATCAGCCGGCAGATCCAGATGGTCGACGGCAAGCCGGTCATCTCGCTGCACGCGGCAACCCGCGCCATGCTGCGCGCCGATGAACTGGACAGCGTCTATTTTCATGTCCTCACTCAGGATCGTAAGCTGCTCGTAGGCGATCAGGACCTACCGGTACCCGAAACGACAGGCAAGGGGGAGCGCGTGCCCGGCGAAATCTATTTTCGCGACATGGAGTACAAGGGGCAGGACATCCGGGTCGCTTATTCCTTCATTGCTGAGCCACAGGCGCCGGCCGACCAGTGGGTGCTGGTCGAAGTTGCCGAGACGACCGAAAAGCGCACGCAATTGGCCAATCGCATTGTCGCCAGTGTGATCCTGCCGCAGTTCATCATCATCCCGCTGGCGGTGATGCTGGTCTGGTTCGGTTTGTCGCGTGGCCTGCGACCACTCACCCGGCTGCGCAACACGATCGAACACCGCGATCCGGCCGATCTCTCACCGATCGCCACGCGGCGGGTGCCGGAAGAGCTGGAACCCCTGGTCGAGGCTTTCAACGAAATGCTGGAGCGGATGAAGCGCAACGTCGAAGCCCAGCAGCGTTTCGTGGCCGATGCCGCTCACCAGATGCGCACGCCGCTGACCGGCCTGAAGACTCAGGCCCAGTTTGCCGCCCGGGAGACCAACCCAGAGGCACTGCGGCATGCCTTGCGCCAGATTGCCACCGGTGTCGACCGTGCCGGGCGCCTGGTAAACCAACTGCTCACCCTGGCACGCACGGAGGGCAGCGAAATCGGCCAGCAGCAGCACGAACCGACCGACTTGTCGCAGCTGGTCCGTGAAGTGGTCGAGGACTGGGTGATCGTTGCCCTGGACAAGGGCATCGACCTTGGTTTCGAATCGCCAGGCAAGGCAATGATCACCGGCAACGCCTTCTTGTTGCGCGAACTGGCCAAGAACCTGATCGACAACGCCATCCGCTACACACCATCCGGCGGTCATGTCACCTGCCGCATCATCGACACTGGCAAGACGGTCCTGCTGGAGGTGGAAGATGACGGCATCGGCATTTCCCTGGAGCAGGCCGAGCTGGTGTTCGAGCGCTTCTATCGTGTGGATGATGCTGCCGGCGAGGGGAGCGGCCTGGGGCTGGCGATTGTTCAGGAGATTGCCAATCAGCACGACGCTCGTGCCACCCTGCGACCCAACCCGCGCGGCAAGGGCGCGGTTGCCCGGGTTGCCTTTGCCACCTGGTATCCTCCCCTGCCGCCACCGGCGCCGCCCGAGGATTACGCCGAGCTCTACCGTCAGTCGCCCCCTCTCGGGCCCTGAGCAAAAAGGAACGCGCAAAAAACCTGCTATCCCCTTGCGACAGTGCAGGGCTATCGCTATAATGCGCCCTCCTTTGGCCAATTAGCTCAGTTGGTAGAGCAGCGGATTGAAAATCCGCGTGTCCGTGGTTCGATTCCGCGATTGGCCACCAGAACAAAGTTCTGTGTTATCAATACGATAGCCTAGGACTGGAAAATGGGGCCCCCTGCGGGCCCCATTTTTTTCGGCCCGTTTCTGACAAGTTTCTGTCAAACGCGAAATCCCGGCCCACGACACCACGGTTTCCACACGGATCAACCGGATTTGGTCAGCTTTCGAAAAACGAAGCTATACGTAACTCTAGATACTGGAGTTACTCATGCTGTATCCCTGTTTCATCCCGCCAGAGACAGTGCGCAGTCCCTTGCATCCTGGGGGCTGCCATGGCCGTTAAACCCTATAAGGAAGGGGCGGTCTGGTCGTTCCGCCTGAGGCTCAGGGGCGAAGCCATCTATCGGACCGGTTTTCCGTCCGCAGCCGCGGCTTCACGCGAATGCGCGGCATTGCGCCAAAAATTGCTCGATGAAGCCGCTGGCCGGGCCAAGCATGACGGCCCTTGGCGCACAACGCTAGCCCAGGCGCTTCAGCTGTACGCGCTTGAGCGTCTGCCATTTCTCAAAGGCGCTCGGCAAGACGCCAACCGAATCAACCGATATCTACGTGCGGCTGGGCTGCACTGCGTTGCAATTGCCAAACCTGACCGTGAGGCAGGCGAGGGCAGCATGTTCTGGTCAGTCAGTCTGGCCGAGACTAAGGTCGCTCGGAAAATCCCCAACGGCCTGAAAGCGCATCGCGAATCTCAAACCACTCGCGCTGCCGCGACTGAGCGCCTAATCGCACAAGTGGCGATAACCCCAGTGGCTGAAATTAAGGCCTATCAGTTGCAGGATTTGTTCGACACGATGCAGCGCGACCAATTCAAACCTGCGTCGATTGCACTTGAGCGTGCGTTGTTGCGTCAGTTGTTCAACCACGTGCGCAAAAGCTGGTTATGGGCGGAGCCGGTTAGTAATCCAGCGACGCATCTCAATTTGCCCAAAGTCGATAACGCGCGGGATCGCGTGCTGACGAACGACGAGTGGCAGCGTATCAGCAAACATCTCGAGCAGTCGAAAAACCGCTACGCGGCGCCAGCGCTCGCGCTGTTACTCGAGACAGCGATGCGTGTGTCCGAGCCGCTGCTGCATGCCACCTGGGCGGATGTCGACTGGAATAATCACTTGATTCATCTGCACGATGCGAAGGCGGGTGCGCGGGATGTGCCGCTCAACCCGGCGGCGGTCAGCATTCTTGAGATGTTACGTGTGATGCGTGGGCCTGACGAGACGGACGAGCGCATCTTGCCAGTGACCTATGAAGCGCTGAAAGCTTGCTGGCGTCGAGCCTGCGAAGCTGCGGGCATCCCTGATGTCCGCATCCACGATTTGCGGCATACCGCTGCCACGCGCTTCACGCTGGAGCTGAACGGCAATTTGCCTGTGCTCAAAGTTATTACTGGCCATAAGACCTACTCGCAGTTGGCGCGCTACATCAACGTCAAGCCGACTGACGTCGCGCGCTTGCTGCATGGGCGCCCGATGACGGATGGCGATGCGCCAGCCGGACTACGGATTCCATCAGTTCAGCAGGAAGCAGCATCTGCAGCCCAGTGCTGGGATCCCAACGATGACTTGCCGGAAAACGTGGTTCCCCTACGCCGAAGCGTACCCGTCGGTGGCGTGCAGGCCCAGCGTAAAAGATAAGCGCCCACAAGTGCGGAGTGCCGCTCGTTGGCGTGTCGCTCCCAGTGTGACTTGAATTGAACACAACCGCTTTGTCGATCCAGACGGGGCAGAGCGGTCGAGGTAGCGGTGGGGTTTGTCCCCACAAAGGAGAGGTCAATGCGGTTGATTCCCGAGGTGCAAGATTTGGTTGAGGCATTAGTCGATGTTGCGATCCGTCTCAAAACTGACTCAGACGAGGCTTTGCTATGTCCATCGAGCAAGAAACCGAGCGCACAGAAGCGCTCAAAGAAAACTGCAGCGACCCGCTGCGCATTAACCAATGCCAACCTCAAACACACAGGAAGCAAACGGTGAGAGTGGCCATTTATGCCCGTTATTCGACCGACGGGCAAAAAGAGACGTCCATTGACGACCAGGTCCGCGCGTGTCGAGAAACAGCCGCCCGCCTCGGGCTGGCGGACGCCGAATTTGTGGTTTACGCAGACGACGCAATTACAGGTGCCCAGAAGGGTACACATAAACGTGAGCAGTACCACGCGATGCGTGAATCCGTGAAACGCGGTGAAGTCGATGTCTTGATCTGTGACCAGCAGTGTCGACTGGCGCGGCATGCCATGGAGTCGTTGAGCTTTTTTGATGACATCAAAAAGCATGATGTTCAATTGCTGACCGCGGATGGCTTCGATTCCAGGCATCCCACTGCTCAACTGCTGTTCGGGCTAAAGAGCGTGTTCTCTGAGTTTTTTGTGGAAGAAACTCAGCACCGTGTTCGCCGTGGTATGGAGGGTGAGTTTGAACGGGGGGCGATGATTACCGCAATTCCGTATGGCTACGATATCGATGCTGAAGCGAGCACAGCCTCAGGAAAGTGCCTCTGGAAAATTGTGACGGAGGAAGCGGAGGTTGTGCGAGAGGTTTTTCGGCGCCGCAAGGAGGGGATGAGTTTTCCCCAAATTGCGGCCGTGCTAAACAGTCGTGGTGTCCCGACGCCTCGCCACAGTGATGAAAAGAGTAGGCGGTATTGGCGAGCTGGTGGGGTGTGGCGAATCATTCAGAACCCAATTTACAAAGGGGTATATGTTGTCAACTTTGGCAAATCGACATCCGGTAATCGGTTGAACGCAACGCGTCGTATGCCGGAGTTGGAGATTGTCAGTGAGTCTGACTGGGCAATTTGCCAATCCAAAGGCAAGCGGAGCGAGTGCGGCGCTGCCGAGCACATTGCCAACACTGGACGGAAAAAAGGTCCTTATGGTGGAGGTCGTCATGCCTTCGCTGGTGTGTTTCGCTGCGGTACATGTGGTGTCCACTTATCTTGTCATCACGCCAATTCAGTCAAAGGTCCGGGATCGCTGCATTGCATTCAATGCGAGCATGCGACAGCCGAAGGGGTGCCTGGGCGACAGCCACTGTATGTATCGATACTCGGCATAAAGCATATGCTGCGCACCTTGCTGACTCAGATTGTGCAAGGTGAAGTGCTGGAGCATTTTCGAGATCGGCTGAAAGCCAGATTGTCAGGCGGTCGTGATGCAGAACTTGCCGTCGCGCGGGAAGAGCTGCGAAAAGCAGCGAACGTTCGTAGCCGCTTGACTCGGCTATTGAGCGAAATTGGGGATGACGATTCAGAGTTAGAGGCCGAATATGTTGCTGCTAGGGAGCGCGTTGCGGCATTGGAGCACCGGGTTCAGGAAATTGAGCGCGTTCAGGCAATGCTGAATCGAGATGCCATTGAAAAGCAGCTATCGGTGGATATCTCTGTCGTAGTTGATGCCTTTTTGGCGGATGAGGTCGCGCCAGAGAAAACTAGGGCGCTATTGCAACGGATTTTTCCGCGCTTTGTCTTGGTTGGCAAATCCGATCGCTTTACGGCGATCTTTGCTGTCCAGATAAAACCGGGTGCCATATTGGCTGAGGCCTCGGGTACTGAGGAAGTCAGCACGGAGGCAGTCGTGAAATATATTCGGCTACGTACTTCCGGTGCAAAGTACCCGACATGGTCGGTGGAGGAAATAACTGCTTCCGAAGCCGGTCTTGAAGACCGCCCTGTCAGCCACTTTGCTTAAACATTGAATGCCGGCCGGGCGTTGAGTTGTCGGGCCGGTATTTTTAATCCTAATTTGTTCTTTCTGGGTCACCTGAGGAGATAAATTAGGGTTTTAGCTGGCAACCCCTATGAAATGGGGTTTTAGTTTGAAGGGGGACTTAGGTGTTTAGTCCCACAGTTTCCTGAGCAGGTGTTCAACCATGTCACACCCCTCTGCGGTACCCAGGATCAGTATCGGTGTCTTTTGCCCAAGTGCCAGCTTTGGCTGCGTCATCCAACGCATTACTTGCCGCTGATTACCAAGTACAGCAAATGCGAGCGTGACGATGTCGAGCCAACGTTCATGTAAAGGGTGTTTTGTTCGCCCGCGACCCTTGGGGCTTTCGAGAGACGAGAGCTCTGATACTAGAGATTCAACCTGCGCTGAAGCTAGTTCGCCCAAGGCGGGAAGTGGCACAACTTTCTCAAGGTATTTTACGTAATCTAACCAGCCAGCGCAGCCTGTTGTCCTCCGCTCCGTACAAACCCAGTACGGATTGCCTGATCGAGAGATCTCCTTACGCATTGTCGCCCGGCAAATGGGGCATTCTGGTGCTACTTCGTCAATCCGACGACTGGCCTTGCGGGGCAGGTAATTGAGTAATTCATTGGGAACCTGGCCAGTGACATACCAGCGCCCAAAACTATCTCGCTGCGCTCCAAAACGCTTTGCGTGTGATTCAGCATCAAGGCGAACTTCCAGGTAAGTAATCTCGGCTGGCACAGTAAAGTGGTCCCACTGATCGCGGTCGCTACCTATGCAGTGACTACAAAAAGCAGAGACATATAGTCATCATTATGCTACTTATATTCTGTAGCATCAAAGTCGTCAAGCCATCATGCTTGCGCCCGATGAACACTCAGGCACCCCCTCTTTCGGCAAGGCAGCGATTTGCAGTGGCGATGCGCTTACAACGACTTGCCAATCAAATGTCACAGGAAGATTTGGCCGAACGCTCGGGATTGCACCGAACGTATATCGGATCTGTGGAGCGTGGGGAGCGCAACATTAGCGTCGACAACATGGAGCGGATTGCTCAGGCCTTGGGCGTCGATATCACCAACTTGTTGGCAATTCCCGCGGCAGTTTTTGTCCCGTCTCCCCGTTAGCGGAATGCCAAGATCGGCGGTCCACTAAAACCGCATCGTATTGCAAGGAGTCGGGGCGTGGGTGACGAACGCGTTGAAGGGGGTTAGGACGGTCATTGTCCCCAGCGCTCTTGTTGGGCGAAGCGCGAGCGGTGCCAATTGGCTACCGCGATTTCACTCCAGTACACGTGCTTGCCGATTCTAACTGGAGGAGGAAACGCCTGAGCTTTGACCATATTTTCTATTGTTCGAGGGGAAACGGAAAGTTGTGAGCAAAGTTCTGATTTGCACAGAAGCTTGGGGAGTGATGATTGCATTCGGCTCAATCTCGATTGGGTTCGTCCTATGTATAGTTCAAAAAATCGAATTCGAGCCGAGGTTAGAGTGAGTACGCCGAATTCCCAAAATTGATATCAATCAACGTGCAGATCTGTTTTGTTTGGGAGAATCAACACGATAAGCCCTCTCTTTTTTCTTGGCAGTGGGCGCGGCTTTGATCGATGGAGTGGTCTCATGGAACAACTGGCGTGGAGCGATGCGCTCAAAACAGAGATCGATGTCATCGATAAACAGCATCGAGGATTGGTCGACATGGTCAATGCTTCAGCCCGGAGGCTCGCCGATGATTCCGCTCTCAGTGGCGAAGAAGTACGGCTGTTGTTGGGATACCTGAGGGATTATGCGGAAGTCCATTTCAGCACGGAGGAAGCGCTGATGGCACTCTGCGGAGTGCCATCAGATTATGTGCAGAATCACCATCACAACCACATGCGCTTCCTTTCCTACGTGGAAGATATGATCGATGGTGTAGGCGAGAACGCTGTGCTGGATGGTCAGCAATTGCTAACCTTTCTGGGCGACTGGCTGATTCGCCACATACAGGGTGAGGATCAGAGACTCGCACGGTATTTGCGCGCGCTGAGCAAGAGTCCCCTGCGTGCAGCCGTTGCGGAGTCCTCTACCGTAGAGCGTTCGGTAGCCGCCGGGGGGCGTTTTGCCGACGTGCTTGTGCAAGGTAGTGAAGCCTTGCACGCCAGCGAGGAGGACGCTTCAGCTTTGCTCGAACAAGGTTCTCAGGCGGCCATGTTGATCGCGCTCGACGCAGCGCTGTTGCCGACAGAGGTGCTGCGTGTGAATACGGAGGCGGCCAGATTCTTCGGATGCAGTGTTGAACAACTTCGTGCGTACTCGGCAAACTCGCTGCTTGGCGCACTGGGCGCGAATGCGTTGCCGTTGTTGATGGGCGAGGTGTTGATGCAAGGACGTTTTGTCGGACCGCTGACCTGTGTCGGACCGGAGGGGGCGATAACGTCAGATGTGCAGATTGCCCTCCTGATGTCGCATGGGCGGATGGCTATTCTGGTGGTATTCGGCATGCCTGACGCATCGTTGTCTGTACCAGAAGCCGGGAAAGCAGCGGAAGCTACTGTCGATGCAGCGCGTGTTCGCCCGCAGTCAGGATTGTCCAGCGGGTTGGGTGATAGTCTGCTGTCCAGACATCCTTTGTTTCAATCCATCAAGCGAGATGAGCGAATCAAACTGGAACAGATGTCGCAGCTGATTGCGCTTGCCAAGGGTGACATCCTGTTCGATCAAGGTGACAAGCCAGAAGGCCTGTATATGGTCATCAGCGGCCAGATGAGCCTGGTGGTAAGGCGCGAAGGTGGCGCGGAAAAAGTGCTGGAGATCGTTTACTCGCCGCAGATTTTTGCAGAGGCTGAAGTTTTCACCCAGCGCCCGTCACCAGTGTCTGCGCAAAGTCTTTCATCCACCGTTCTGCTGATGATTCCTGCTGCCCACTTGCGTCGGATTCAATTGTCCAGTACTCGATTTGCATGTGCGGTGGTGGATCATCTGGGTAAGCGACTGCACGAATTTACCGCAGAGATACAGGCGCTTACGCTGCATACAGCCATGGAGCGCATCATCGATCATTTGCTTGAGCATGCCCGCGTCGATGCTGAAGGCATTCTGGAAGCCTCGCTTCCCGCGCAGAAACAAGTGATCGCGTCTTATCTCAATCTGCGTCCGGCTACGCTGTCACGCGCGTTCCAGCAACTTGCCGATACAGGTCTGATCACGATCAATCGCAGCTTGGTGACAATACCTGATCGTGCTCGCCTGGTGAGCTATCGTGATCAAGTGGACATGGCGTAGTGAATCACGCAGCAGGCGAATCAGAGGACGTAGTGTTGGGCAAGTTTTCAGCACTTTTCTATAAGCCCTGATTGTGGATGAGCGTTAATGGTTTGGATGCTCTGGCTCTGTCAAAACCCGTCTGCATCTTGACCTAGAGCTGCCGTCTCGACGAGAATTGGCGCTCCTTTCGGTTCAATGAAACGGAACACGGTGCAAATCCGTGGCGGGCCCGCCGCTGTAACCGGGGACAAATACTGCAGGGTCGGAAAGCCAACCACTGACGGAGCACACTCCGCCGGGAAGGTGCAGCGATTTGGCTGATCCGGAAGCCAGAAGACGTGTTGAACCGACTCGGAGCCAAGGCAAGGGCTCCGGCTGATCGCATGCGCAAAGCGTGCTATCAGCCGGAGCCCTTTTTGTTTTCCAATTTTCTGATCCGAGGAAATGATCATGCTGAAGACCCTTCAAACAAAAGAAGTCTCCAAACCACAGGCCAGCACCACCAAGCCGAACGGTGCAGAAGTCGCCCCGACAATAGCCATCCGGAAAAGCTGCAACCCTGACGGTATCGGCCTTTCGCACTACGTACTGATCGACAAGAAGGCAGCCAAGTAACATGGCCGCTATCACAAACACGAGCCGATCCCAGCCGGGGCCGGCGCTGATTCCAGTGGACATCGGTCATGCCATTTACGCTGCGGTGACCGACCCGGATACTGCCTTCTGGGCGCTGGTTGACAAGACACGCCTTGCCGAATCGCTGACCGACGGCCCGCTGCTTGAAGCCTACGGCAAGGAATACGACAACTTGAAGCGCGAGTTGCATGGCTTGCGCTTCGGGCTAAAGCCTTCTGGCGTCTATCTTAATCCGACCGAGCGTTGTAACCTCAACTGCACCTACTGCTACCTGCCGGGCGAGCAGCGTAGCAGCGGTAGCCACATGTCGCAGAAAACCCTGTTCGATTCGCTCGACGCTCTGCGCTCATACTTCCGTTCAGTGATGGGTGACACTGAACGCAAACCACGCGCCATTTTCCACGGCGCCGAGCCGCTGATGAACAGGGGCGCAATTTTTGCCGCTATCGATCAATACGCCGACGATTTCGCCTTCGGCGTGCAAACCAACGGTACTCTGCTCGACGATTCCGCCATCGAATTCCTGACATCGCGTAACGTTAGCATTGGTCTCTCGCTCGATGGGCCAATAACCAACGTCACCGATGCCACAAGACTTACCTGGGCTGGCAAGAGCGTGCACGACAAGGTGGTGCGTGCCATGGCAAAGCTGCGCGGCTACGGCTCGTGGAGTGTGATCACCACCTGCAGCACTGAAAATCTGCCGTATTTGAAGCGCATGGTCGAGCTTTTCCACGCAGCAGAGGTGCCAACCTGCATGCTTAACGCAATGCGCTGCACGCTGCCCGGTGCGCGTGGCGTCAAGCCAACTGATGGCGATATGGTCAAGGCCTTCTTCAATGCGCTCGATCGATCGCACGAACTGTACAAAGAAACGGGACGTAAGCTGATATTGGCGAACTTTGCCAACATCTTGCTGGCGATTTTGGCGCCAACGGCGCGCCGGCTGATGTGCGACATTTCGCCGTGTGGCGGCGGCCGTGCCTTCTTCGCACTGGCAGCCGATGGTAGCCTCTATCCGTGTAGCGAATTCATCGGCCTGCCGCGCTTCAACGGTGGCGACTTGCTTACCGACGGTGTGGAAGCTGCATTGAACTCAGAGGCCTTCCGCCCGGTGATCACCCGCAATGTCGACGCCTTCGACCCCTGCGGCTCGTGCGCAATCCGCCACTTCTGTGGCTCGCCATGCCCGGCTGAAGCGGCTGAGATGAACGGGGGGATGGACAAGATCGGCGCCTTCTGTGACTTCTACAAGGAGCAGGTCAACTACGCTCTACGCCTGATCGCTGACGCCAAGGCCAATGATTATCTATGGGACGGGTGGGACGAGGAGACTGAGACAGCGTTCAGCATCATCAATTAAGTACACCGGCACATCAAGCCGGGGCAATTGGTAAGCCAGGATGACAGGCTGGCAGCTTGACATACTGTGTTACCAAATTGCCGGGACAGGCGGTAGCAGCACTCCCAGAATGCACTCAAGTTCAATTTTTTCGGGAGTTTCACGATGCCGCCTGTTCGTTACGCCACGCCCCAGATTGCCATTCACTGGCTGGCTGCGATATTGATCATCTTATTGCTGGCTACCGGCAGCCAGGTGCTGGCCGATCTGCCCAATACCGCCGAAAAAATCGGCAACCTGCGCATCCACATGATCCTTGGCGTTCTCGCCGGGATTCTGGTCATCGCCCGGGTCATCCTGTGCAAACGCCTGCCTGCGCTTCCGGCGGTGCATGGGGAGATATTCGCCCGGCTCGGGCACATGGCGCTCAACCTGATCATCCTGCTGCTGGTATTCAGTGGTGCCATGCTGATGCTGCAGAGCGGCGCGCTGGAAGCCTTGTTTGGTAGTGCGGCCTTGCCGGCTGACTTCAAGGAATTCACACCGCGCCGGATTCATGGCCTGGCCTCACGGGCCGCCATGGCCTTGATCGCCCTGCATGTTCTGGCCACCCTTTACCATCAGTTCATCGTCAAGGACGGGCTGCTCGCCCGCATGAGGATTGGCTCGAACAAGATCGGGCGGCAGTCATGAAACTGCATCTCGACAAACGATGGAAGATCGCCATCGGCATCCTGGTGCTGGCCGGGATGGGCCTTCTGATTCTGCGCAACAGCCCGCTGGCGCCGATGACGAAAGTGACGACGGCACCTGTGGAACGCGTCAGCTTGCAGGCTTCGCTGTTTGGCATCGGTATCGTCGAATCGCGCCGCAATGTCCTGATTGGCCCGACGACTGCCGGGCGTGTCGCCCGAGTGCTTGTTGACCAGGGCGAAACGGTGGCAGCCGGTCAGGTGCTCGCCGAAATCGACCCTATCGATCTGCAGGCGCGCTTGGTAGCAGCTCGTCATGGGCAGACCAGAGCCGACTCGGCCCTGGCCGCAGCCGAAGCTCTGGCCCGTGAGGCAGAAAGCCGGCTGGCGACCGCTGATGCCAGCGCCCGCCGCTATGCCGCATTGCGGGAGCAGGGCTTTGCCAGCACCGAGGCGGAACGCGCCAAGGGCCATGAGTTCCGTGCCGCTGGCGCTGCCCAGGCGGCCAGTCTGGCCAATGTTGCGGCGGCTCGCGCCGAGAGCGAGCGCTCCAGGGCAGAGGCTGAGGCATTGATGCAGCAACTGGGCAACATGCGCTTAGTGGCGCCGGTAGCTGGCCTGATCGTCGCCCGAGATATCGAGCCGGGCAGTACGGCTGTCGCCGGGCAGGCCGTAGTACGCATGGTCGAGACGGATTCTTTCTGGTTGCGGGTACGTATCGACCAGGGGCGTTCCGCCGGGCTGGCAACCGGCCAGACCGCCAGCATTGTGCTGCGTAGTCGACCGGGAGAGACATTCACCGGCAAGGTCGCACGCATCGAACAGTTGTCGGATGCGGTGACCGAGGAGCGGATTGCCATGGTGGCATTCGACAGCCTGCCGGCGGGATTGACCTTGAACGAGATGGCCGAAGTCACGGTGAACATGCCGGCACGGCCGCCTGCACTGGCCGTACCGCCGGCTGCGCTGGTGCGTCAGGACGGCCGCAGCGGTGTTTTCCTGGCAATCGATGGCAAGGCGCAGTTTGTGCCGATCAGGGCCGGTTTGCGTGCGGCAAGCGGCATCGAAGTACTCGAAGGTTTGCGTGGCGGTGAGGCCGTCATCGTCACCCGTGCCCGCCCGCTTGCCGATGGCGACCGGGTTCGCGTGACGGATGCAGGGGGAGCGCAGTCGTGATCAATCTGGCTGCCCGGGATATCGGCCATCACCTCGTCCGCTTCATCTTCACCGGCATCGGCCTCGGGCTGTTGATCGGCGTCACCCTGACCATGGCCGGTGTCTATCGCGGCATGGTTGCCGACGGCCGCGCCGTGATCGCCGCCTCTGGCGCCGACATCTGGGTCGTGCAGAAGGATACGCTGGGTCCGTGGGCGGAGCCTTCATCAATCCGCGATGATCTCTATCGCAGCCTGGCCGGCCTGAGTGGCGTCGCCGAGGCAGCCAACGTTGCTTATCTGACCATGCAGGTGCAGATCAATGGCAAGGATGTACGGGTCATGCTGGCCGGTATCGAGCCGGGTGCGCTCGGCGAACCGGCGCAGGTGACCGCCGGGCGCCCGCTATTGCGCAGTCATTACGAAGCTGTGGCCGACGAGAAGAGCGGACTGCTGGTTGGCGATGTTGTGCGCATCCGCCGTCACGAGTACTCGGTGGTCGGGCTGGCTCGCCGAGCGACCTCGTCTTCTGGCGATCCGATGATCTACATTTCGCTCAAGGATGCGCAGGAGGTCCAGTTCCTCAAGGACAACGACAGCCTGATTGCCGAGCGGGCGCGCACGACGGCGAATCCGGCCATCAATCGCCCGGGGGTACCGGGCCTGCTCGATGCCGTAGTGGCTACGCAAACCAGCAGCCGCAACGTCAATGCCGTGCTGCTGCGTCTGGCTCCGGGCTATCCCGCAGAAGAAGTCAAAGCCGAGATCGGCCGCTGGAAACATCTGACCGCCTGGACCCGCGCCGACATGGAAGATATCCTGGTGGCCAAGCTGATTGCTACTTCCGCCAAGCAGATCGGCATGTTCCTGGTGATCCTGGCGATCGTCAGTGCGGCCATTGTCGCTTTCATCATTTACACCATGACCATCAACAAGCAGCGGGAAATCGCCGTGCTCAAGCTGATCGGCGTGCGTGACCGGAGCATTGCCACGATGATCCTGCAGCAGGCGCTGGCCCTGGGCCTTATCGGCTACGTCGTGGGTCAGGTTTCGGCGACCTTGTGGGCGCCTTTTTTCCCTCGCCATGTCCTGCTTGAGCCGGGTGATGCCCTGCGCGGCCTTGTCGTCACCCTGGTGGTTTGCGCCCTGGCCAGCGTCCTGGCGATTCGGGCTGCCCTGCGCATCGACCCGGCCGATGCCATCGGAGGTTGATCATGCTGAATCCAACAGCAAACAAGGAAGTTGCCATCCGCCTGAGCGGCCTGACCAAGACCTACGGTCAGGGCGCGAATGCGGTGCATGCATTGCGTGGTGTCGACATGACCATCCATCGCGGCGAAGTCGTCGGGCTGGTTGGCCCCAGTGGCTCGGGCAAGAGCACCCTGCTCAAATGCCTGGGGGCGGTGATCGAGCCGAGCGGCGGTCACATCGAACTCGGTGGTGAGCGGATTTTCGACGAGCAGGCCGGTGGCTGGCAGATCGATGACTTGCGTGCACTGCGCCGTGACCGTATCGGTTTCATCTTCCAGGCCCCCTATCTGATTCCCTTTCTCGACGTGACTGACAACGTTGCCCTGCTCCCCATGCTCGCCGGCACGCCAAACGAAGAAGCACGACAGCGAGCCCGTGAGCTGATCGAAGCGCTCGACGTCGGCCACCGGGTCGGGGTCCGCGTTTCCATGCTCTCCGGCGGCGAGCAGCAGCGGGTGGCAATCGCCCGCTCCCTGGTCAATCACCCGCCGGTGATTCTTGCCGACGAACCTACTGCGCCACTGGATTCGACCCGCGCGCTGGCAGTGATGCGGATACTCAATGACATGGCACAACGCTACGGGGCCGCCATCATCGTTGTCACCCACGACGAAAAGATCATTCCGACTTTCAAACGCATTTATCACATCCGCGATGGCCGTACCGAAGAGGAAGCCGGTGAAGGCCGGGAATTCACATCATGACCCTACGCAAGCTTGTTTTGTCACTCACCCTGCTGGGCAGTGTTTCGCTGACCCAGGCCGCTGACCTGCTTGAGGTGTACCGTGCGGCCCGCAACTACGATGCAGGCTATGCGGCGGCCAGCGCAGCGCGCGATGCCGAGCGCGAGAAAGCCCCGCAGGCACGGGCCGGCCTACTGCCCAGCATTGGCCTGGCAGCCAACACTACCCACAACCGAGTGGAATCCACACCGCGTGCCGGCGGGCTCGCCAGTGATGCCGAATACAAGAGCAATGGCTGGACGATTTCCCTGAGCCAACCGCTGTTCCGCTGGCAAAACTGGCAGGGCTACCAGCAGGGCGAACTGCTGGCGGCAAACGCCGAAGCCAGGTTTGTGCAAGCCGGGCAGGAACTGCTGCTGCGTGTCACCCAGGCCTATTTTGATGTACTGCTGGCGCAGGAAACCGTGGCCAGTGTTCAGGCGCTGAAGCTGGCCACGGTCGAACAACTGGCATCAGCCAGGCGCAATTTCGAGGTTGGCACTGCCACCATCACCGATACGCACGAGGCACAGGCGCGTCACGACCTGATCGTGGCTCAGGAAATCGCCGCCGCCAACGACCTGGCGGTCAGGCAGCAGTTTCTCCTTAGCTTGACGGGCGAAGCGTACTCACAACTCGATGGATTGAAGCAGGACGTCAACATCGGCCGACCGGTGCCCGATGACATGGCGCAATGGGCCAGTCTGGCCGAACGGGGAAACATTGGCGTACAAGTTGCCGAAACCGCAAAGGAGGTTGCCCGTCGCGAGGTGGAAAAGCAGGGCGCCGGGCACTATCCGACTGTCGATCTGGTCGCCGGTCATGGCCGGAGCGCCACGGGCTTCAGCCCGACAGCACCGGGCGGCCTGGATAGTCGTACCACGACCATCGGGCTGCAGTTGAATTTGCCTATTTTTGCCGGCGGGTCGGTATCTTCAAAAAGCCGGGAGGCGGCCGCCCTGCACGAGAAATCCCGGGCCGAACTGGAGAACGCGCGCCGGCAGGCGGTGTTGGCAGCACGCCAGGCCTATCTCGCCTTCAGCCATGGCCAGGCTCAGATCCAGGCATTCGCGGCTGGGGTCACTTCCTCGCAGTTGGCCCTGGATGCCAACAAGCTCGGCTACGAGGTCGGCATTCGCATCAACATGGATATCCTGAACGCCCAGAGCCAGCTATTTGATACCCGGGTCAAACTGGTCAAGGCCCGCCTGGATACCATGCTATCGTTGCTGCGTCTGAAACAGGCGGCAGGGATTCTGGCAGAAGAAGACCTGGCGGCGATCAACACCTTTCTGAATTGATGATGACAGCGCGAAGCGAGCACCTGCTAGTGGTCGATGACGACCGCGAAATCCGGCGCCTGCTGGAGGAGTATCTTGAGCAATCGGGCTATCGGATAACCAGCGTCGCCGATGGGAAATCCATGCGCAAGGCACTCGACAGCCAGCGGATCGACCTAGTGATTCTTGACCTGATGTTGCCGGGCGAAGATGGTTTGAGCCTGTGCCGTGAACTGAGGACACATTCGAACCTGCCAGTCCTGATGCTGACTGCCCGTGGCTCGGAAATCGATCGCATCATCGGCCTGGAAATGGGTGCTGACGATTATTTGAGCAAGCCATTCAACCCACGGGAACTGCTGGCTCGGGTCAAGAGCATTCTCAGGCGGGCCAATTCGCTGCCGCCTAACCTGGAAACCACTGACGCGACGGCTTACCGTTTTGCTGGCTGGACCCTGGACGTTTCGGTGCGCAACGCCATTGCCCCGGACGGACTGGTCGTCCCGCTATCGGGCGCAGAGTTCCGCTTGTTGAGCGTTTTTCTCGAACACCCGCAACGTGTTCTGTCGCGGGACCAGATTCTTGAACTGATCGCCGGGCGGGAATCCCAGCCATTTGAACGCAGCATCGATGTATTGATTGGCCGTTTGCGCAAACGCCTGCAGGATGACGGCAAGGAACCCGTCTTGATCAAGACGGTGCGTGGCGAAGGCTATGTGCTGGCGACCCAGGTGGAAGCGGTCTGATGCGCTGGTTGCCACGCTCCCTGTTTGGACGCCTGGTTCTCCTGATGACGGCGGGGCTTCTTTTTGCTCAGCTCGCCGGAAGCGCCATTCATCTAAGGGAGCGACAACGTTCGCTGGGCGATGTCGTCAGTCTTGAACTTGTCCAGCGTTTTTCCGCCTTCCATCGGGCCATCGACGGGGAGCCTGCACTGGCCCGCCAGCGCCTGGCCAGTGACTTGTCGACCCCACGGCTTGCCCTGACGGTCGAACCCTCGGCTCCGCAGGCAAGTGAGGTAGCAACGATGTTGACCGATTTCGTCCCGCGAATTCGGGAACAACTGGGCCCGGGCATTGAGGTAAGTGCGGTGAGATTGCCAGGTTTTGGCAGCCTCGATTTCGATATGTATCTGCAATTAACGGATGGTAGCTGGTTGCGGATTCACGGAACACTTCCCGAGGACATCTTTGCCCGCCCATGGCATGTTCTTATCAACCTCGGCGTGATGCTGGCGGCAATCGTCATACTCGTTGTCTTCGTGGCGCGCAGCACGGTCCGACCGCTGACCCAACTTGCCGCCGCCGCAAACGGCCTGGCGGAAGATTTGAAGCACCCGCCCTTGCCTGAAGAAGGGCCTAGTGAGGTCAAGGAATCCGCCAGGGCATTCAACCTGATGCAGACCCGTATCCGCTCAGATATTGAGGAGCGCGAGCGTTTTCTAGCAGCCGTCTCGCATGATCTGAAAACACCGGTTACCCGACTCAGACTGCGGGCGGAAATGATGAACGACCGCAGTCTGCGTGAAGATATCCGCCGGGATGTCGATGAAATGCAGCAGTTGATCGACGACGCCCTGGATTTTCTGCGCGGCAAGGCGGTCGATGAAGGCATACAGCCGATCGACCTGGTGGCACTGGTGGAAAGTGTCGTCGACGATTTTGTACATACCGGGTTCGTCTCGCTAGAGGCCCCTGAGCAATTACGCTTCAACGGACGTCCCAGAGCACTGCAGCGGGCATTGCGCAATCTTGTTGACAATGCCGTGAAGTACGGACGAAATGCCCGTGTCGTTCTCTCAGCGAGAAACAAGAATATCTTGCTCAGCGTGGAAGACGACGGCCCCGGCATTCCTGAATCTGAACTTGAGTCGGTGTTTGAACCATTCCATCGCGTGGAGAGCTCTCGCTCCCGCGAGACAGGGGGAACGGGCCTTGGTTTGGCAATAGTCCGTCAGGTAGTTCGTGGTCATGGTGGCATTATCGAGCTTTATAATCTTTCAGAAGGCGGACTGCGGGTCGTGCTAAAGATACCCCTGACAAATGCCGCCTAGCGTCGCTACGCCGATTTATTACTTTCAGTGCTATCCCGACAATTCTTCTCTACGTTCCCCTTGGGGCGACAATACTGCATGTCAGACGTGAGAATATGCTCAAAAAGCCAGGTTTTAAGGTAGCGGTGCACCATCACCATATCCATCTCGCCTTCGGCAGCGAGAATACTGAACTCACCCAGTTTTTCGATAAAAGAGGCATGTTCGCTATGATGTTCATTGATACCCACGAAGCCGATTTTCCGCATATGCGCTTCTTCGGTTGCGAAGTGTACTTGGGTGTATTCGAACATCTTGGCCAACGCTTCGTGAAATGTTTTTCTCGCCTCACTCTGTGCGCCAGCTTCTGGTGAATTGAGCTTGAGCCTCTGGCAATCCGCCAGATTATTGATGATTCCGATTAGTTTTTTGTGCTGTGCGTCCAATAGAGGCTCTCCCACACTGAATGTAGCGTTCCACGCAATGTACTCGGCGGAGAGGGGGGGCTGACTGGCGGTGATCGATGTGTCGTGCGGATAAAGCGCCGCAATCAATTGCTCACGCATCCGGGAAATCTGTAAAGCAAGGGCATCCAGTTCTCCGCTCGACTGCTTGCCTGATTTAAGGTTCTCCTCGATGACTGTTACAGCCTCATGAACTTCTGTCATGCCGAGCGCACCGACTTGCCCTTTGAATGAGTGGACAAGTTTCGCGGCTATCTCGATCCGCCCTGTGTCGCATTCCCGACGAATGTCCTCCAGCAATTGCGGCGTGGTAGTCACGAACTGCGCCAACCAATGACGATAGCGTTCATCCTTTCCACGCAGACGCGCCAGAGCCCCACCGGCGTCAAGACCTTTTAGTGTTTTCAATTGCTGAACGAACGAAAACGCTTGCCCAACTGGCACCGGTGCTGAAGTTGATTGCGCGAATTGTTGCTTATGCTTCGGAATCCACTGAGCCAGTGTCTTGAATAGCGTGGGATTATCGAACGGCTTTCCAATGTGGCAATTCATGCCTGCTTCGACGCCAACTCTCTTTTCGTGCTCCATGGTATGAGCTGTCATGCCAATGATTGGCATGACATCAAACTCCGGTTTGCCACGAATGATCCGGGTAGCGCTCAGTCCATCCATGACTGGCATTTGTACGTCCATCAGGACGAGGTCGTAAAATCCTGGCCCCCGGTCGAATAGACGTTCAATAGCTTCTTGACCATTTCCCACCATTTCCACTGAGATACCCAGATCAGCGAGTAGCACGTCGACTATTTCGCGATTTAGGGGTTGATCCTCAACCAGCAGCACTCGCGTGTCTCGATATGAAGTCGGCAGGGTAATCTGATCGGTACTTTCATGCAGCAAGCCTTCCGTTTCCATGTTGTCTGGCTCGCCAATGGGAAGCCATAGGGTCACCGTGAAGGTGGAACCGATACCTGGCTGGCTGCTGACTGAGATTTCGCCCGCCATCAATTCAGTCAGGCGCCGGCTAATTGCCAGTCCGAGACCGGTTCCTCCGAAGTTACGGTTGATTGAGGCATCCACCTGAACAAAGGGTTGAAAAAGGCGCGAAATGTCTTCAGGACGCATGCCGATTCCGCTATCTATCACCTTGATCTCAAGGCGGACACGCCTGTCTTCCCTGGCTGCCAGCGATACTTGAATATCCACCCCCCCATTTCGGGTAAATTTAATCCCGTTTCCGACAAGGTTGATGAGTATTTGCTCGATCCTCACTGGATCTCCCTGTAACACCTCAGGGATTGAAGGCTCGACGGAATGTTTCAGCGTCAAACCCTTCTCGACTGCCCTATGGGCCATGACAGCACAGCACTGATCAAGCGTTTTACGTAAGCTGAAGTTGATGTTCTCGAACTCCAGGTGGCCAGAGACAATTTTTGAAAGATCAAGCAGGTCGTTGATGATGCGATTGAGATGCTTGCCGGAGACAATTATCTTCTCTAGATAATCGAGTTGCCGTCTGTCAGTCGTGATCCTGTGAGCTAAGTTGGCCATCCCGATCACAGCGTTCAGCGGTGTACGCAACTCATGGCTCATATTGGCCAAGAAGGCATCCTTGCTCTGATCTGCCTGCCGGGCTGCTTCAAGCGCGCTTTTAAGCTCGTCTGTGCGCTGCTGAACAAGGTTTTCCAGCAAATTATTCTGGTCTTCGATTTTCCGCGCAACCTCCTTGCGCTCGGTAATATCCTCATTGATCACAACGAAATGGCTTGCCGTACCATCGCTGTCTAAAACAGGAGCAATCGTGACTTCCTCCCAGAAGTCGCCTCCCTCCTCGCGCAGACTGTGTTTTTCTCCACACCAAACTTTCCCGCCAAGCAGGGCGGCAGAAAGGTCAAGATAAAAATCTGATGATGATTCATCGCGACTGAAGAGCCTATAGTCCTGTCCGAGCACCTCGAATGCTTGCTTGCCAGTGATCGTGCAAAATTTGGGATTGACGTATTCAATTACCCCTTCCCGGTTGACGATGGCGATCGACAGAGGAATTTGCTCTACGGCGCGCAATAACATGTTGGCCCGGTGTTCGGCGTCGTGACGATCGGAAATGTCAGCGTAAATCCATATGCTGCCATTATGAGGGTGTGCCGGATCAATGACGCATCCGTTCAATGCGCCTGGAAATGTGCTTCCATCCTTACGCTGGAAGATTGCTTCGGTGCTGAATGAAGTGTTTTCGTTCTTCATCCGGTAAGCCAACTCACCGATCTGGTCGAAAGTATCAGTGGTGTTGTAAAAACGCTTGGTCGACTGACCGATCAGCTCACCAGATTCATAACCAAAAATCTGCTCGAATCGTCGGTTGCAGGAAACAACTCGCCGGTGCTTCAGATAAACGATGCCGACCATCGCATTATTTAAAATTGTCTCGTACTGGAGAAGCCGCTCTTTCTGGTCCCGCAGTTTCGGCTGCAATCGCTGCCAGTACAAGGCCAGCACAATCGCTGCCAGCATGAGCGCCGCAACGAAACCCAAGGCAATCCAGGGCGAAAGCAGGAGATTTCCTCCAACAAACGAAATCCCCATCTCTTTAATCTCCACATTCAGCTAATCAGTCATTGGCTATGACTCTTGTTAGGCGTTTCTCGATCTGAGCCCGTCCTTGCCTACCGGTTACGTTCCCGGATCGCAAACTCAGGTTAGAGAATGAGGCTATTGGGGTCAATCCCGCAGAGTTGGTAGTCCAAAGGTGATAGGTATTACGCACCCGCTGCAGTGCAGAACGCTCATTGCAGTTGAAAGGCTGCGCAATCCTGCGGTGTCTGTATCCCCATCACGGCGTCCGCTTCAACGAAGCAGCCGCGTTCGACGTCGAGTACCAGCACCTTGCCAGCCTCGATCAGGTAGTGCCAGCCGTGCAGGAACAGGCGGCCAACTTCGACGCCCTGGCGGACCATGGGATATTCGAGTAAGCGTTCAAGCTGCAGGACCACCGAGCGTTGTTCGGTGCGCCGCAACGCTTCTTCGCTGACGCTTACCGGCAGTACGGCCGGTCGGGCGAAGTCGAGCCAGGCATTGAGATTGGGCAGGGCTAGGTCGTGATCGTCGTAGAGTGCCCGGATGGCACCGCAATGACTGTGGCCGCAGACGACAATGTCGCGCACACCGAGCACGGCCACCGCGTACTCGACAGCAGCAGCCGTACCATGACCGACATGCTCGTCACTCCAGATCGGCACCAGGTTGCCGACATTGCGCACCACAAACAGCTCGCCCGGCCCTGCACCGGTCAGCAGATACGGCACCACGCGCGAATCGGAGCAGCCGATGAAGAGCATGCGCGGCTGCTGGCCTTTTTCGACCAGACGGCGGAAATGCTCGCGATAGCGGGGAAAGAAACGCCGTTCGAAACGGTTCAGGGATTGCAGCAGGTCGTCCAAGCTCACTCCTCGGTTTGCACGGTCAGCAGCGGCATGCACTCGCTCAGGTCGTCGCCGGGCGTGACGAAGATTTCCTCGACCGTCCCCGCGTAGGGCGAAGGAATGTCGAGCGCGACCTTGCCGGTTTCGACGACCAGGACGTTGTCGTCGACCGCCACCCGGTCACCCGGTCTGACCAGGGTTTCGAGAATGAACACGCTCCCGTTGGCGCAGGCGCCGCAACTGCTCCAGCACTCCGGATAGCGCGGCATGTAGATCGTTCGGCGCATCGCCGGCTCAGCGGAAACCGTGGTCGATGGCGTATACCGCCGCCTGCACCCGACTGGTGATGTTCAGTTTCTTGAAAATATTCTGCACGTGGATCTTGACCGTGCTGTCGGCCAGATTCAGCAACTGGGCAATTTCCTTGTTGCTGTCGCCGCGGGCGATATGCGAAAGAATTTCCCGCTCGCGCGGCGACAACGGGTTTTCGTCCTCACCCTTGGCCACCTTGCGCCCGGGATTGCGCACGCCTTCGACGAGTTTGCTCGACATCTCCGGGCAGACCACGGTTTCGCCATGCGCCGCCTGGCGGATGGCGGCAACCAAGGCTTCAGTGTCGATGTTCTTCAGCAAATAACCCCGGGCCCCGGCACACAGGGCATCGATCAGGTCTTCGCCGTCCTCCGAAACGGTCAGCATCAGGACCTGCGCCCGGATTTTCTCGGCCACCAGTATCTTCAGCACCTCGACCCCGGAAATACCCGGCATGTGGAGATCGAGCAGGATCACGTCCGGATCGAGGCTCTTGGCCAGCTTGACGCCGGCCATCGGGTCGCCGGTTTCACCCAGCAGGACGAATTCCTCGTAACGGCGCAGCAGCGCGATGATGCCGCTGCGAAACAGGGTGTGATCGTCGATGATCAGCAGGGACAATTTATTCACTTCACGCTCCCGGACTTGAGAAATGGCGCAGCAGGAGGACGATCCTTGTCCCCTCGCCCACGCGCGACTGGATCTGCACTTCGCCGCCGATACGCGCCGCGCGCTCGCGCATGATGTTCAGCCCGACATGATCTTCAGAGCGCGATGCTTCCGGCGCAAAACCGACGCCGTCGTCCTCGATGACGATGCGGATGCGCGCGCCTTCATGTTCAAAACGCACAGCCACGTTCTGTGCCCCGGCATGCTTGCGGATGTTGGAGAGCGCTTCCTGGACGATGTGGATGATCTGGATGCCCTCGTCCTCCGCCACCTGCAGCAGACCGACCTGGCGCTTGAAATTGACGGCCATGCCGGTCTGTACCTCAAAGCGTTGCAGCACCGTCATCAGCGCCGTTTCCAGGTCGGCGTGGCTGGCCCGGGTACGGAAATGCACCAGCAGTTCGCGCACGTCGTCGTAGCTTTCCTGCACGCCGTTGCGGATGCGCTCGGCAACCTCCTGCGCCTCGGCGGTTTCCTCATGGCGCAACGAGTCCTGCAACAACTGAGTCTGAATGTTCAGATAGGCCAGGCCCTGGGCAATCGAATCATGCAGTTCCTGGGCCAGCAGGTTGCGTTCTTCGTAAACCGCCGCTTCCTTTTCGCGACTGCGCAGACGCAGGTTTTCGATGGCCACGCCGAGGTGCTTGCCGAGAATGTCGAGCAAGGCCATTTCCTGCGGGGAAAACTGCCGTTCCTGGCGGTAATAGAGGTTAAACACGCCGACGACCTGCTTCTGGCAGACGATGGAAAACGCGCTGGCGGTGCGAAAGCCCTCGCGCACGCAGGTTTCCCGACACATCAACGGCGGCGGATTGGCGGTATCGATCTGCTGCGACTGCCCCGAACTGAGGACCGCACCGCACAGGCATTCGCCGCAGCGCAAGCTGCTTTCCTCGGCAACAAAAGCGGCCGACAGCCCCTCGTGGGAAACCGGTTCCATGAATTCGCTATCGCGTCCGAGCAAACGGATCATGCAGGCGTCGGCTCCCATGGCCACCCGCACGCGCCGGCGAAAACCGTGACAGATGTCCTGCAGCCCGACCGGTTCATTGAGGAAGGCCGTCGTTTCGTAGAGGACGCTCAGTTCCTGGTTGCGCTCGGCCAGCGTCCGGGTCTTGCTGGTCACGCGCTCTTCCAGCGTTGCGTACAAATTCTGCAGATGCTGAACCATCTGGTTGAACCCCGACGCCAGGGCACCGAATTCATCCCGGGATTCGAGCGGCAGGCGGACGCTGAAGTCGTCGCCCAGCATGCGCTTGATCCCGCCGTGCAGGAGATCGACCGGGCGGATGACCTGGACGAAGAAGAAGCGGATCAGGATCAGGGTACCCAGCACGGCCAGGATGATCAGGCCGACCTGCAAGGTGCGCAGCAGATTGGTGTTGAACGCGTAATTGCGTTCCATGGCCTGGACCAGGCTGTCGATCCGCACAACGAAATCGCGGACCGAGGCCTGGTAGGCCTGGAAGGCGCGGGTCTGCAATTCGACATCGTCGGCACGGCCGAAATCGGCAAGCAGCGGCACGATGCGCTCGCGCCAGTCCTGTTCGACGCGCTCCAGTTGCTGGCTGATCCGGTTGTCGCGCGGCGGCGCCAGCGGGCGCAGCGGGTCGCCACGGCGCAGGTCGGCCAGGATGTGTTCGAACTCCCGGATTTCCCCGGCCAGATTCGCCTGCTGGCCGGACACCGGCTCGGGATGCTGGAGCAGGTTGCCAATGCGGTAGGAGCGCATGCGCAAACTGCCGGCGTCGTTGATCGCCGCCGCACCGCCTTCGAGTTTCCAGGAAATCAGCAGCGTCATGCCGACAGCCAGCAAGGCCACCAGGAAGAACACGGTCAGGATACCGATGATCTTGTTGGCGAGCTTTTGCTGGCTGTCAGGCATGTCGCTGCACGTCCCTGTGTTGGTGATGAATCAGGCCCGACGTTTGGCCCGCACGATCTGGTAAGCCCGCCCGAGGTAGTTCACCGGTGCCGTCAGGACATGCACCAGGCGGGTGAAGGGGAAGACCAGGAAGACGGTCATGCCGAAGAACAGATGGGTCTTGAAAACCGAATCCACATTATCCAGCAATTCCGGTTGCGGGTTCAGCGTCAGGACGCTCTGCACCCAGTTGGCCAGCGCCAGCATGACTTCCGGGTTGCCGTGGTTGGCATGACCGATGGAGACGGGAATGGTCGCCAGGCCGAGCAGCAGCGTCAGCATCAGCCAGCTCAGGACGAACATGTCCGAACCGCGCCCCGCTGCCCGCACGCGGGCATTGGTCAGACGACGGAACCACAACGCCAGGCCGCCGAGCAGCATCATGCCGCCGAACACCGTACCGGCAATGATCGCCAGCCACTGGTGCTGCATGTCGGAGACGCCGAGCGCCAGCCACAGGCCGTGCGGCAATACCAGGCCGGCGAAATGCCCGGCGAAGATGGCCAGGATGCCGATATGGAAGAAATTGCTGGCGAACACCATGCCGCCCTTCGACAGCAACTGCGTCGAGTCCGTCTTCCAGGTGTATTGCTCCCGGTCGTAACGGATCCAGCAGCCGATGACGAAGACGGTCAGCACGATGTACGGATAGACCGCAAAAACGAATTTCGAAAGATTCATGTTGCTCTCCTCAGGCCGCCAGTTTCACCAGCGAGCCGAATTGGTTCACGACGCCGATCAGACGGGCATACGGGCTGGCCACCTTGTCCAGGTTGTCGGCGATCACGCCGAGCACCTTGCCGGCGTCGCCCAGGAAAACGCGGGCTTCATCGACCGCCAGCTCGGAGACGAACTCGAGCATCAGCGGCAGGAAGTCCGGCAACTCCTTCTCGTCGTGCTGGTAGCCGTAGCTCTTCAGGTACTCGGTCAGATCGATCAGTGCCGGACCGCGCGTCTTCTCCTCGCCAAAGATGTGGTGGGTCAGGTGCAGGCTGTGTTCCGGCGTCAGGTCGAAGGTCTGCACGTAATTGGCCTGGACCACGGTCGCCTCGTTGTCGAGCAGGTAGTCGATGACATAGGCGACGCCGAGGTGGTTCTCGGCGCTGAGCAGCCCCTGTTCGTCGAGATTCTCGACCAGGGTCAGCGCGCTGCCGGCCTGCGCGACTTCGCGGCGCAGTTCGGCGAGCAAGGCGTCATCCGGGTAATCGAGCAGTGCCGAAAGCAGTTTGAAAATCAGCATGTCCGTCTCCTCACTTCTTCTTGGCGGCCAGCGGCGCCGGTTCGCGGGGTTCCATGCTCTCGGTCCGGCGTTCCGGGAAGAGCGCAAACGGCGACTGGCCGTTGGCCGATTCGTTGCCGAAGCTGAAGCCGTTCTGCCCCTGGAAGCCGTGGTAATCGTCGAGCGAGATTTCCTGGTGCGAGGTCGGAATGACGAAACGGTCCTCGTAATTGGCAATCGCCAGATAGCGGTACATGGACTTTGCCGTCTCTTCGTCAATGCCGGCGGCAGTCAGCGGGCGGATGTCCGGCGTGCCTTCGACATTGACCGAACGCATGTAGGAACGCATGGCGATCAGGCGGTTGAGTGCCGAGACGATGTATTCCTCCTTGCCGGCGGTCAGCAGGTTGGCCAGATACTTTACCGGCAGGCGCATCGCCGAGGCCTTGGGAATGACGCCGTCGGCTTCGGTCGGCAGGTTCTTCTGGTCGATCTGCGACTGCACCGGGGACAGCGGCGGCACATACCAGATCATCGGCAGCGTGCGGAATTCCGGATGCAGCGGGAAGGCGATCTTCCATTCGACGGCCATCTTGTAGATCGGCGACTTCTGTGCGGCGTCGATCCACGACTGCGGCACGCCGTCGGCCAGTGCCTGCTCGATGATCTTCGGGTCATTCGGATCGACGAAGAGGTCGAGGTGGGCCTTGTACAGATCCTGCTCGTTGTCGGTACTGGCGGCGTCGAGGAGTTTGTCGGCGTCGTAGAGGATGATGCCGTTGTAGCGGATGCGACCGACGCAGGACTCCGAGCACACGGTCGGCAGACCCGATTCGATGCGCGGATAGCAGCCGATGCACTTCTCGGCCTTCGACGATTCCCAGTTGAAGAAGACCTTCTTGTACGGGCAGCCCGAGATGCACATGCGCCAGCCGCGGCAACGATCCTGGTCGGCGACGACGATGCCGTCCTCCTCGCGCTTGTACATCGCCCCGGACGGGCACGAGGCGACGCAGGCCGGGTTGATGCAATGGTTGCAGATGCGCGGCAGGTAGAGGTG
This sequence comes from Betaproteobacteria bacterium UBA5582, assembly GCA_002425245.1. Classification (GTDB taxonomy): domain Bacteria; phylum Pseudomonadota; class Gammaproteobacteria; order Burkholderiales; family Rhodocyclaceae; genus Azonexus. Next base: position 11,748 of record DILW01000158.1, on the reverse strand, counting down.
GAAGGTGTTCTCGAACTGCTTGTACATCTCCTTTTCCATGTTCGAGAAATTGCTGTCCTTCGAGCGCTTCTCGAATTCACCGGCGAGGTCGTCTTCCCAATTGGGCCCCCAGGTGATCTTGTCCATCTTCTCGCCGGTGATCTGCGACACCGGCCGGGCCGTCGGCGCGGCTTCCGACAGCGGCGCGTTCTGCAGGCGGGCGTAGTCGTAGGTGAAAGGCTCGTAGTAATCGTCGATCTCGGGCATGTTGGGGTTGGCGAAGATCTGGACGATCTTCTTCAACTTGCCGCCGGCCTTGAGTTCGAGCTTGCCGTTGAGCTTGGTCCAGCCACCCTGCCATTTCTCCTGGTTTTCCCAGTTCTTCGGGTAGCCGATGCCGGGCTTGGATTCGACGTTGTTGAACCAGGCGTATTCGATGCCCTTGCGGTTGGACCAGACGTTCTTGCAGGTCACCGAGCAGGTATGGCAGCCGATGCACTTGTCGAGGTTGAATACCATCGCGAATTGTGCGCGAATTTTCATGTTGATCTCCTAGATTGCGTTCGCGATTACTTGCTGCCGACACCGACCGGATTGCGCTGGGCTTCGCGTTCCGGGGTCAGCGGACGTTCCAGCCAGTCGATATCGCGGTCCTCGACCTTGTGCAGAACCACCTGCTCGTCGCGGTTGCAGCCGACCGTGCCGTAGTAGTTGAAGCCATAGGCGAGCTGGGCGTAGCCGCCGACCATGTTGGTCGGCTTGACGACGACGCGGGTGACCGAGTTGAGGATGCCGCCGCGCTTGCCGGATGACGGCGAACCCGGCACGTTCACGTTCTTCTCCTGGGCGTGGTACATCAGCGCCATGCCGCGCGGGACGCGCTGCGACACCACCGCCCGGGCCATCGTCGCGCCGTTGGCGTTGATCGCCTCGACCCAGTCGTTGTCGGCCAGGCCGATCTGCCTGGCGTCGTCCTCGGCGATCCAGATGTAGGGACCGCCGCGGAACAGCGTCAGCATGCGCAGGTTGTCCTGATAGCTGGAGTGGATGCCCCACTTCGAGTGCGGCGTGATCCACGACAGCGTCAGGTGTGGTTTGCGGCGCACACTGTCGGGGACGGTTTCGTGGGCCTTCAGGTCGACCGGCGGCTTGAACACGCAGAAACCTTCGCCGAAGTCGAGGAACCACTCGTGATCCTGGTAGAAGTGGGCGCGGCCGGTCAGCGTGCGGAACGGGATGTGCTCGTGGATGTTGGTGTAGCCGGCGGTGTAGGACACCGTTTCCGACTCGATCCCCGACCAGGTCGGCGCGGTGATGATCTTGCGCGGCTGGGCGACGATGTCGCGGAAGGTGATCTTGTCCTCATGGCGACCGGCGTACAGATGATGGTGATCGAGGCCGGTCTTCTTCGACAGCGCCGACCACGACTTGTGCGCGACCTCGCCGTTGGTTTCCGGCGCCATGCGCATCACCGAGTCGCAGACGTAGATATCCTCTTCCAGCGACGGCATGCCCTTCGATACCCCATCGACCTGGACGGTCTTGTTGAGGACGGCGAGTTCCTGGTATTCCTGCTCGGTGTTCCAGTCGATGCCCTTGACGTTGTTGCCGAGCTTGGTGAGCAAGGGACCGAGCGCGATGTACTTGTTGTAGGTCTGGCCGTAGTCGCGCTCGACCAAGCGCAGCGCGGCCATGGTCTTGCCCGGGATCGGCTCGCACTCGCCGCGCTTCCAGTTCTTGACCTGACCGAAAGGCTGGGCCAGCTCCATCGGGGAATCGTGCTGCATCGGCAAGGCAACCAGGTCGCGCTTCTTGCCCAGATGCTTTTCGGCGAGTGTGGAGAAGGTCTCGGCAATCGCCTTGAAGATCTGCCAGTCCGACTTCGATTCCCAGCCCGGCGTCACAGCTTCGCCCAGCGGATGGATGAAGGGGTGCATGTCGGTGGTGTTGAGGTCGTTCTTCTCGTACCAGGTGGCCGTCGGCAGGATGATGTCGGAGTAGGCACCCGTGGAGTTGAGGCGGAAGTTGATGTCCACCATCAGGTCGAGCTTGCCGACCGGGCCGTCTTCCAGGTAATTGACCTGGCTACAGGTGGCGCCGTGGGTGCCCTCCTGCATCACGCCGTTCTGGGCGCCGAGCAGGTGCTTGAGGAAGTACTCGTGGCCCTTGGCCGAGGTGCCGATCAGGTTGGCGCGCCAGACGAACAGATTGCGCGGCCAGTTGACCGGGTTGTCCGGGTCGGCGAAGGCAACGTCGAGCTTGCCGCTCTTGAGTTCTTCGACCACATGCTTGGCGATGCCGGCCTCGTCTGTGGCGCCCTTCTTCTCGGCTTCGGCGACGAGATCGAGCGGATTGCGGTTGAAATGCGGCGCCCCCGGCAACCAGCCCATGCGCACCGCGTCGACGTTGTAGTCGGCGAGCGTGTAACCCTTGTACTTGTTCTTGCCGGCCGGCGACAGCAAGGCGTCGGCATCGACCGTTTCGTAACGCCACTGGTCGGTGTGGAAATACCAGTACGAGGTCGAGTTCTGATGCCGCGGCGGCCGTTGCCAGTCGGTAGCGAAGGCGATCGGCGCCCAGCCGGCCTGCGGGCGCAGCTTTTCCTGGCCGACGTAATGCGCCCAGCCGCCGCCAGTCTGGCCGACGCAACCGCACATGTGCAGCAGGTTCATGATCGACCGGTAAGTCATGTCATTGTGGTACCAGTGGTTGATCGCCGCGCCCATGATGACCATCGACTTGCCGCGAGTCTTCGAAGCGTTCTCGGCAAACTCGCGACCGGTACGTTCGATGTCGGCGGCCTTGACGCCGGTCACCTTGGCCGCCCAGGCCGGGGTGTAGGCGACATCGGCATCGTCGTAGGATTTGGCGACGTTGCCGCCACCCAGCCCGCGATCGATCCCGTACTGGGCGATCTGCAGGTCGAACACGCTGGTCACCAGGGCTTCCTCGCCATTGGCCAGCTTGACGATGCGGACCGGGACATTGCGCAGGATCAGCGTCGATTCGCCATTTTCGAAATGCGGGAAGCCGACACTGACCACGCCGTCGCGGCGCTCGATGCAGCTCAGTTCGGCTTCGATCTCACCACCGGCCGCCTGTTCGAGCAGGTTCCACTTGCCGTCCTCGCCCCAGCGGAAACCGATCGAACCGTTGGGTACGACGAAGGATTGCTGCTTGCTGTCGAAGACCACGGTCTTCCACTCGGGGTTGTTCGCCTCGCCCAGGTTATCGACGAAGTCGGAGGCGCGCAGGTTGCGGTCGGACACCCAGTTTTCGCCATGCCGGCGCAGCATCACCTGCATCGGCATGTCGGTGTACTTGCGGGCGTATTCCAGGAAATAGGGGTCCTGGCGGTCGATGAAGTATTCCTTGAGCGCGACATGGCCCATGGCCAGGAAAGCCGCCGTGTCGGTGCCCTGGCGGACCGGCATCCACAGGTCGGCGAACTTCACGTACTCGGCGTAGTCCGGCGCCATCGAGACGATCTTGGCGCCCTTGTAGCGGACTTCGGTGGCGAAGTGGGCATCCGGCGTGCGCGTCATCGGCAGGTTGGCGCCGGTGATGATCAGGTAGGTCGAGTTGTACCAGTCGGCGGCTTCCGGCACGTCGGTCTGCTCGCCCCAGGTCTGCGGCGAGGCGGCCGGCAGATCGCAGTACCAGTCGTAGAACGAACCGCAGGCACCGCCGATCAGCGACAGATAGCGCGAGCCGGCGGCATAGGAAATCATCGACATCGCCGGAATCGGCGAGAACCCGTAGATGCGGTCCGGGCCCCATTTCTTGATGGTATAGATGTTGGCGGCGGCGATGATCTCCTTCATTTCCTCCCAGCCGGCACGGACAAAACCGCCCAGGCCGCGCACGCCGACATACTTGATGCGCTTCTGCGGGTCGTTCTGGATCGCTTCCCAGGCTTCGACCGGGTCGAGACCCTTGGCCCGTTCGGCGCGGTAGAGGTCGAGCAGGCGACCACGGATCATCGGGTGCTTGATCCGGTGCGGCGAGTACAGGTACCAGGAGAACGAGGCGCCGCGCTGGCAGCCGCGCGGTTCGTGGTTGGGCAGGTCCTCGCGGGTGCGCGGGTAATCGGTCTGCTGCATTTCGAAGGCAACCAGGCCGTTCTTGACGAAGATCTTCCACGAACAGCCGCCGGTGCAATTGACGCCGTGGGTCGAGCGGACGACCTTGTCGTGCCGCCAGCGGTTGCGATAGGCATCCTCCCATTGGCGATCCTCGTTGGTGACGACGCCGTGGCCCTTGGCGAAGGTGCTCTGGACCTTGCTCAGAAATTTCAGGCGGTCAAGAAAATGACTCATGTTGTGCTCCTCGTTTGGCGACCTGCCCCAGGCCGCGGGGTTGATTGCAGAATGCGGTGGTGGTGATGAGACGGCTCAGGGGTTGTGGATGTAGGCGTTCTTGCGCAGGTAGAACCACCAGTTGATGACGACGCAGATGGCGTAGAAGATGGCAAAGCCGTACATCGCGTTTTCCGGGGTGCCGGCCTTGATCTGGCCGCCGATGACCACCGGCGCGATGAAAGAACCGTAGGCACCGACTGCCGAAGTCCAGCCGAGCACCGGCCCGCGCTGGTCCTGGTCGAAGACAAAGCCGACGGTACGGAAGGTCGAGCCGTTGCCGATGCCGGAGGCGGCGAAGAGGACGATGAACAGGCCCATGAACAGGTAGAAGTAGTCTTCCGGTGTCGCCGACTGGTAGGCCAGGTGCATGACGTAGCCGGTGGCGGCCGAGGCGACGACGAGCACCAGCGAGATCACCTGGGTGACGATGGAACCGCCGAGCTTGTCGGAAATCCAGCCGCCGAGCGGACGGATCAGCGCGCCGACGAAGGGGCCGATCCAGGCGTACATCAGCGCCGACGGTGCGTTCGGGTTGCGCGCATGGACCCAGGCCTGGGTCGCCTGATCGAAGACATGGGTGTTGCCGAAGATGACTGTGATCGACAGCGGCAGCGCCATCGAGAAGCCGATGAAGGAACCGAAGGTGACAACGTAAAGCGCGGTCATCGACCAGGTGTGCTTGTTGCCGAAAATGGCGAACTGCTTGCCCAGGTTGGCCTTCATCTCGCCGGTGGCCAGCGCCTTCATGGCGAACAACGTGGCGACAATGACCAGGACCACCACCGCCCACATGTTGAGCAGGCCGAGGCCGCTCGGTGCCGGCAGGTAGAGGTAGAGGCCGAGACCGGAGACAACCAGCGCCAGGCCGTAGAAGACGACGACCCGGCCGAGCGCGGCGGCGGTCGAGCCGATTGCCGGTGAGACGGTGAGCAGGTTGTTCATGCCGAACCACCCGACGACGGCCAGCGGTACCAGCAACAGCAGCCAGACGAAACCGGCGTTCTGGATCCAGGTCGGCGTGCCGGCGGCGATCTTGCCGATCAGCGTCGCCGAATCCTTGACCAGCGGAATTGCCTCACCGCCCAGCGCGCCGAACAGGCCGACGGTCATCACCGCCGGAATCAGCAACTGCATGGTGGTCACGCCGAAATTGCCGAGACCGGCGTTGAGCCCGAGCGCCGTTCCCTGCTGACGCTTGGGAAAAAAGGTGCTGATGTTGGACATCGAGCAGGCGAAGTTGCCGCCGCCGATCCCGGACAGCAGCGCCATCAACTGGAAGACCCACAGCGGCGTGCTCTTGTCCTGCAGCGCCAGACCGGTGCCGATGGCCGGAATCATCAACAGCGCGGTGGTCAGCCAGACGGTGTTGCGACCACCGCAGATACGGATGAAGAAGGACGCGGGAATGCGCAAGGTGGCACCGGACAGCCCGGAAATGGCGGCAATGGTGAATAGCTCGTCCGGCGAGAACGGAAAGCCGGCATTGGCCATCTGCACGGTGATGATCCCCCACATCAACCAGATGGCGAAGCCGCAGAGCAGGCTGGGAATCGAGATCCACAGGTTGCGGTTGGCGATGCGGCGACCGGTGGTCTGCCAGAAATTCTCGTCCTCGGGCCGCCAGTCGACGATGTCGACCGAACTGGTGAGCTGCGGGCGGGCGGATTTTTGCTTGTTCATTGAAACTCCCCGTTCTGATCATTCAAGGTTGTCGGCACCGACGCGCGCAGGGCGGCCACGGACCAAATCGGCATCACGTACCTCGGTCCAGTACATCCAGATCAGCGATACCCAGACGACGCCGTACAGCAACATGAAGCAGGAGGAGCGCACGCCGGTCAGGTCGACCAGGGCGCCGAACATGATCGGCAGCAGGAAGCCACCCAGGCCGCCGGCCAGGCCGACGATGCCGGAGATGACGCCGATGTTTTTCGGATAGTCATCGGAGATGTACTTGAACACCGAAGCCTTGCCGACCGCCATGGCGACACCGACGACGAACAGCAGCGCGGTGAACACGTATTCGTTGAGATGGATTTCGTAGGTCTGCGGCCCAGTAACCGTCTTCACCGTGAATTCGGTCTGCGGGTAGGACAGGATGAACAGGCAGATCCAGCACACCCAGAGCACCCACCAGGTCACCTTGTGGGCGCCGAACTTGTCCGAAAACCAGCCACCGAGCGCGCGCAACACGCCGCCGGGCAGGGAGAAACAAGCCGCCAGGAAGGCCGCGCTCTTGAGGTCGAAACCGTATTCCTGGACGTAGTACTTGGTCATCCACAGCGCCAGCGCAACATAGCCGCCGAAGACGATCGAGTAGTACTGGCAGATCTTCCAGACGTTCGGATCCTTCAGCGCGCGCAACTGCTGCGCGACGGTCACCGTCGAACTGACCCGGTGCGCCGGATCGCTGTAGGTGAACACGAAGAAGGCCAGTGCCGTGACCAGCATCATCACGGCGAAGACCGTCGGCACCATGGTCCAGCCGTAGGCGACGACAATCGATGGGGCGAGCAGCTTGGTCAGCGCCGCGCCAGCGTTGCCGGCACCGAACACGCCCATGGCGAACCCCTGGTTCTGCTTCTCGAACCAGCGCGCGCAGTAGGCGATGCCGACCGAGAAGGAGCCGCCGGCGATACCGACGAACAGGCCGGCGACCAGCAACTGCCAGTATTCGGTAGCCTGCCCGATCAGATAGATGGGCACTACGGTGCTCATCATGATGCCGAAGAACACCGGCCGACCGCCAAAGCGGTCGGTCATCATGCCCAGTGGCAGGCGGATCAGCGAGCCGGTCAACACCGGCATGGCGGCGAGGATGCCGAACTGGGTTTCGTTGAGGCCCAGTTGTTCCTTGATCGGGATGCCGATCACGGCAAAGATCATCCAGACCATGAAGCAGACGGTGAACGCCAGCGTGCTCATGGTCAGTACGGACAATTGCTGCATTTTTCTGCTTGTCATGTTCTTGTCTCTCCCTCCGGTTTTTCCGTTGGGTGAAGATTAAGAACTTGGGCGTCTGCAGCCCATTCGCCATTCGCCGGTATACGGGAGATAAAAAACGGTAGGCGGAGTAGTCATTTGGAACTAGCCCGAAGGTGCCCCGCTCCCTTTGATACGCATCATGGTTTCCGACACCCCGCTAAAACGAGAATCGCTCCACCTCAATAACAAGGAGTAATTTCATGAGCGGGGTATTTACCAAATCAATGGCCAGGAACATTTTCTATGGGGGAACGGTGTTCTTCTTCCTGGTCTTTCTGGCCCTGACCTTCGATTCGCATCGCGAATTTCCCAAGCGCGACAACAGCCATAACCTGACGCCGGAGGTCATCGCCGGCAAGAAGATCTGGGAAACGCGCAATTGCATCGGCTGCCATACGCTGCTCGGCGAAGGCGCCTATTTCGCGCCGGAACTGGGCAATGTCTACCCACGTCGCGGTCCGGACTTCATCAAGGCCTGGATGCAGGCCCAACCGACCGGTGCCCCCGGTCGCCGGCAGATGCCGCAATTCCACCTGAGCGACACGGAACTCGACCAACTGGTCGCCTTCCTGAAATACACGTCGGAAATCAACACCGCCAACTGGCCACCCAACATCGAGGGTTAAGCCCGGACCACATTCCTAAAGCGGTATAAATTCAGGAGCACTGCGATGCAATACAAAACCCAAGCGGTCGCCAAGCCCTACTTCGTGGCGGCAATCGGCCTTTTCGTCGGGCAGATCATCTTCGGCCTGATCATGGGCATGCAATATGTCGTCGGGGATTTCCTCTTCCCCGAAATCCCCTTCAACGTGGCCCGCATGGTCCACACCAACCTGCTCATCGTCTGGCTGCTGTTCGGCTTCATGGGCGCGGCCTACTACATGGTCCCGGAGGAATCCGAAACCGAACTCTACAGTCCGAAACTGGCCGTCGCGCTGTTCTGGATATTCCTGCTGGCCGGTGCCGCCACCGTCCTGGGCTACCTGTTCGTGCCCTACGCCACGCTTGCCGAAATGACCGGCAACGACCTGCTGGCGACCATGGGCCGGGAATTCCTCGAACAACCTTTACCAACCAAACTCGGCATCGTCGTCGTCGCCCTGGCCTTCCTCTTCAACATCACGATGACCGTGTTGAAGGGCCGCAAGACCGCGATCTCGACCGTACTGCTGATCGGTTTGTGGGGTTTGGCGATCTTCTTCCTGTTCTCGTTCTACAACCCGCACAATCTGGTCAAGGACAAGTACTACTGGTGGTGGGTCGTGCACCTGTGGGTCGAAGGCGTCTGGGAACTGATCCTCGGTGCGCTGCTGGCCTTCGTGCTGATCAAGGTTACCGGGGTCGACCGTGAAGTGATCGAGAAGTGGCTGTACGTGATCATCACCCTGACCCTGGTCACCGGCATCATCGGTACCGGCCACCACTACTACTGGATCGGCGCGCCCGAGTACTGGCAGTGGTGGGGTTCGATCTTCTCCGCTCTGGAACCGATTCCTTTCTTCGCCATGACCGTGTTCGCCTTCAACATGGTGAACCGCCGCCGTCGCGAGCATCCGAACAAGGCTGCCGTCCTCTGGGCGCTCGGCACCGGCGTGATGGCCTTCCTCGGCGCCGGCGTCTGGGGTTTCCTGCACACCCTGGCGCCGGTCAATTACTACACCCACGGTTCGCAGATCACCGCCGCCCACGGTCACATGGCTTTCTACGGCGCCTACGTGATGGTCGTCCTGACCCTGATCAGCTATGCCATGCCGGTGTTGCGCGGACGTGCCGCCAATTCGAACAAGGCCCAGGTGGTCGAGATGTGGAGTTTCTGGCTGATGACCATCGCCATGGTTTTCATCACCCTCTTCCTGACCGCCGCCGGCATCCTCCAGGTATGGCTGCAGCGCGTCGCCGAGGTACCGATGTCGTTCATGGCCACCCAGGATCAGGTCGCCCTGTTCTACTGGATGCGCGAATGGTCGGGCGTGGTCTTCTTCATCGGACTGGTGCTCTACATCGTCAGCTTCTTCATCAAGGGTGAAACCCGGACAGCCACCCGCTGACCGGTCACCACGACGGGCGGCCACGGCCGCCCGTCATCCGCCCCAGCAGAAGGAAACCGTCCATGAATGCACCGATACTCACCGAGTCCCATCCCTACTACGAAGCCTTCGCCGACGAAGCCGAGATCTTCGAAGCCGCCTGGAAAAACCGCCTGCCCCTGCTGATCAAGGGTCCCACCGGTTGCGGCAAGACGCGCTTCGTCGCCCACATGGCGGCACGCCTGAAGCTGCCGCTGTACACCGTCGCCTGCCACGACGACCTGACGGCCGCCGACCTGGTCGGCCGCCACCTGCTGGTCGACGGCCAGACCGTCTGGTGCGATGGCCCGCTGACCCGCGCCGTGCGCGAAGGCGGCATCTGCTACCTCGACGAAGTGGTCGAGGCGCGCAAGGACACGACAGTCGTCCTTCATCCCCTGGCCGACGACCGTCGCCTGCTGCCGATCGACCGTACCGGCGAACTGCTCGCTGCACCGCCGTCGTTCATGCTGGTGGTGTCGTACAACCCCGGCTACCAGAATCTGCTCAAGGGCATGAAGCCCTCGACCCGCCAGCGTTTCGTCAGCCTGCGCTTCGATTTCCCGGCAGCCGAACGCGAGCAGCGCATCCTCGAACGCGAAGGAGGCTGCCCACCCGACCTCGCCCGCCGTCTGGTCGGCATTGCCCAGGCGCTGCGCCAACTGCAGGAACACGATCTGGAAGAGGCGGCCAGTACCCGCCTGCTCGTCTACGCCGGCCTGCTCATCGGCGGCGGCATGGACCCGGTGACCGCCTGCCGGGCGGCCATCGTCGACAGCCTGACCGACGACACGGAAGTTGCCGAAGCGCTGATGGAAGTCATCCGCGCCAGTTTCGGGCAATAAACGATGCGCATCGAACGTCCCGACCCGCTGGTCCACGCCATGCCCGGCCCACCGCTGGCCATCGCCGCCGAAGCCCTGTTCCTGATCAACCTGATGCTGCTGCCGGTCCTAGGCTTCCTGCTCCTGTGCGGGCTGTGGCACCGCCATCGCCGGCACCACGACCCGCTGGTACGCAGCCACCTGCGCCAGACCATGAGCGCCAGCCTGTGGGGCGGCGCTTTCCTGGCTGCCAGCAGCCTGGGCATCTTCGCCATCGGCGGCCTGGACAATCCGTGGTCATGGGTGATCGGCGTACTTTATTTCCTCCTCGTACACGCCCTGCTGATCCTGCTCGGCTTTCTCGGCCTGGTCCGCGCCATGAACGGTCATGACTGGCGTTACCCGGTGATCGGCCCGCACAGCCCATGAACCAGCCCATTGCCCCCACCCTGCAGCTCCGCCGTCACGGCCTGCAGTACGCGTTTTTCATCCTGTTCGCGCTGGCGCCGGTGTTCGATCTGCTGCGCTACGACCTTTATGCCGGTCATGCCTGGCTGCTCGGCTTTGAATGGCGGCTTGGCCTGGACGACTTCCTGGCCGGCCGGATCGGTGCCGGTAGCGCCGCCATCAACGTACTGACCCGCCTGTTCCTGCCCTTGCTGGCCACTGCCGCACTGTTTCTGTGGGTGGCGCGGCGCTGGGGGCGGCTGTATTGCGGCTGGCTATGCCCGCACTTTTCGGTGGTCGAGATCATCAATTCGCTGATGCTGCGTGCCAGCGGCAAACCCAGCCTCTGGGAACGCGAAACCCTGCCGCCCTGGCATGCCGACCGCAGCCCGCGGCAGTACAGCCCGGGCTGGTGGCTGCTGGTGGTGCCTGCCGCGGTCATTTTTGCCTTCGCCTGGGCAGTCGTCTTCCTCACCTACCTGCTGCCGCCTACCGAGGTGTACGGCAACCTGTGGCAGGGTACGCTAACACGCAACCAGGCCTTGTTCATTGGTGCCTTCACCACCCTCCTCAGCCTCGAATTCCTGTTCGCCCGCCACCTGTTCTGCCGCTACGCCTGCGCCGTCGGCCTGTTTCAGTCGCTGGTCTGGATGGGCAATCGCGACGCCATGGTGGTCGGTTTCCAACGTTCGCGCGGCAACGACTGCAACCGCTGCCTGCCGGAACGCCAGTCGGCCTGCGACATGGCCTGCCCGATGCGGCTCAACCCACGCAACATCAAGCGTCACATGTTCACCTGCACCCAGTGCGCGCAGTGCCTCAGCGCCTGCGCGACCAGTCAGCGCGACAACCCCGGCGGCCCTTTGCTGCACTGGGTCAAGGATGCCGCGGCACGGCAGAACGAAGCCGGCTTCCGGCCGGGCAAGCAGGACAGGACGGGAGACTAGGATGGAAGAATGGGTCGGCAAGGTCTGGCATCGCTGGATCACCCGCGCCGCCGGCGGCCACCATCCGCAAGCCGCCGTCGAACTGAAAGCGCTGGCCCGGTCGCTGGCCATCTACTTCCGCGCGCTCGGCGGCGAC
>DILW01000171.1:75728-75868 GCA_002425245.1 Betaproteobacteria bacterium UBA5582 | reverse complement strand
CGGGCGGCTGCCGCCGGCCGGCATTGCGCTGGCCATCGACACCGCCGCCGGGCAAGGCTGGCGTCGTCCGCTGCTCGCCTGGCTCAGGCTGGAACAGGCCCGCTTGCAGGGGCTGGGCGACACCGGCGGGGCCGACGCGG
>DILW01000171.1:0-75428 GCA_002425245.1 Betaproteobacteria bacterium UBA5582 | reverse complement strand
GTTGCGCGGGCGCTGATCCACAGGCTGCCCACAGCTTTTCCACAACTTGCCCACAGGGCGTGAGAACGCCTACTTGCCGATGCAGAAACGGCTGAAGATGACGCCGAGCAGGTCGTCGGCGGTGAATTCGCCGGTGATTTCGCCAAGTGCCTGCTGGGCCAGGCGCAGCTCTTCGGCGAACAGTTCGAGTGCCGGCAAGGCACCGCTGACCACCGCTCGCGCGCTATCCACATGCTCGCGGGCCGCGGCGAGCGCCCGCAGGTGGCGTTCGCGGGCGATGAACACATCCTCGGCCTGATGCCAGCCGGCAACGCGCAGCAGTTCGCTGCGCAGCAGGTCGACACCGCGGTTGGCCTTGGCCGACAGCGAGATGGCGACGCCCTCGGCTTCGTCGTGACGTTCGGGTTCGCGGCCGGCGAGGTCGATCTTGTTATGGACGGTGATGCGCTGCAGTCGGGCCGGCATTTTTTCGAGAATTTCACGGTCGACCGATGAAATCCCCTTCCGCGCATCGACCAGCAGCAGGACCACGTCGGCCTTCTCGATTTCCTGCCAGCTGCGGGCGATGCCGATCTTCTCGACTTCGTCGGCGGTATCGCGCAGGCCGGCGGTATCGATGATGTGCAGCGGAATGCCCTCGATCTGGATGGTCGAGCGCAAGGCGTCGCGGGTGGTGCCGGCAATCGGCGTGACGATGGCCAGCTCGTCGCCGGCCAGGCGGTTCAAGAGCGACGACTTGCCGACATTGGGCTGGCCGGCAAGGACGACGTGCAACCCGGATTGCAGCAGCTTGCCCTGGCCGGCGCGGTCGAAGATCTCGGCCAGTTTGCCTTGCAGGCGGTCAAGCCGGCCGAAGGCGTCGGCAGCCTTGAGAAAATCGATGTCTTCCTCGGGGAAATCAAGGGTCGCCTCGACCAGCATGCGCAGGTTGATCAGTTCTTCGTTGAGCTCGCCGATGGCACGCGAGAACTCGCCCTGCAATGAACGCACCGCCGAGCGGGCGGCGCTGGCGGTGGCAGCGTCGATCAGGTCGGCAACGGCCTCGGCCTGGGCCAGGTCCATCTTGCCGTTGAGGAAGGCCCGGCGGCTGAACTCGCCGGGTTCGGCCAGCCGCGCCCCCAGGTCGAGGCAGCGCGCCAGCAGCAGTTGCATGACCACCGGGCCACCGTGGCCCTGCAGTTCAAGGACGTCTTCACCAGTGAAGGAGTTCGGACCGGGGAAAAACAGCAGCAGCCCGGTATCGATGGTGGTGCCGTCGTCAGCCCGGAAATCGGCCAGGGTCGCGTAACGCGGCTGCGGCGTCTTGCCGGTCAGCGAAAAAGCAAAGGGCAGCAAAGCGCTGCCCGAAACCCGGATCACGCCGACACCGCCACGGCCGGGAGCCGTGGCGATGGCGGCGATGGTGTCTTTTCTCACACCTCAGGCTTTCGCGTCGTTGGCCGCTTTGCCGCCGCTTTCCATCATGCGCGTGATCTGCCACTGCTGGGCGATCGACAGGATGTTGTTAACCACCCAGTAGAGCACCAGACCGGCCGGGAACCAGAAGAACATGATGCCGAAGACGAAAGGCATGGCCATCATGACCTTGGCCTGGATCGGATCCGGTGGCGTCGGATTGAGTTTGATCTGGATGAACATTGACGCCACCATGATCACCGGCAGGATGTACCAGGGATCGGGTGCGGCCAGGTCGGTGATCCACAGGATCCACGGTGCGTCGCGCATTTCGACGGCACCGAGCAGCACCCAGTAAAGGGCAATGAACACCGGAATCTGGATCAGGATGGGCAGGCAGCCGCCGAGCGGGTTGATCTTCTCGGTCTGATAGAGCTTCATCATCTCCTGGTTCAGACGCGCCTTGTCGTCACCGTAGCGCTCCTTCAACTGCACCAGGCGCGGCGTGACCAGACGCATCTTGGCCATCGACTTGTACGAAGCCGCCGACAGCGGGAAGAAAGCGAGCTTGATCAGCACGGTGAGTACGACGATGGCCCAGCCCCAGTTGCCGACGATGCCGTGAATGAACTGCAACGCCCAGAAAATCGGCGCCGCAATCACCGTCAGCCAGCCGTAATCGACGACCAGGTCAAGCCCAGGGGCCAGGGCCTTGAGGGCAGCCTGTTCCTGCGGGCCGGCAAACAGCGAAACCGAAGTCAGCGCGCTGGTACCCGGACCAACTTCGGCCACCGGCACGATCACACCCATCTGGAAGAGCTTGCTGTTGTCCAGCTTGCGCATGTAGTACTCGCGCTGAACGCCCTGCTGCGGCACCCAGGCCGCAACGAAATAGTGCTGGACCATGGCCAGCCAGCCGTTGTCGGCAGTCTTGGCAAACTTGGCGCTGTTTTCGGCGATGTCCTTGAAGGCCATCTTCTGGTACTTCTCGGCTTCGGTATAGACGGCCGGACCGGTGAAGGTGTGCATCATGAAGTTGCCGCCAGCCGGTTCGCCATCGTCACGCTGAATCTGGAAGTAGGCATGCGGAGCCAGCGGCTTGTCGGAACCGTTGACGATTTCCCAGGCCACATCGACCACGTAGGAAGAACGCTTGAAGGTCAGGATGCGGGCAATACGCACTCCGGCCGGACCATCGGCTTCCAAGCGAACCTTCAGTTCATCGCTGCCTTCCTGCAATTGCAGCGGGCCATCGACCCGACGGAAGAGCGTACGGTGGGTCGGCAGACCTTCGCCAATCAGGCCGCTCTGGGCAAAGTATTGATGCTTGGCGTCGAACAACTGGAAGTTGTGTTCCTTGTCGTCGCTTTCCTTGTAGTTCAGCAACTCCAACCCGACCAGATCGCCACCCTGGGTGGAAATCGTGATCTTCATCAGGTCGGTCTGGACGGTGAAGGTTTCAGCCGTGCTGGCCGGTGCCTCGACAGCGGTGGCAATGTTGCTGCCTGCTGCCTGCAGGGTGACCGAGGGCGTCGGTGTAGCGTTGTTGGCTGCAGCCACGGCAGCATTGGCAACCGCCTCGACAGCTTCCGCAGCCGGCTTGGGACGGTTGTACTCCTGCCATTTTTCCCACAGCATGAAGCTGGAGAAAGCGAAAATCATGACCAGAATCAGGCGACGGGTATCCATGAATTGCCTACGTAGTTGATTGGTGTTCAGGGTACGGGATCATACCCGCCAGGGTGCCATGGGTGACAGCGGCAGATGCGTTTTATGCCTAGCCAGCCACCCTTGACGGCACCATGTTTGTGGATGGCATCCACCGTATATTCCGAACAGGTCGGAAAATACCGGCAACGCCGCCCGAGCATGGGACTGATGGCGTACTGGTAGAAGCGGACCAGTGCGATCAGGAAATGTTTCATGTTGACCGCCCGCTGTGACGAGGGCGTGACAAACGGTCCAGCAAAGCGGCAAAGTCCTCGGCGATCGATTTGCCGTCGAACGGACGCGGCTTCACGGCCAGACGAACGATCAGGTCACAGGCCGGCAAGGCGCTGCGGCGCAGGCGAAAAGCTTCGCGTACGATGCGTTTGAGCCGGTTGCGATCAACGGCGCGCTTGAGCAGTTTTTTCCCGACGACCAAGCCCAGCCTGGCATCGGTATGACCTTCGGCACGAGGCTGGTAGTGCAGCATCAGCCAGGTGCCGCGAATGGCCTTCCGGAAACCAAAAACGGATGAAAACTCATCCGTTTTGGTCAGGCGATAGCGTCGGGCGAAGCTTGCATCCACTTCGCCAGGCGTCCGGCTTAAACGGCCAGACGCTTGCGACCCTTGGCGCGGCGAGCAGCGAGGACGGCACGGCCACCCTTGGTGCGCGAACGAACCAGGAAGCCATGGGTGCGCTTGCGGCGCACGACCGACGGTTGATACGTGCGTTTCATGTCGTAATTCCTTGAGTGAGCGGAGAAAAACGCGTGATTACACCCTGTTTCACCCAGTGCTGTCAACCGGTATTATTTCCACAAGCTGTGGATAACCTGTGCGTCGCGGGGTAGAATTGCGCCTTGGTCGGTCGCCGGCAGGGCGACGATTTCATTGAAAATTCGTTTTCGAATCAGAGAAATAATAAATTCGCCATCACCGTTGGGATGGTACGGTATGGAGCCAAAGTTTCAATGAGCGGTTTTTGGGAATCCTGTTTGCAAAGGTTCGAACAGGAGCTGCCCGCGCAGCAGTTCAACACCTGGATCAAGCCCCTGCGCATGGAAGGCGAAAGCAAGGCGCTGGAAGAAGGCCTGCGACTGATCGCACCGAACGGCTTCATTCTCAAGTGGGTACGCGACCGTTACCTGGCGCGCATAGAGGATTACGGCAACACCTTTTATTCGTCGCCGGTCAGCATTGCTCTGGTCATTGGTAGTGGCAAGACGAGTGCGCCGCGCAGCGAAGCCGCCAAGCCGGCCACCGAGGAAGCCAGGCCGGACAACAAGCCGGCGCCCGCGCCGGCTCAGGAAAAACCCCGGGCCAAGACAGCGTCGGTCTATGAAAAGTCGCGCCTTTTCTCCAATTTCACTTTTGACAACCTCGTCGTCGGCAAGGCCAACGACCTGGCTCGCGCCGCCGCGCTGCAGGTTGGCAGCAATCCGGGCGGTGCCTATAACCCGCTGTTCATCTACGGCGGCGCCGGTCTGGGCAAGACCCACCTGATTCACGCCATCGGCAACCACATCGTCAAGGACAACCCGGACAAGATCGTCCGCTACGTCCATGCCGAGGACTACTACTCCGACGTCGTCCGCGCCTACCAGCAGAAATCCTTCGACACCTTCAAGCGCACCTATCGCTCGCTCGACGTGCTGCTGCTCGACGATGTCCAGTTCTTCAATGGCAAGAACCGTTCGCAGGAAGAGTTCTTCTTCCTGTTCAATGCGCTGATCGAAGCGCGCAAGCAGATCATCATCACCTGCGATACCTACCCGAAGGACATCAACGGCCTCGACGACCGGCTGGTGACCCGCTTCGACTGGGGTCTGACGGTGCAGATCGAGCCGCCCGAGCTGGAAATGCGCGTTGCCATCCTGCAGAAGAAGGCCGAAGCCGAAGGCATCCGCCTTGATGACGAAGTCGCCTTCTTCATTGCCAAGCACTTGCGCTCCAACGTCCGCGAACTCGAAGGCGCGCTGAAGAAGGTGCTCGCCTATTCCTCCTTCCATGGCCGCGCCATCGCCCTCGACCTGGCCAAGGAAGCGCTCAAGGACCTGATCGGTTCGGTACGCAACGTCGGTATCGACAACATCCAGAAAACCGTTGCCGACTACTACAAGATCAAGGTTGCCGAATTCTTCTCCAAGAAGCGCACGCGAGCCATTGCCCGACCGCGCCAGGTGGCGATGTGGCTGTGTCGTGAAGTGACCTCGCACAGTTTCCCGGAAATCGGCGATGCCTTCGGGGGTCGTGACCACACCACGGTGATCCATGCGGTCAAGACCATCGATTCGCTGCGCACCAAGGAAAACGAGCTGAACCACGATCTCCACGTGCTGCTTCAGGTGTTGAAAGGGTGATGCTGTAGACAAGTCTGTGCATAAACTGTCGGGCGAATGTGGACATGCTGTGCTTTTCCGCTTTGTGGGAAAATTGTCCAGTTTTCATCCACAGCCAATTCAGAGACTTTGCCGGACCAGAAAAACTGCTTCAAGTTGTTGAAATAAATAAAAAATATTTAGTTATCCACAGAACTGTTCCCGATATAGTCTATTAAGGAATTTAATTTATGGTTCTTATTAAAAGCCAAAGAGACACGCTTCTGGCCCCGTTGCAGTCAGTGTCGGGAATCGTCGAGCGTCGCCATACCCTGCCCATCCTGTCGAACGTATTGCTGGAAAAGAAGGGCGACCAACTGACCCTGCTGGCAACCGACATCGAAATCCAGATCACCACCAGCACCACCTGCAGCGGTGGCGAAGGTGACGGCGCGGTGACCGTTGGCGCCCGCAAGCTGCAGGAAATCCTGCGCTCGCTGCCAGACAGCACCGAAATCACCGTCAACCTCGAAGACAAGCGCTTGCAAGTCAAGGGCGGCAAGAGCCGATTCAACCTGCAGACCCTGCCGGCCGACGATTTTCCGCGGATGACGCTGAACGAAGGTGACACCAAGCAGTTTTCCATCACCCAGAAGGCCTTCCGCCAGCTGATCGCGAAAACCCAGTACGGCATGGCTGCCCAGGACGTGCGCTACTACCTCAACGGTTTGCTGCTGCTGGTTGAAGGCCGTGAACTGCGTGCCGTGGCCACGGATGGCCATCGTCTGGCCTACGCCAGCGTCGAGATCGAAACCGAACTGCCGCGCCAGGAAATGATCCTGCCGCGCAAGACCGTGCTCGAACTGAACCGCCTGCTGGTCGACAGCGACGAAGCGCTGAACATCACCCTGTCGTCCAATCAGGTACGTTTTGCCTTCGGCAACATCGTGCTGGTGTCCAAGCTGATCGACGGCAAGTTCCCCGATTACGAACGGGTGATCCCGCCCAGCCTGCGCAATCACATGACGGTTGGTCGCCAGACGCTGATGCAGGCCATGCAGCGCGCCGCCATCCTGACCAACGAGAAATTCCGTGGTGTACGCGTCGTCCTCGGTGAAAACAGCCTCAAGCTGATCGCCGCCAACGCCGAACAGGAAGAAGCGCAGGAAGAAATCGAGGTACAGTACACGGGCGAATCCATCGATGTCGGCTTCAACGTCGGATATCTGCTCGATGTGCTGAACAATGTGCACGCCGAAGAAATCCAGTGGAGCTTCAACGACGCCAATTCGAGCGCATTGATCACCGTACCCGGCAACGACCGTTTCAAGTACGTCGTCATGCCGATGCGTATCTGACGCGTCAGACCCTTTTGTACCAAGCGGCCTGCCCATCCGGCGGGCCGGCATCGTTTCACGTGGAACCAGAACAATGAGTGAAGAGAACGTCCCGCAAAGTGCCTCGCCGGCTTATGGCGAAGCCAGCATCCAGATCCTCGAAGGCCTGGAGGCCGTGCGCAAGCGCCCGGGCATGTACATCGGCGACACCTCCGACGGCACCGGCCTGCACCATCTCGTTTTCGAAGTCGTCGACAACTCGATCGACGAAGCGCTGGCCGGGCACTGCGACGACATCATCGTCACCATCCACACCGACAACTCGATTTCCGTCATCGACAACGGCCGCGGCATCCCGACCGGCGTCAAGATGGACGACAAGCACGAGCCCAAGCGCTCGGCAGCCGAAATTGCACTGACCGAACTGCACGCCGGCGGCAAGTTCAACCAGAACTCGTACAAGGTCTCGGGCGGCCTGCACGGCGTCGGCGTTTCCTGCGTCAATGCGCTGTCGAAGTTCCTGCGCCTGACCATCCGCCGCGATGGCAAGAAGCACTTCATGGAATTCTGCCGGGGCGTGCCGGTTGATCGCTGCATTGAAACCCGCGACGGTTTCGAGGTATCGCCGCTGAAAATCCTTGGCGACACCGAAAAGCGCGGCACCGAAGTGCACTTCCTGGCCGACGAGGAAATCTTCGGCCACGTCGAATTCCACTACGAAATCCTGGCCAAGCGCCTGCGTGAGCTGTCCTTCCTCAACAACGGCGTCAGCATCAAGCTGGTCGACCAGCGTTCCGGCAAGGAAGAGCTGTTCGCCTTCGCTGGCGGAGTGCAGAGCTTCGTCGAATACGTCAATCGCACCAAGAGCGTCCTGCACCCGAAGATTTTCTACTCGACCGGTGAAGCCAAGGTCGGCGGCGACGGCGTCACCATCGGCGTCGAAGTGGCCATGCAGTGGAACGATTCCTACCAGGAACAGGTGCTCTGCTTCACCAACAACATCCCGCAATCCGACGGCGGTACCCACCTGACCGGCCTACGCGCGGCAATGACCCGGGTCATCAACAAGTACATCGACGAAAACGAGATCGCCAAGAAGGCCAAGGTCGAGATTTCCGGCGACGACATGCGCGAAGGCCTGGCCTGCGTGCTGTCGGTGAAAATGCCCGATCCCAAGTTCGCCTCGCAGACCAAGATGAAGCTGGTCTCCAGCGAAGCCCGTCCGGCGGTTGAGGAAGTCGTCGCCCAGAAGCTGGCCGACTTCCTGCTCGAAAACCCGATCGACGCCAAGACCATCTGCGGCAAGATTGTCGAAGCCTCGCGTGCCCGCGAAGCCGCCCGCAAGGCCCGCGAAATGACGCGCCGTAAAGGTGTGCTCGACGGTGTCGGCTTGCCCGGCAAGCTCGCCGACTGCCAGGAAAAAGACCCGGCGCAGTGCGAAATCTACATCGTCGAGGGTGACTCCGCCGGCGGCTCCGCCAAGCAGGGCCGCGACCGCAAGTTCCAGGCGATCCTGCCGCTGCGCGGCAAGGTGCTCAACGTCGAGAAGGCGCGCTTCGACAAGCTGATCTCGTCCGAGCAGATCGTCACCCTGATCACCGCGCTCGGCACCGGCATCGGCAAGGACGATTTCAACGTCGAGAAGCTCAGATACCACCGCGTCATCATCATGACCGACGCGGACGTCGACGGCGCCCACATCCGCACCCTGCTGCTGACGCTGCTTTACCGTCAGATGCCCGAACTGATCGAACGTGGTTACGTGTATATCGCTCAGCCGCCGCTGTACAAGGTCAAGCACGGCAAGACCGAGCGCTACCTCAAGGACGACCTCGAATACAACCAGTTCCTGCTCAACATGGCGCTGGATGAAGCCGTGCTTCAGCCGACCGCCGGCAACCCGATCAGTGGCCCCGCCCTGGAAGGCCTAGCCCGTTCCTGGCTCGCTACCGAAGCGATCATCGAACGCCTCGCCCATCTGGTGAATCCGGAAGTCCTGCAAGCCATCGTCCGCCACAACCTGGCCGTCGACCTCTCCAGCGAGGAAAAGGCCCGCGCCAGCGCCGAACTGATCGCCGCTCGCATCCCCGCTGGCACCCGCATGGTGCCCAAGTTCGACGACATCCAGGAACGCTGGATCCTGCGCGTCGAGCGCATGCACCACGGCAACCTCAAGGTCGGCCTGATCGACGAAGATCTGCTGCTCTCCGGCGACTTCATGCAGCTCAAGCGCACCGCCGAAACCCTCGCCGACCTCTTCGGCAACGGCGGCTTCATGGCCCGCGGCGAGAAGAAACACGTCGCCGCCAACTTCGGCGACGCCATGAAGTGGCTGCTCAACGAAGTCGAACGCGGCATCGCCAAACAGCGCTACAAAGGCCTCGGCGAAATGAACCCGGAACAACTCTGGGAAACCACGATGGACCCCAAGGTCCGCCGCCTGCTACGCGTGCAGATCGACGACGCAATTGCCGCCGACGAGATCTTCACCACGCTGATGGGCGAAAACGTGGAACCCCGGCGCGAATTCATCGAAAATAACGCCCTTAACGCGCGAATCGACATCTGACCGGCTTTGTAGGATCCCACGATCATCTAGATTTTTCCCAAAAGTCTAGATTTCGTGGGAATCAGACTCGATAAAATCGAGGAAGGCTCACTAATCGCTCTGCAAGAGTCTTTTGAGATTTGAAAGGATTTTGTAGCGAGTTTCCGTGAGCTGTAAGCCCACGGAAGAAGCAATCATTTCGATAGCACGGCCAACATCGCCGGGTTCAATGGGATTTTCACCGCGTACGATGAAAGGACCGTCTGTCTCTGTCAGTATCCGATCAATCGGTACTTCGTGCATTACACGCTTGCCTGCATCGGAAGCGAGCATACCCTCGTTTACTGAAAAATAGCAGCCGCGATCAACAGCCCTACGTAAATCGGACTTACTACCGCAAAACCAATGCAGGACGATGCGCCCTCGATGTGGCGGCAAGTGCTCATCAAGCATATCTAACACTGGCTTTGTTGCTCTGGCGCTGTGTATGCTCAAAACCTTATCGCCATGTTTCGAACAGGCACTAAGAATTCTGCCAAAGACAGACTTTTGTAGATCAAAGGAATGGTAATGAGCGGGGCTGCGATCAAGTCCAATTTCACCAACATAACGCGTACGTTCTAAGAGTTTCTCAAACAACTCTATCTCTAAGTGCCGGTCGGCGACGAGCTGAGGATGTAGACCGAGCCCAACCCTTACAAATTCGCTATTCGCAGACAGCTCAACGTTTTTTTCGAACGCTTTCGGGGTTGTCGTGACTGCTAACGTAGCTACATGCTTGCGATTACAGATTTCAATTGCTTGAGCAAGGTTAGGATAGAGGTCGAGATGTGTATGGAAGTCGACGTATTCTGGCCGCATCGTCAACCGCCTGGTCGTGCCCGAACACTATCGAGGAGCTTAGCGACTTCAAGGACGCCGCGTCGAAACACATCTGCGTAACCCTCTATCGCTGCTGGTTCCTCATGAAGTGGACCAGGTTTGTGAACAAGGATATTCGCAAGAACAGGTTTTGCTTTAATTCTCTTGGCCATTAGTTGGAAGGATCGGACGTGTTCCCCCTCTGGCTGATCGGAAGCCAAGATATGCGCTTTCAGATTTTCAATGGTATAGAGCGTTTCATCGTTACCATCAAGACCAAACTCAAGCGAAGCTCTGCGGATTAAGCATGGAACACAGTAGCCACAATGCCGAGGAGAGAGTTTTTTATAACGTGCTTTTGCTGGCGAAGAGCAGGACATTGAATTCGCAACTATTTTTTTAAGGAAAGCTCTGTCCGCGCATTTAGCGACCATCTCTCCCTTCGTCATGTGCTTGTATGGGTTGTCCAATATGACATCAAGTGCAAGGGCATTGATTAACCGCTGCATGCTTGCAATAAAGTGCGGATGTGCTGTTCGTGTGCTAAGTGCCCCAAACCGTAATGGATCAAGGGGTACGTTGAGCGCGATGAGGCCATTCTCTGGAATATCGACGGTGCTTCGGCCGTCGATTGCTGACGCAGCAAGTGTCGCCAGTGAATAGAAGAGGAAAGACCGTCCCCGCTGAGTATTTTCGGTTTCGCCGGTAGTGAGATGGTGCCTATCGAAACCAAGCCGCACCCGAAGGTTTTTGAAAGTACCTTTGCCAAACTTGGTTTCCAGGCGATCAAGAATGTAGGTCTGAGCTTTAGCTGTCTCGCTGTCCCAATAGTGGCTGACAAACAGTGGACGCTGGTTTTGATTACTCAAAAGATTGATAGCACCAATGAGACTATCCAAACCGCCAGACAGCAGGCTTACCTTCGTTAGTCCATCGATCGCCAAGCCTTTAGGAGTCACAGCGAGGATGTTAGTTCTCTTTGTTCGGTCGCGGAAAAATACGCGCCACCGATCACCTGATAAGAAGCGCAACATCGCTTCGATCAATTTTGTGTTCGCGGTCCAAACCGCCGGGGCAGACACTGGAACATAGAGATCGATCTCACGTGTCCAGCCATCCTGCGCGTTTAATTTTCGCGAGACTCTCGTATCACCGGCGTTGACGAGGGCCGCGAGGACGACAAGATCAATACCCCTTTCAGAAGGTCGTAGCCCGAAGGAAGCAAGTTGATCCAGCGCGTCACCAATGCCAAAACCCATCCGCCGGTTACCATCCAGAAAATCAATTTCAAACGTGCATGCATCGGACTGGACCGTTTCGACGCTACTTGTGTCGTCGGGGCCGAGTCGGCCGATCAGATTAAACCTTCTCATCTGTCGTCTCCCAAAGCCTCAACTAAACTGAGTGCGGCACCATACAGATCGTCGACAAAGCTATCGACAGCAGCTACATCAAGATCGCTGAAATTGGTTTGACGTGCGTCGAACTCGTCGCGTACACAGCCCTCAATGAAATCATGGAGCATGGCTTGCGTGCGCTCTACTCCGGCGATATCCGAAGGCACCGCGATAGCGTTAGTTCCAACCTCATTCAGAATCTTACCTTCGATCGATCTGCTCACTACGCCAATGAAGAACTCACGCAGATCGTCTGTAGAGAGTTCATTAAAATTACCTACACCAGAGGCTGCCAAGTCAGCGACTGTCTCAAGCATCGCGTCTCTGGCAATTGCCTCATCAATGGTTCCCCCTGCAGGGCAAAGCATATTTGTTAAGGCGACGAATACATCCTCGGCGGGGGCACCCGCCATAGTCTCAAGATTAAACTGCCTTAGAGCTTCTATCGGTCCTTGGTTAGCTAAGCTTCTCGCGAGGCTAGCTATACCGCTTGCTACGGCGCGGGAATTAGGCATACGGCTCGCCGCTGCCCTCCCTCCACCGCTTGCCCGTACGTATCGACCGGCGCCTCGCCGCAGAGCTCGTTCATCGGACGTTCGTGCGCCTCTCGTTATGTTTCCGCGTGCTCCGCCAAGACCTGAGCTAGCAGGGATTCGAGGTATGGGTGGGTATGGCTGTGCTGATGTCCCGTTGGGTGGATCTCCGGTGTTTGTTCCGGCACCATCTGTTGAGTCCGACCCCGCGTTGCTGGGTATAGCTGCGGGCGGTGAGGCTGGTTCATCAACCCAACTCGGAACCAGTCCGTTTTTCGAGCCTTTGAATGTTCCCGAGGTTCCCATTAGGAGCGCTTCCTTTTCCCTACAAGTTTGATGACAGCCTCAGATGCTGCCTTCAATTTTTTGTTGTCATCTTGTTCGGCCCAGCCTTTGAGCGTTGCTGTAAACTCTGCCTCAACATTAGTTTCACTGAAAACCGACGCCCAGCCACTGACCACCCACGGGCCAAGCTTGGAGATTGGCAGATCCTGTAGAAAGGAGAGTAATGGTCGCTGCAGGAATTTATGCTGGCGCGCCATCTCGGCTAAGCCTTTTACGCCCACAGGTTCTTGGGTCAGATCGTCTGTGTCTCGGACTTTTGCTCGAAGGGCGTCAAAGACTTGTTCGGCTTCGAGTGATTGAAGGCGAGCGATTTCCGTAGCGGCTTGCTTTACCTGGAGTGGAGAGCCCTGGAGTTTCGCGATAAGTTCGTCTAGTTCTCCCAATGATGTTACTGCACCAAACACGCTTCGCCGGTCTCGGGTTACGAAGACGTATGGCCTGAGATCATTTTCAGCGAGCGGTGGGTCAATCGCAGCCCACTGTTTTGCCCATTCAAGATTCGGCCAATCGGGGAGGGATACCCCAGCAGCCAGAGTCTTCTCCTGTCCGTTCGTTGATTTTGCTTCCAAGTCGGTAGGCGGGGTCGTGACCACGGCTTCAAGTGCGGCGAGTTCCTCCGACGCACCAGTATTTGCAGAGCCACGCGCTATCGCGTCGTAGAGTTCGGGGGCGAAACGTTCCGCTAACATGATCTTGGCAAGTACCGAGATATTCAACTCATCGCGGAAGCCGCGCTCCTCTGCTATAGCCAGACGCAACATCATCGTGTTGATAAAGCGCTTTATCTGCCTTGGGTTACCTCTTGCTCCGTCGGCTAGTATCGGAGCAATCCGTCCAGCAAGTTCCATCGCCCGCTCGACCTCAAGCGGAACGCTGCCTAAAGTTTCCTCGATTGCTCTCCGATCAAGGCCGGGACCCTTCCAAGGGCGGCGCAGTACCTCACGCCCCATCTTGGCTAGCTCCTGGAACGTTTCCGATTTCTCTCCAGAGGCGTTTAGCACTAGAAGCAAAGTCACGTAGATTCGTGTCTCGGCATATCCGAGCGAGGGCAAACGAAATGGAACCTGAATTAGTTTTTCTAGATAGTTCCGGGCATAGGTGGCTGGCCCAGTAGCTACTGGCAGATCCGGAAAATGTTGCCGCACAGCATATTCGATCATTCCCTCATCCGCTGCGATCACAAAAGCCGCATGCGGCACGAACAGGAAGAGCCTTATTGCTTCCAATGTCTCGATTGCAGTATCCGGAAGGCACCGATCAAGATCATCAACAAGGACGATTAGGCGATCAATCTCGGCATCCGCTAAGAGTTCAGCAAACTCTTTCCGAAACGCATGCATCTGCTCAGGTGCGTTGCTTTCGCTAACTTCGTGCAAAAATTCATTCGAACCCTCTACTAGCGCTGCTAGGGTTTCTGGCGACACATCCTCAGCGCCTTTATTGATGAGACTTCGCGCGGCCGCGCACAAATCTTTTACAGTCTCAGGCTGCGGGATTCCGGTGGCTAATGTTATGCCATATGCTCCTGCCTTGCGTGCGAGCTTCATCCAGTCGACTCGCCTTAAAACCTTTTTTATCCGCTCAGCTACCTTCTGAGATGTAGGACGTTTTCGGCGTAGCTCCTCGACGATCATTTCAATCAGGACTGCTTTTGCGTCCTCGAAGCCCTGGAATAGCCAGCCGTTGAAACGCACACAAAGTACGCGTTCATCATCGGAGAATGATTCTTCTACCATCATCAGGACGCTAGACTTTCCAGCGCCCCAATCACCGTGAATACCTACGCTAAGAGGCTCGTCCGATTTTTCATTGATTAGGCGGACAACAGTACGTGCAATCGCCTCGTAATATAGGAGGTCGACAGCTGTCTCATTATCGGCGACGATCATTGGTCGAGTCTCACACGCAAATGGTTGTACTTTAGAAATGCACCTAGTTCACCTATAAGACATTTTCAATTTTCTAGAAGTACTGGTGACTAGAGTGAGACGGATTGTGAATCTATGGCTCATATTATGCAATGGTAATTGCTGCTGCTGTCTCAGCTACTCAATGACATCTTTAGGTGATCCCAAGTAATTCACAGCAATTTTTGCAATTTGGTATATCTTGGCATACCAATACATACTAAGTTGTTGATCCAATGTGATTAATTGTGTTTTTCGTTGTTGATACCAGGCGCACTTGGCTCTATCCTTGAGCCAAAATGTCATGCCCATCCATTAACAATGAGCCCGTTTTCGACCTATTTGCGAACGCTTCGACGCGCCCGTGGGCTGCGGCAGATCGAGCTCGCCCATATGCTGGGCTATGAGGCTAGCTACCTCTCGGCACTGGAGCGCAGCCAAAAAGGTCCCCCACGCAAGGAATTCATCGGGCGGCTGATTCGGGGATTGAAATTGGATGCGGCCGAGCAGGCCGCACTCAGCCAGGCACTTGAAGCCTCGCGCCGCCAGATTTCCTTGCCTGCCCATGCCGACGAACAGGAATATGCGCTGCTCCACCAGTTGGAGCCTCAGCTTGGGCGCCTGCATCCCCTGCAAATCGAGTTGATCAAACTCGTCCTGAGCATTCCCGAGAAACTCGAGGGCGTCAGCCAGGTTGTGTACTCCTCGTGTTCCATGCATCAACCGACACGAACGGAGGCACCCAAAATGTAAAGGGCAAGCTTTCGCTTGCCCCCTACGGCGGATCTGACGATACCGGCCTGACAACCTCAGTATCGTCTCCCGCCCTCCAGGGCGTCAAGCCATATCCCCCTGATTCACCGAGAAAACGGTCGTTTTTGAACCGGCCGATGGGTGGTTTTTGCCCAAATTTCCGGTGTTTTTCGAAATGCGCTGTGGGCGCAGGGAGCGCTGTTGCCCGCAAACAGGAGCAAACGATGCTGGCAAGAAAAGTTATCACCCGCCGTGGACGGCGGTTTCGCGGCTATTTTCCATCAAGGAAGCTGGGCCGCATGGTGGCTTGGGAGTCTCTGACCGAGCGGGATGTCATCCTTCTCTTGGAATTCTCTCCAGGGGTTTTGTCCTACCAGGAGCAACCTGCTCTCGTGCAGTACCACGATGGCCAGGACATGAGGGCCTACTACCCGGACTTCGAAGTCGTGTTTCTGGATGGGGAGGCCATCCATATCGAGGTCAAAACTGCCCAGGATCTCGCCAAGCCAGTCATGCAGGACAAGTATCGAACCATCGCCGCTGACTACATCCGGCGACAGCAGGGGTTCCGGATCGTGTCCGATCACGATCTGCGTATTGGCTCCTTGTTGCGCAACCTCCAGTTGCTGGCATCGGTTCAACGGATGGCCGGGCGGACGACCGAGCTCAAACGCTTATGGGAAGGTCATTTCACCCGCGAACAGGTACAGTTTGCCGATGCTGAGGCCTGCCTTGGTCGGGCAAAAGTGCTGGCGCTGCTCGCGGTCGGTGTCGCTCACTGTGATCTACGTGAGCCTCTGGCGGGCGAGACGCCGGTTCGTTTGATCCAGGAAGGAGGCTGCGATGTTACGTACCTCCTTTAAGATCGGGCTCACCTTCATCGATGGGCAAACCCGCCGACAGATTCGGCGCCGGCTGCCGACCGGCAAGATTCAGCTCGAAGCCGACAACGGCGAACTTATGAATCTCACCGATGGGGAATTGCGCCAGCGTTGGTTTTCCGGGGAATGGGTGATTGATGAATCAACCTTGGGGTCAGTCAGCGATGCCCTCTATCTGGCTGTCCCGCGTGACCTGGGTACCTATCCGGAACGACACCAGAAAGAAGCTCAGCGGCGACAGCGCTATCTTCAGGCGATCAATCCGGAGGGCACACCCTACAACCCGGCAAGCTGGCGGGCAGCCATCGAAAAAGCGGCTGCGACCATGGATGACCGGAATCCGCCTTGTCCCGCTACTGTACAAGCCTGGTGGCGGCGCTATCGGAACACGAAAAGCATCCACAGCCTGATTCCTCACAATAAGCCGTCCTGCGGCCCAAAGGCGAAAAAGCGCTACGGGATCTTCGAGGACGTGATCGCCAGCGTCTATCTCACCAACCAGAAATTGCCCAAGCTGGCAGTCGTCGAACAGGTTTATCGACGGATTGAGGCCATCAATCAGGGACAACCGGGCGAACCGCCCCTCAAGCGGCCGTCGCGTTCAACGATTTATCGCTGGCTGGATGATCTTCAACAAAACCTGGTCGATGCGTCACGGGACGGCGCCGAGTCTGCCCGCGTGAAATACCGGGCCGCCATCGGCAGCGTCAAAGTCGGTAGCGTTCTGGAACGGATCGAGATTGACCACACGCCGCTTGATCTCATCGTTATCGACAATCTGACCAAGCTCCCCTTGGGCAGGCCATGGCTGACGATGGCGATTGACGCCTATTCCCGCATGGTCGTCGGCTTCTATATCAGCTTCAATGCCCCCTCCAGCCACGGCGTCTTGCAGTGCCTGCGCCGTGCCATGCTCCCCAAGGAGGAATGGCTGGCGCGCTTTCCGGATATCAAGGGACAGTGGCCAGCCTATGGAATCCCAGAGTTGATTGCGGTCGACAATGGTACGGATCTCCATTCCGACGCCCTGGAGGCAGCCTGTCTGGAGATGGGCATCCAGATTCTGTTCTGTGGTTCCAAAACGCCGCAGCACAAGGGCGCTATTGAGCGGTTCTTCCGGACCATGAACATGGGACTGATCCATCGCTTGCCGGGCACCGTCTTCTCCAACGTTGATGCGCGTGGCGACTATCCGGCTGAAGACAAGGCGGTCATCGACATGGTGACCTTGGTCCATTTGCTCACGAAGTGGGTTGTTGATATATACAACGTCAGTCCCCATCGCGGCATCGGCGGTCGACCGCTGGATCGCTGGCTGGAATCTGCCGAGCGCCGAATCATCGAGTTGCCGGTCTATCCCCAACAACTGGAAGTGATGACCGGCATTCCTTCCAAGCGGACCTTGTTCCATTACGGGATCGAACTGGAAGGGCTGCACTACAACTCGGACCTGCTCCAGTCGATCCGGCGCCGGTCGGGTGAAAATCGGCCGGTGAAGCTCAAGTACTACGAGGACAGCGTTGCGCATATCCATGTCTTCGATCCCTATGCCAAGGAGTACATCCTGGTTCCGGCCAAGCTTGCAGAGTATGCGGAGGAGCTGCCTCGGGACATTCATCGCCTGATTCGGGAGCGTGCCCGCAAACGATTCGGCGACCAATGCCTCTCATCCCAGCTTCTGGAGGCGCGTGCCGAGATCGAGGCAATGATTCAGCAGGCCTTACGAGACAAGCGAATGGGATCACGGAAAACGGGTGCCGGCTTCCTGCTGCATGACAGCGAGTCGGTACTGAAAGGCGAGGATCCATTGAAGGCGGCGAGGCGCCCCATTCGCGAGCGGAAAAGCGCACCACCGTCGGAACTAGCCCCCGGTCTGGATGACGACTTGCCCGATTTTGGCCTGGCAGCGGAGGGAGATTGAGCATGGATCCCTTGCAGTTGATGAGCCGGTTCGCGCCCGATAGGGAAAAGTTGGCCGGTGACGGCAATCTGGGCTTTAGCCTGAAGATCGAACCGATTCCCCATCGTCGCTATCGGGAGGCCATATTCCGCATGGCGGAACTGCATCTGCGACGGCGACGCCATGGAACCAGTGCCGGGCTACTCATCATGGCGCCATCCGGGGCCGGAAAAAGCACCTTGGTTGAGACCTATGAGGCGAGTTTTCCGAGACAACACCAGGCTGAACGAACCTATATCCCCGTGCTGCTGGTCTCTGTGCCGCCATCGCCAACATCCCGTAGCCTGGCCGGTGCGATCCTGGAAAAGCTGGGTGCACATCGCTTGCAGCGGGGCAGTTCTTCGGAGAAGACTGCGGCCATCATCGATCTGGTACGTAAATGCGGGGTCGAGAAGCTGATTCTCAATGAGGCGCAGCACCTTTTCTATCCGCCGACGGTCGTCGCTTTCCGGGATCTCACCGACTGGCTGAAAAATCTCATGGAGGCATCCGGCGTCTGCATCGTTGCCTGCGGACTGCCGGCGGCCGAGCTGGTGATCGACAGCAACGAGCAATTGCATCGGCGCTTCTCCGAGCGGATATCGCTCTCGCCATTTTCCATGAGCGATGAAGAAGACTTCCGGGAGTTTCGCGGAATTTTGAAAGCCTTCGAGACCCGGCTGCCGCTTCCTCTGGAGACCCCGCTATACGAAGCCAACATGGCGAGGCGCATGCATGTGGCGAGCTATGGAATCCTCGATTACGTGGTCAAGACGCTGGAAGGGGCCGTGTTTTCGGCAACGCTGGATCGGAAAGAGTGCATTGACCTGGCCGCGCTCGCCCAGGGATACCGCCAGCGCGTATGGGAAAACGTGCCGGAACGCCTGAATCCGTTCTTTCCGGAGTCACCGTTGCGTCCGCTGGACCGATCCGGTGAATGCTTCCACAAGCATTTGATGCTTGATCCGGTGGGTTCCCCGGTCGCCCGCAAGCTGGGGCTGAACCTTGCTCGGGGAGGGCAGTGAGATGACGCAGGAGAAAGCGCTCTCGGTACTTGATGTGCCGGATCTTCTGGTTCGGCCCCTATCGACGGTCAACGAAGGGCCTCACGGCTATTTTCTGCGCCTGGCGGAAGCCAATCTGCTGTCGGTGTATGACCTGTCGCGCATGGGCATTCACTACGAGATTGGCAGTCTGCAACGGCAACGCCTGTTGCCCTCAGAAACAGTCGACCCTGCTGTTCATCAGCACATGGTTCGTATGGCTGGGCTGCTCAAGGACAAGCAGCGAATCTGGAATCTTCGTTCGAGTCGCTTCTGTCCGCGTTGCCTGGAAGAGTCGCCAAGCTGGCGCGCAGCCTGGGAGCTATACTTCTTTGATGCTTGCCCGCGCCACGGCAATTGGCTGGTTGACCGGTGTGTCCACGAGCCCTTGAACTGGAGTCGAAGCAGCTTGCTGCATAGCACGTCAGGGATCGATCTTCGCCAACTGGAGACGAGGGAGGCGCCAGCCTGTGTTTGCCGCTTGTCTGCAATGCTTGAGCGCAAATTGCTGGGCCAGGAAGAGGTCGAGCCCGCGTCCCCTTTTCATGCGCTGGATGTCGATCAGACGCAGCGCCTGATTCGTTACCTGGGCGCGTATATGGGGTCTAGAGCCGGCGCTCGACCGATGAAGCTGCGTTGCGCCAATGAACTGGATGTTTCCTGGCAACTGACCTCGCTGGCGGCCGAAATCATCTTCGACTGGCCTCGGGTTTTCCATGCGGCACTCAGCCAGCTTCAGACGTTATCCGCTGGCCAGAAGGTCGGTCTCATGGGCATGTTCCGCCACGCCTACACCTATATCTACAAGGGATTTGCAGAGAGCAACTTTGCCCCGGTGCGCGAGGCATTCGAATCCTGGCTGGCGGAACATTGGAAAGGCGGACTGGCCCGCCGAAACCGTCGGTTGAACGATGAACTGCTGCAATCGGTGCGCTGGGTGCCTGGCAATGTGGCCGCTGCCGAATTGGGTGTTTCTGCGGCCAGGTTGAAGTTCCTGGTGAAAGAAGGGATGTTGGATGGTCAGGAGTCGGTAAGCAGTACCGGGCGCAGCTTCATGGTCGTCCGCCGCGATCAGCTATTCGAAATCAAGGCTCGACTGGCGGACGAGATGCCAATGAAGGAGGCGGCCGGCCTGCTTGGCATGAGTCGGGATCGAACGAGACAGGTATTGCGTCTGATGTTTCCGTTTGCACGGCGCATCAACGACAAGATCTACATGCCCTGGTGTGTGCCTCGGGGTGAGATCGAAGCCTTGCTGAAATTGGGAGACGAGTTGCCGGTGTGTTCCGACCTCGGCGAGGACCGAGTTTCGTTGGGTCACCTCTTCAAATACTGGTGCTGGAGTAGCGCTGAAGTTGTCTTGCTAATACAGTCAGTTCGGTCGGGAACGCTTCTGCCAGTGAGTTTGGCGGCTGACGCAGTGGGGATCAGCCGCTGGGTATTTGAAGCATCCGACCTCAAGGCATTTCAGGAGAACTGTGGCGTATCGCAAGCCGATTCGCTCAGTGTTCCGGAAATGGCGCAGATGCTCGGCATCAAGCAGGAGGTGGCGTATTGGCTTGTGCGCCACGAGTTCATTCGCAGCGAGAAGGCTGGACGCTTTTCGAACGCAAGGGTACGACGTGAGGACATCGAGGGCTTTCGAGCGCAACATGTATTTGGGCGAGATATCGCTGCGCTCCTTGGCGTATCTCCTAAAAAGTCGGTACTGCTACTCGCAGAGCGGGAGATTCATCCGCTTGGGGTCGAAGGTACCGAAGCTTGCCGTCAAGCGATCTATCGACTGGATCAGCCGTTAGGTGACTTCCTTACCGAGACAAGCAAGATATCTTCGAGCAGTGGCTTCGGGAGTCTAGATGGGCGAGCCGAGGAATTTTGCCTGCGAAACCCATCAAAACAATGAAAATGTGCAGCAAGTGATGTGTACATTTGGTAGACCGTGAAGTGTCAAGCCTGCCATAGTTTACGGCGACGTAAACAACATTATTTAGATTTTCTAAACAATGTTGTTTACATTCGTTTCTGGAGTTTGTAGCATTGAAGGCGTCTAATATTTGTGAGTTTTCAACATGGCAATCCCTGATAATGATCCGTTGCAGTTGGCTATGGCTGCTGTTATTGAAGGCTTTAAGCACACCACAGCAGCGATTCAAGAGCTCCGTGAAAAGCAAGACGAGCTCGAAGAAAGACAGAAACTACAAGCGCGGGCTGCGTACCACGGCATGACCGGATGCGGGAAATCGCGCTATGTTGGCGAACTGGTGAATATCGAAAAGGCAATAGATCCACGAGGAGCGCAGTCGCGCGTTGCCCAATTGCTGGATGTGACCCCCGGGCGCATAACGCAGCTACTCACGAGCGACAAGAATCGGAAGAATGGGAAATAATGTCGAACAGCTTTCGCAATGAAACTGTATCTGCGTCTTCGCTACGGTCGCTAGCTCGCCACCGACTATTTCCAGGCTGCTCGGCGGTCTTGTACTAGTCACGTGATGTAGGATTTCGCTTCCCACTGATCCAGTTGGCCAGGGAGGGAACGGTTAAGCCTATTGCGCTGGTGGAAGGTGCGTTCGAGATCAGCCGCTGGGGGTTGTTCAGAGAATCCCTAGGATTATCGTGTTGATTGGGAATGAGGCCGCTGTTGATCCGATTCGCGTTGTGTAACCTGCTGAACTATCCAACTCGCTCCTAACAACCCAGATGGGAACCTACAGGCTTGTTGTAGGATCTCACGATTGTCTAGATTTTTCCCAAAAGTCTAGATTTCGTGGGAATTACCTAAACAAAGAGGCCACTTGCACAGAGTGGCCTCTTTGTATTCGAGCGTCAAGATTCAATGGCAGATGTTCGGCCTTCGCGGTCAGCGGCCTTCTAACCACAAATAGCTGGTTCTTATGGCAGACCGGCTATTTCATTGGGCAACTGGCAAGATCAACGATGGCGTGTAGCCGCTACCATTGAAGCCTTCGAAATCGAATTCATAGAGGGTAGTTTTGCCAAGTCCGGGCTGATACTGTCCTAGAAAGAACGTAAAGGCATTCGGCCCAGCTATAAAAAGATGGATTGGCTGGCGATTCACCACTTGCTCAGCTGCAATTCGCTGGGCGAGTGTCTCGGCCAAAATCATCGCGTGCTGCCCGCTGGCAATGGACCAACGGCCGATGCCCATCGAAGGACGCGCGACGAGTATCCGCGCCGCATTGGGCAAGGCCTGGGCCAGATAGCGCTTCACGTCGGCCTCTATGTCATGGGTCAATGCCACGACGACCACTTGCCCTACGCCATCCGTACGTAGTTCCTCTCGTTCAAAAAACCAGTTGGCCCATGACGGCTCCGGGTTGCTGTCGCCGGCTTTCCAGATATTCCGGCCACCAGAACGTTGTTCCAGTTCGATCTCGCAGCCCGATTTGACGTTGAGCACCGAACCGGCGGCAAAAGCCAAGGTGATATGCGCATCCAGAGCGAGTCGTAGTTTGTTGCTTTTCTTTGCTGCGGACAGCAGAAAGCTCCGCAAAGCCGGATAGAGCGTTTTAGACCAAGAGGCGCCATCGTGTATCAAGCGCTCATTAAAATTGGGTACGAAATCGAGGACTTCGACACAGCGATCGCTGAGCTGATCGATCGGATGCTCAAAGGATCTAACACCGTATACGATCGCCCGACCTTGCCCTGATTGCAGCAGGTCCTCCTGCGCGCAGGCGTCACGGAACGAGGCACGGTCAAATTCCTGCCGGCCTTGCGCCATCCAGTTGAAGACAATCTCATCGTATGGAAACGCGACTTGATCGCCATACACGCAACGCAAGCCAACCCCCCGGAATAGATCGTTCAGGCTCTCCTGCATCGCATCGAGAGAGTCGACCGACTCGCTCAGTGCCAGCGTACGCAAAAATATACGCAGTTCGTCTTCATCAATCCCTAGGTGATCACACCACGCCTTGCGTATCTGCCCCGTTTCGCTGCGGTCAGTTTTGGTAGCAAACAAGTCGTCGAGTCGCAGCGTGCTGGAGCGCTGGATCACAAGTTTGCGCAGAGGGTCAGCGACGCGCCAGTTCGTCAGCAGCCGAAAGCGCGAGCCAACGCCTTCGGGCGCATGCACCAACTGCGCTTGGCGGGCCTTCTGCAGCAGCGAATGCCTTTCGGCATTGATGAACTCGGGATCGATCAGATGCATGTGGCCGTAGGTATCCGGCCTCACATGCCATTTGCACTGGATGTGCTCACGCCGCAAAGGATGCCCGTGCTGATCTTGAAGACAGCGCGCCGGATCATATTCGACCCAGAGGTCGTCGAAGCTCTTCGGTCCGCACTCGAACCCGACCTTAATGATAGGGCAGTCCGGATCTAGTAGGCTGGCTGCCTTCTTCCAGAACATCCTAGCCTGAAAAACATCGCCTTCGCGCCTTACCGAAACAGCTTGAGTCATCATCTCACCTGCTTAATTCACGCCGTCGCGGAAAGGCGGCGTGGGTTGCATATCGCGAGCAATCGCAATCGCCCGCGTGCCTTCAACTGGATTCGACGGGTAGGCGTCAAGCACGATCGTCGGAATCAAGCGTTGCGTCAGATCGGAAAAAGTGAAGCCGATATCATGTCCATTCTTGGCACCCGTCGCACGAACCAGCGCGTCGATATGCTGCGTACCTAGGCCTAACGGAGCCAGGCGATGGTGGAAGACATGGCGGCGCTGTTCGTCGTTCGGACGGGAAAAACTCAACACTTCGGCAGCACGGCGGCGTACTGCCGGGTCCAGGGCACTCAAGCGGTTGGTGCACATGATGACCGCCGCTGGCAGGCGGGCGTTGGCAATCCGGTCAATCCCGCGGATGAAGGCGTTCACCCCGGCACGATCCTCGTGGTGCATCTGCGCGTTCTCGCGCGATTGGGCCAGAGCATCCGCTTCGTCGACCAACAGAATGACCGCGCCACGCGAAGGACCGTTTCCTGCGCCCTTAAGTTTCTTCGCCTCAACCACGGTATGGTCGAACGCAGCGGAAACGAGTTGTGTCATTTCACCAACACGCCCCTGGCCGCGTGTCGCCAGGCTCAAGGGGAACAGAGTGATGTTGATGCGCTGTGCGCGTGCAACGGCATCGCCGATAGTCTCGGCCAGTTCAGTCTTACCAGAACCAACGTCGCCGGCAAGGACGACCAGCGGCGGACGGCGCAGCACTGTATCGAGCAGCGCTTTCGCCGCTTGACCGGGATGATGCTCCTTGGCCCACATCTCCAGAGCCACCGGATTCACCAGTAAGCCTAGTATCTTGGCCAGCCGGGCCTTTTGGTCATCCAAACCAACTAGCTTTGCCAGTCGCTCCTGTGGCTCAAAATCGGGATAGGTGATGCGACGCTCGAATAGTTCGTCAATTGTGGGTTTGTTCATCATCAAAAGCTCCTTACGCTGGAACGGGCAAGGGACCGCCCGCCCGCCGAATAAGTCTTGTCGTTGAGCAAGTAGCCCCTGATCGTTGGTTCGGAACCAGTACCCCGGCTAAACGGAAGCCGTCCCTTGAATGAATCTTTTTCGGCCTGGCTCGCATTGCTCCACTTGCTGCTATAGGTGAGATAACTGGTGAAGCGAGCGCCGGTGACATCTGCACCAGGCCGTACCTTGCCAGGATCATCGTCACTGAAATCGTACCCATTCAGTTCGCGTGCCGTGTAGCGCAGCGTGGGTTCAATCCACTGATCGTCGATTTGGTACCCATATGTCACGGTATCGACGTAGCCGGCTTTAATGTATTCGATGAGTTCAGCCTCATATTGAGCGATCCATTCGTCGCTAATGCCACCGTACAAGCGTTGGATACGCTTCAAATCTGCGGCTACTTTGGCGCCCATGTGGCGAGCATGGGTGATCGTAAAGGTAGCCGAGTCAGTAATGGTGAAGGAAGACATAGGTACCTCAAACTTGGAAAGACGAGCCGAAGACCTTCTGCCAGTAGTAG
Organism: Betaproteobacteria bacterium UBA5582; assembly: GCA_002425245.1. Classification (GTDB taxonomy): domain Bacteria; phylum Pseudomonadota; class Gammaproteobacteria; order Burkholderiales; family Rhodocyclaceae; genus Azonexus. Next base: position 50,515 of record DILW01000171.1, on the reverse strand, counting down.
ACGGTCAATTGTTTGGTAGGGGCGGTAAGCGCGGCATCGATTGCCTCGCCGGCCTCGAGCGCCGAATCGACAATGGCATCCAGATTGGTTTGGGTATACAGGCGTGCAACATTGTTCGTGACGTTGACTGGATCGATGATCTGGATCAGGTCGTTCGACGCAGGCACATCCGAGGCGAGGTAGTTGTCCTCGAATACAATGCGCTTTTGCAAGCCCTTGTTTGCGATGAAGGTAAAAAACGACTGTAGCGCCTCGGGATAATCCGAGAAGTCCACGCCCTTATCCGAAAGCTTCGCGAGGATCATCTCGATCATGAAGGACTTGAAGCGGAAATTTTCCGGGTTTGCCACCTTCTGCAGGGAAGCCCAATACTTCACCAGCCGAACAACCTGGGCGAAGTGCGGCGTCTGCGCCCGTTTCCGCTTGCGTGCGAACTCGAGGTGCAACGGGATGCTGGTTTCCAGGAAGGAACCATCGTCCTGGCTAACCAGGTTGCCGCGCCACTGCGGCTTGCCTGAATACAATATTGGCACTACGTCCACATCAAGGCCGCTACCTTTGAACGAGACCGTAACCGAATAGGTCTGCGGCTTCACCTGATCCGGACTAAAGTTCGGGAACGCTTTGCGCAACCGCTCTGTCAGGTAGCCCAGCAAGGCTCTCACGTCATGCGGTGCATCGGCGCCCTGGATGTACACTGCTACATCGATATCGTTCAGCGAACGCAGCGCAGTGCCTTTGGCCAGGCTGCCCGACAGAAGCATGCGCTTCAGCGTAAAGTCGGGGTGCTCGTCCAGATAGCGCTCCAGCTTGTCCTGAAGGCGCTGGGCTTGATCGCGATATTCATCGGCCTTGTCTTTGGGTAGATTGACCCTTTCTTCAGCGAAGCTGGCCAACTCCGCGTGCCCAACATGCACCTTCGACATCCATATTCCTTTCTTTTTTATTGCTTCAGACTGAGCGACCGGGCTTACATGAGTACCAATGTAAGCTAACTAAATGTTCGGAATAGCGAACTTTTTCCAGATGCTACACCTCTCGAATTGTAAAAGCCATAGAAAAAGTTCGGAATCGTGCTATTATTTAATAAGTTATTGTAAACACGGAGAAAAAAGTGGCAACTCGACTCGGCGATAAGCTGAAATCACTTCGCAAAGAGAAAGAACTGACCCTGGAGAAGCTCGCCGAACTCTCGGGGCTCAGCAAAAGCTATATTTGGGAACTTGAGAATCGTGAGTCGCAGCGACCATCGGCCGAGAAGCTAAATGCACTAGGGAAAGTCCTCGGCGTTGACTCAGTTTTCTTCATTGAGGATGACATTCGCGCGCCAGAGCAAAGACATCTCGATGCAGCGTTCTATCGTGACTACCAAGATCTGGAAGCCGAAGACAAGGAACGTTTGCGCAAGATTATGGAAACCTTCAAGAAGAGCTAATGGGCGACAAACAGACGCCTCAGAAGGCAGCCAACCGCCTCTGCAAAATATTGGATGCCATTCCAGCAGAATTCCAAAAACGGTTTCCAGTTGATGTGCCGTTGATGGCTAAGGAAACGGCCAATATCTTCAAATGGTCGGACCCGATCACGGAAGTAGAGGGGGTCGCCATCAAGAATTTTGAAGGCATGCTGTTTCCGAATGAAAACAAGACAGCCTGGAAGCTACTGTACAACTCGAAAGTCACTTCGGAAGGCCGTACTCGCTTCACTCAAGCTCACGAGCTAGGTCACTACATCCTGCACAGAACAATGCAAAATGAATTCATGTGCACCGAGGAGGACATGCGTAATTGGTCTGCAGACTCAACCAATATCGAAGCTCAAGCCGACCTGTTTGCATCTAACTTACTAATGCCGCTGAACGACTATCGGAAGCAACTAAATGCCGAAGTCGATTTTGACCTGCTTGGGCACTGCGCAGATCGCTATGGTGTCTCTTTGACAGCCGCGACTTTGAGATGGCTTGAGCATACAGACGACAGTGCGGTGCTTGTCGTCTCGAAAGACGGCTATATGGACTGGGCCTGGTCAAGCAATAGAGCCTTCAATGCTGGCGCCTTTTTCAAGACCAGTCAAAGCGCCATCGAAATTCCAAGTGCCTCATTGGCGGCAAATGCGACAGTGACCCATGATCGCCACGGGGTCGAGATGGCTGCGCAGGTCTGGTTTCCTCATGCTGACAAGAACAGCATTATCAAGGAAATGAAGATCGTCTCTGAGCAATACGACTGTGTCTTTTCGATCCTTAAACTACCCCGTTCCGAAAAGGTATGGGCCCCGTGGAAATACTAGGACGAAAGTGAAGCCAAGGAAGGCAGCTAGCTAGCAAAAAAGCCTTCATTCCAAGGCTCCAAAGGCAAAATGGCTGCTCCCTGAGCAGATTAGGCCAATTGCTTTTAGAAGGTGTATGTCCGCAAAGGCTGATAGTCGGTAATTGAGCGGCTCGATGCGTAGGGTCATGCGTTAAAGTTTCGCCTTTCGCCCAATGACCCAAGCAACACCCCATGGCCATCAAGAAATCCGATCTCTACTCCTCCCTCTGGGCCTCCTGCGATGAACTGCGTGGCGGCATGGATGCCAGCCAGTACAAGGACTACGTCCTGTTCATGCTGTTCATCAAGTACATCAGCGACAAATACGCCGACAGCGACGACTTCGCCCCGCCCGTGGTCATTCCCAAGGGCGCCAGCTTCAAGGACATGATCGCGCTCAAGGGCAAGAGCGACATCGGCGACAAGATCAACACCCAGATCATCCAGCCCCTGATCGATGCCAATGCCCGGCTGGCGCGCAGCGACTTCCCGGACTTCAACGATCCCAACAAGCTGGGCGAAGGCTCGGCCATGGTGGAACGGCTCTCCAATCTGGTCAGCATCTTCCAGAAGCCGGAGCTGGACTTCTCCCAGAATCGCGCCGAGCACGACGACATCCTCGGTGACGCCTACGAGTACCTGATGCGCCACTTCGCTCAGGATTCCGGCAAGAGCAAGGGGCAGTTCTACACGCCGTCCGAAGTCAGCCGGGTCATCGCCAAGGTGATCGGCATCTCACCCGAAAACACCAAGGCCGCCACCACTGCCTACGACCCGACCTGCGGCTCGGGTTCGCTGCTGCTCAAGGTCGCTGCCGAAGCTGGAAACAAGATCACTTTGGAAGGACAGGAGAAAGACGTCACCACCGCCGGTCTGGCGCGGATGAACATGATCCTGCATGACTTCCCCACCGCCAACATTCTCTCCGGCAACACCCTGGCGGCGCCCAAATTCAAGGATGGCGAGGGATTGCGCACCTACGACTACGTGGTCGCCAATCCACCCTTTTCCGACAAGACCTGGAGCACCGGCCTTACCCCGGAAGACGACCTCTACCAGCGCTTCGGCTGGGGCGTGCCGCCGGCCAAGCAGGGCGACTACGCCTATCTGCTGCACATCATCCGCAGCATGAAGGCCAACGGCAAAGCCGCTTGCATCCTGCCCCACGGCGTGCTGTTCCGCGGCAATGCCGAGGCGGTCATCCGCCAGCAGTTGGTGCGCTCCGGCATCCTCAAGGGCATCATCGGCCTGCCAGCCAACTTATTCTACGGCACGGGCATCCCCGCCTGCATCCTAGTGCTGGACAAGGAAAACGCCGCCGCTCGCAAAGGCGTGTTCATGATCGACGCTGCCAAGGGCTACATCAAGGACGGCAACAAGAACCGCCTGCGCGAGCAGGACATCCACAAGATCGTCGATACCTTCACCCGGCAGATCGACAGCCCGCGTTACGCCCGCATGGTGCCCTTCGCCGAGATCGCCGACGCCAAGAACGATTTCAACCTTAACCTGCCGCGCTACATCGACAGCAGCGAGCCGGAAGACCTGCAGGACATCGACGCCCACCTCAACGGTGGCATCCCGGAGCGGGACATCGACGCCTTCGCCGCCGACTGGCAGCAGATGCCCGGCCTACGCGCCACGCTGTTTGAATCGGCCGGCCGCCCCGGGTACGCCCGCCTCAAGCTGCCGATGGGTGAGATCAAGGCCGCCATCCTCGGCCACGGCGAATTCATCGCCTTCACCGGCAAGGTGAACAACCTGTTCGGCAAATGGCGCGAAGCCATCACACCGCGCCTCACCGGCTTCGCTCAGAACGATCACCCCAAAGCCCTGATCGCCACCGTCTCCGAAACCCTGCTCGCCGCCTTCCAGGCCGCGCCCCTGCTCGATCCCTACGACGTTTATCAGCATCTGATGGACTACTGGGCTGAAACCATGCAGGACGACGCCTACCTGATCGCCGCCGATGGCTGGGTAGCCAAACCGGCGCGCATCATCGAGGTCGACAAGAAAGGCAAATCGAAGGACAAGGGCTGGGCCTGCGACCTGATTCCCAAGCCGTTGATGGTGGCCCGCTACTTCGTTGAAGAGCAGGCGGCGCTGGATGTCTTGCAGGCTGAGCTCGAAGCCATCACTGCCAGCCTGGATGAACTGAAAGAGGAGCACGGTGGTGAGGAGGGGGTGCTCAAGGATGTCTCCACGAAGGGCGATGCTCAGGAGGCTTACACCCAGGCATTGCTGGCGCTGTGGAAAGAGAACGACAAGGTGGCCTGCATGGGCTACCACACCCTTATGGAGCAGGCGAATGAACACGCTGCCAAGCTTCGTGAACTCACCGAATTCAGCTATTTCTCCGTGCTCAAGAATCCCAAGGGTAAGCTCACTTTGAAGGTGGTGAAGGACCGCCTTGCGGCTACAGGAGACCTGGCAGAAAGAGCCGTACTCAACACTTACACGGAAGCAGTCGCTGCGCTGAAGACCAAAAGCAAACAGGCCGCTGAGCAGTTCGCCGAGATCGAGACCCTTTATAAAGCCCAACTTGAAAGCGAGCCGCTGCCGGTCAGCTTCGCTGATTTTCAAGTCACCGTCCGCTGTCTCGAGTTGCTGGAGCAACAAGCCACCCTCAAGGGGCGAGTGAAAGAGGCGGATACTGCTCTGGATCTGTTGGCCTATGAGAAGTACGCCCAGCTCAGCGTGGATGAGATCAAGACCCTGGTGGTGGACGACAAATGGCTGGCCCGGATGGCTGCTGACCTGCAAGGCGAACTTGACCGCGTCGGGCAGACTCTGACCGCCCGCATCCGCGAACTGGCCGAACGCTACACGACGCCATTGCCGCAGCTAGTGGATGAGGTGGCGCTACTGTCGGCCAAGGTGGAGGAGCACCTCAAGCGGATGGGGGCAGCATGGAAGTGAGGCCCGGTTATAAGCAGACCGAATTAGGGGTGATTCCAGAGGATTGGGCTGTGGAAGACATCGCTGCCTGTGCCGAATCTGCTTCAGGCACAACCCCTGCCAGGGCTGCGGCAGAGCGATATTTCCATGATGGTACGATTCCTTGGGTTAAGACGCTTGATCTCAATAATTCTGTAATCAAAGAGACAGATGAGTGCGTCACCGAAACCGCATTACGCGAAACATCGCTAAAGCTCTACCCTGCCGGTTCTGTGTTGGTTGCAATGTATGGTGGATTTGCCCAGATTGGTCGAACTGGGTACTTGCCATTTCCTGCCACAATAAATCAAGCGCTCACGGCGATTTGCCCCGAGGGCCGTAAGCTAGATTCTAAATACCTCATCTACTTCCTCAATTATCACGTTGGCTACTGGAAATCTGTTGCGAGCAGCAGTCGAAAAGATCCGAACATCACTGGCAACGATGTTCGAAAATTCCCTATTTCTCTTCCTCCGATCAAAGAACAACGCGCTATCGCCACCGCCCTGTCGGATATGGACGCGCTGCTCGACAGCCTGACCCGGCTGATTGCCAAGAAGCGCGACCTCAAACAGGCCACCATGCAGCAACTCCTTACCGGCCAAACCCGCCTGCCGGGGTTTAGCGGGGGGTGGGAGGTGAAGCGACTGGGGGATCACCTTACTTTCCTCAAGAACGGCGTGAATTCACGTGCTGAACTAACAGCCGCCGGCAAGGTGAAGTATCTGCATTACGGTGACATTCACGGAGCGACGGGTTTGCTTCTGAAGCCTGGCGTGACGTTGATGCCCCACCTGCCTGTTGGTAAAGCTGGACAACTGGATCGCTTGTCAGACGGTGACTTGGTCTTCGCCGATGCTTCAGAGGACTTGGACGGTGTGGGTAAGTCGGTAGAGCTAAAAAATGTAGGTCAGTTCGAGGTCGTTTCCGGCTTGCATACCATCGCTGTCCGATTCGACAAGCAAGTGTTGGCTGATGGCTTCAAAGCGTATCTCCAGTTCATCCCCGTGTTTCGCCAGCATTTGCGCCGACTCGTTGCCGGAACCAAAGTTTATGCAACCAACAGGGCACATATCGCAAGTGCTGAGATGGCGTTACCGGACGTGCATGAACAAACCGCCATCGCCGCCGTCCTCGCCGACATGGACGCCGAACTGGCAGTCCTCGACGCCCGCCTCACCAAAACCCGCGCCCTGAAGCAGGCTATGATGTCGGAATTGCTAACCGGGAAGACCCGACTACCAACCTGATAGGCCGCCCATGCTTGAACAGCCGCGCTCCGAACGTAAAACCCAAAATCGCGTCATTGCGCTCTTTACGGATACTTCGCGCTCGGACTGTCTCGGCTATGACTACCTAGGTGAGTGGAACAAGCGGGAAAATAACCGCCCCATCGAAACCGAACTGCTGCGCGCCAACCTGCAACAGCGTGGTTATTCCGATGCCCACATCGCCGCCGCCCTGCAGAAACTGCTTACGGCGGCCGACAGCACCGGCATCACCCTCTACCAGGCCAACCTGCGCACCTACCAGTTGCTGCGCTACGGTGTTGATGTGCAGGTAGCCGCCGGCCAGCCCCACGACAAGGTGCACCTGATCGACTGGGCTACGCCGGGCAACAACCACTTCGCTCTGGCCGAGGAGGTGACGCTCAAGGGCGGCTACCAGCGGCGGCCGGATATCGTGCTCTACATCAACGGCATCGCCATCGCCGTGCTGGAACTCAAGCGCAGCTCGGTGGAAGTGGCCGACGGGGTGCGCCAGCTGATTACCAATCAGGAAGAAATCTTCAACAAGGGCTTCTTCAGCACAGTGCAGTTGGTGATGGCGGGTAGCGACTCGCAAGGCTTGCGTTATGGCACCACCGGTACGCCGGAGCAGTTCTTTGTCGAATGGAAGGACGAAGCGCCCCCCGCTGTCGGTGTCACGCCGGAAGCCGGCAGCCTGCTCGACCGGCCGCTGGCGCAGCTGTGTGACAAGATCAAGCTGCTCGATCTGATCCGCAACTTCATCATCTTCGACGCCGGCCAGAAGAAGGTGCCGCGCCAGCATCAGTTCCAGGGCGTCAAGGCAGCCCAGGAGCGCGTCGCCAAGCAGGAAGGCGGGGTGATCTGGCACACCCAGGGCAGTGGCAAGAGCATCCTGATGGTGTTGATCGCCAAGTGGCTGCTGGAACACGATCCAGAGGCCCGCATCCTGGTCATCACCGACCGGGACGAACTGGACAAGCAGATCGTCGGCGTCATGCGCAACGCCGGGGTGATCGGCGAGGATGCCGCTTCACCGCGCATCACCTCCCGCGCCGAACTGATCGACAAGCTCGGTGCCACCACGCCGCGCCTGCTCTGCGCGCTGATCCACAAGTTCGACACCACCGACCTCAAGGGCGAGCCGCCCCGGGTCCATGGCCGTTTCTACATCTTCGTTGATGAATGCCACCGCACCCAGGGCGGCGACATGAATAAGCAGATGAAGCGCTGGCTGGAAGGGGCGATCTTCATCGGCTTCACCGGCACGCCATTGCTGCGCAAAGACAAGCAGATGACGCGGGACGTGTTCGGCACCTACATCCACACCTACAAGTTCCATCAGGCCGTGGCCGACAAGGTGGTGCTAGACCTGAAGTACGAGGCTCGGGACGTGCCCCAGCGCCTCGGCTCACGCAAGGCCATCGACCAGTGGTTCGAACAGAAGACGAAGAACCTCAACAACTTCCAAAAATCGATCCTGCGCAAGCGCTGGGCGACGATGGAAGAACTGATGAGCGCGGAAGAGCGCAAGGCGCGCATCGTCGCCGACATCATCCAGGACTTTGCCCTGAAGCCCCGGCTCAATAACGACCGGGGCACGGCCATTCTAGTAGCGGCCAGCATCTACGACGCCTGCCATTACTACCGCATCTTTCAGACCAAGACCTTCGGCCAGTATTGCGGCCTCGTCACCTCCTTCGAGCCCAACCACAACGCCATTTCCCGCGAGCCTGCCAACAGCGATGAGCGTTACAAGTTCGACACCTACACCCAGCATGTGCTGGCCCAGGGCCAGACCACCAAGCAGTACGAGGACGAGGTCAAGCGCCGCTTCAAGGACGAACCGGCCAACCTGAAGCTGTTGATCGTGGTCAGCAAGTTGCTAACCGGCTTCGATGCGCCCAGCTGCACCTACATCTATCTGGACAACGAGCTGCGCGACCACAACTTGTTCCAGGCTATCTGCCGCACCAACCGGCTGGACGGCGACGACAAGGATTACGGTCACATCGTTGATTACAAGGAGCTTTTCGGGGACGTGCAGCAGGCTATCGCCGTGTATAGCTCCGACGAGCTGGACATCGACGCCGGCAACGGTGGCGAGAACAACGTCCAGCTCAAGAACTGGCTGCTAGAAGGCAAGAAACAGCTGGACGACGCCCGGCAGGCACTGCATTACCTGTGCGAGCCGGTGTCGCAACCCCGGGAGGTGGAGCAGTACCTGCACTACTTCTGCGGCAATGCGGCCAACCCCAATGCGCTGAACGAAACCGAGCCGCTACGCGTATCGTTCTACAAGGCCGTGGCGCTGTTCACCCGGGCCTATGCCGATCTGGCCCAGAACCTGAGCGAAGCCGGTTATACCGACGCCGAGGCGGAGAAGCTGCAACGTGAAGTGGAGTTCTACGCCGAAATCCGCGCCGCCATCAAAAAGCATTCCGGCGAGGAACTGGACATCAAGCCCTACGAGGCGGACATGCGCCACCTCATCAACACCTATATCCAGGCCGATACCGCCGAAGAACTGGGTGAGCTGGGCGAATTGTCTCTGACCGAGTTGATCATCGAAACCGGCATCCACGACGCAATCGCCCGCAAGCTCAACGAGAAGGGCAAGCTGACCAAGAACGCCATCGCCGAAGGCATCATCAACAACGTCCGCAAGACCATCATCCGCGACCAGCTGACCGACCCGAAGTTTTACGATCAAATGTCGAAGCTGCTGGACGATCTGATCAAGCAGAGCCGGGACGATGCGGCGGCCTATGAGGAATTCCTGAAGAAGGCCGAGGAGCTGGTGCGCAAGCTGGCCTCGAAACAGCCCCAGGCTGGTGTGCCCGCCGTGCTGCATGGAAACCGGGAGGCCTCGGTGCTGTTCAACAATCTGGCCTCCATGCCTTGTGTGCAGTTCCAGTGTCCGACCGACGATGACGACAAGGCGGAACTGGCTTTGCAGATCGACCGTGCCATTCGCGAACAAGCGCCGGCCGGCTGGCAGGAAGATGCCGACGGCCCCCGTGGCGCCCAGGTCTTGAACGCGCTCTTCCCGCTGTTCAACCGGGACAGGGCTGCAACAATGGCCATGTTCGAGATTGCCAAGAGCCAGCAGGGTTATCTGTGACGGAAAGCATCCAGCTAGGCGAGCTGACCATCGAGGTCACCCGCAAGGCGGTCAAGAATGTCCACCTGTCGGTACATCCGCCGGCCGGGCACGTCACCCTGGTTGCGCCGACCAGCACCCGCCTGGAAGTTGCTCGCGCCTACGCCATCTCCAAACTCGGCTGGATACGCGACCAGCAGGAAAAGCTACAAGCCCAGGCCCGGGAAACGCCGCGCCAATTCGTCGAGCGGGAAAGTCATTACCTGTGGGGCCGGCGCTATCTGCTCTCTGTGGTTGAGCAGGATGCCAAGCCAGGCGTGAAGCTGGATCACCGGCGCATCACGCTGACGATCCGTCCCGGTAGCTCACCGGAAAAGCGCGAGGAGGTCATGCATGACTGGCATCGTTCGCTGCTGCACCAGACGATACCTGCGTTGATCCAAAAGTGGCAGCCGCTGCTGGGCGTTGCCGTCAGCGCCTACTTCCTGCAGCGGATGAAGACCAAGTGGGGTGGTTGCAATCACCGGGCCGGCACGATCCGTCTGAACACGGAACTGGTCAAGAAACCGAAGGACCTGTTGGAGTACGTGGTGGTGCATGAAATGCTGCACCTGATCGAGCCCACCCATAGCCAGCGGTTCATCGATCTGCTGGACAAGCATTACCCGAGCTGGCGGGAGGCTCGGGCGGAGTTGAATGAGCTGCCACTAGCCGCTCAGCCTTGGACTCGGACGTAGATTATCTTCTCCAAGCTTCCTTGCTAGGGGTAATACACGAGCGGATGCGCCTTTGCGCCCAGCATTGCAATCAATTGAATTTCAGCGGCAGAAACTGCCAGCGACTCAAGCAGTGAGCGATAGGTATCACGGCCTAGAAGCAGTGTTTTAACCGATTCATTGCTCCATTCAGCGTTGCTGGCAGCCATCGCAGGGCCTACATCAAATTGGTCAAAGCTTGGCGCGTCGTTCGCAAATAGAAGCGAATCGAACGCCATCCAGTAGATCAATTCTTCTGTGATCCTGTGGCCAAATGTTGTATAGCGATCCGTCCAAGCGTACGCATGCATCGCGAGCGCCGCAGTGGCTAAATCCAGCGACCAAGTAGCCAAGCGGTCGGCAACAAGAAACTCGGAATCCGCCGCCAGAGAGAATAGCGCTTTGTGGATATGTGTTGAGCTAACGTCTGCGCTGATACCGACCTTCTCCCAGTTTGGTTTTGGCGCCTGCACCATCAAAGATGGGAGCAAATCAGGCTTGATCTTGGCAAAACTTGCCCGGATCGTTTGGCGCTCTGCATCACCGGCATCCTGCCATTTGAGCCGCATATCCGACGAGAGGGTGGCGTAGACCGTTCCATGCCGGGGACTCCAGCGGGCGGTCAGGATGTCCATGATTCGTTTGGCCCCGATCGCTTTCACCGTCGTCCAGGGAATATCTCCAAAGTTGTCTGCGAGCCCCCCGATTTCCATTGCATCTAGGTGAAGATGCAAGGGAGATAAGGGTTCGTATTCGATTGCTCTTGCCTGCAAAACCGGCAGCAGTTTCTTCGCTGAGCTTCGTGCGGTTAGATGCTTGACCAACCCGCCGTGAACCAAAGTGCTGAACGGTTCTCCCCGGAACGAGGCTGTTGAGGCTCCTTGGTGCTCTGGCTCACGGATGGCAATTGCTGCGAACTTGTCCAATGCCTTGAGCTTGGCGATTTTCGGTACGACGTCAGTGTCAGAAAACCAATTGTTCCAGGTCGTCTCCGAAAGAAGCTGCTGGCATCCGGCAGTCATCAGTGCATCGAAAACCGCTGAAACTTGCGGGTTTCCAGGGATGTGAAGGTCTTCTCCAAGCAACTGGAGCTTGAAGCAGTTCGTGGCGACCTTCAGGCGCAACGAAGAGATGGAAGGCAAGGGGCTTCTGGATGCTTTCACGTCGACCTGATGAATCGAGAGTTAAATGAGCCCAGCAAAAAGTGCCGTTCAGTTTGCCAAGATTTTGCCTTCCATAACAAACCTGCTCTCGCTACGCTTTTTTGCGACTGCAATTTCGTGAGGGTGGTGAGGCAAATGGATATGTCAGAATCAAACGCATTCGTGGATACCGTTGGCGCCCGCTTGCGTCGGCAACGCGAACTATTGAACCTCACCCAGGCGATGGTCGCTGTTCAGGCCGGTGTTTCCGCGGGCTATTACTGCAGTATCGAGAACAGCAAGTGTCCTCCTCCCCGAAAAGGGACCCTTCGACGCTTACTCGACGCGTTGAAGGTCAGCGAACCCGAGGTTGTAGCGATTGAGCGCCAGTCGGCTGTTGAGCGAGGAATGTCGCCAGAAGATGGGCAACTTCCCGAAGAGGCTCAGGTGCTCATTGCTGATATTCGCCGGTACGCAAATGCAGTGCCACCCCGTTTTCTGAAGGGGATGTGCGCCAAGCTCCGAGAAGTGGCCTTGTAAGAAACCAATGAGCCCATTTTCTCTATGCCTTCGGCGGCTTCGGCAACGGCGCGGCCTGAAGCAGAAGGAGGTTGCTGATCGTCTCGGCTACGAGCCCAGCTATGTGTCTGCGTTGGAGCGGGGCGAAAAGGGTCCCCCTCGGCGCGCGTTCGTTGAGCGCCTGATTCGAGGCCTCGATTTGGATGAGGATGAACGGGTTGAACTGACAATTGCCCTGGCAGAGTCGCGCCGCCAGATCACGCTACCGCTTCATGCGAGCGAAGAGGAATACAGCTTGCTCCATGAGTTAGAGGCACAACTAGGGCAACTCCGCGTTGAACAGATATATCTCATCCGGCTCGCGTTGCGTTTGCCTGCGTCGCTTTGTACAGCGGGAATCGAGCTCTCCGCGCAGGCTAGGGCCTTCTGTTCCGAAAGAAAGGAGGCCCCTGAAATGTAAAAAGGGCAAGCACAAAGGCTTGCCCCCTTGATGGGCAGCTGACGCTACCGCTATCGACAAGCCAAGTATCGTCCTCCCCCATCTCGGGCGTCAAGCCTTATCCCACTGATTACACGAGACAACGGTCAGTTTTGCACTGATCGAGAGTCCTTTTTTGTCTCGATTATTGACGACATGCGGCTGGCGCAGGGAGATTCTACGCCGGTCGTGAGGAGAAGCATGATGCTGTCACGAAAGGCGCTAACCCGCAGCGGGCGGGGATTCCGGATGCGGATACCGTCCATGAAGCTCGGCCGGATGGTCGAGTGCGAATCGATTTTGGAGGGGGACGTTGTCCTTCTGTTGGAATACTCCCCAGGAGTTTTGTCCTACCAAGAACAACCGGCTCTGATCCATTACTGGGATGGGGAACGGATGCGAGCCTACTTTCCGGACTTTGAAGCTCTGCTATCTAATGGATCTCGCGTCCATCTTGAAATTAAGCCCTCCAAGAAGCTCAGCAAACCCAAGATTGCAGAGAAGTACCGAGCTATTGCTAGCCACTACAAGCAGACACCTACCCAGTTTCGCATCGTTACGGAGCTGGAATGCCAGCGTGAGCCGCTGCGCAGCAATTTACGGCGGCTCAGTTATGTGCGAACAAAGCTGACGGCGGAGGTATTGCCGATGCGAGCCGAACTTGTCCGCCTGCTTGGACAAATGCCGATCACTCTGGCCACCTCGGAAATGATCCTCGGGGCTGAGGTTACGCAGCGGCTTTTGGCTCAAGGTTATCTCTACTGTGATCTCGCTGCTGAGATCACGCCCAACACGCTTGTTTCTGTTACGGAAGGAGATCGCCATGCAACGCTGCTCTTTTAAGCATGGCATGCGCTTGGTGGAGGTTGTAACGCAGATCGGCTACGAGATTTCCCGCCGTCTCGCAACGGGCAAACTCCAACTGATATCGGACAAGGGGGAAATTCTCAACTTGACCGATTCCGAACTCCACCAAAAGTGGTTGTCGCACGAATGGGAAATCGACGTGGCATCCATCGGATCTAGTAAGGACGCCATCTACATCACGGTGCCCCGTGACCTGGGGACTTACCCCGAGAGTCAGCAGCGGGAAGCCAAGCGTCGCAAGCATTATTTGGACAAACTAAATCCCGACGCTAACCCCTACCATTCGAGTCGGTGGCGCTCCCTTATTGAGGGCGCGGCCAGAGAGCTGGAGGATCACTATCCCCCAGCACCTTCAACCGTCCAGGCTTGGTGGCGCCGATACCGGCTGACCAAGAGCGTCACTTGCCTCATCCCACGGAACAAACCCTCTTCCGGTCCGAGGGCCAAGCGTCGCTATCAGATATTTGAGGAGGTCATCGCTTCGGTATATCTCACCAACCAGAAGTTGCCGAAGCTCAAAGTGGTTGAAGAGGTGTTCCGGCGTGTCGATGGCGTGAACAATGGCTTGCCGGCCGATGAGCGGATCAGGAAGCCAGCTCGAGCCACAATCTACCGCTGGCTGGACAACCTTCAGCAAGATCTCGTCGACAAGGCACGGGAAGGCGCCGAGGCGGCACGCGTAAAGTACCGGGCGGCGCTAGGGAATGTGAAAGTTGGCAGCGTGCTCGAACGCATTGAGATCGATCACACGCCCCTTGATCTGATTGTCATTGATAGTCTGACGATGCTGCCATTGGGGCGGCCTTGGCTGACCATGGCCATCGATCACTATTCGCGCATGGTGGTTGGGTTTTACATCTCCTTCAACGCGCCTTCCAGTCATGGCGTTCTGCAGTGCCTCCGTCGGGCCATTCTGCCCAAAGATGAGTGGTTAGCTCGCTTCCCAGATATCAAGGGATCCTGGCCTGCCCATGGCATCCCCGAACTAATTGCCGTGGATAACGGCACCGACCTCCACTCTGAGGCCTTGGAATCCTCGTGCATGGAGATGGGTATTCAAATGCTGTTCTGTGGTTCAAAGACGCCGCAGCACAAGGGTGCCATTGAGCGATTTTTCCGGACCATGAATATGGGCTTGATCCATCGCTTGCCTGGAACTGTATTCAGTTCCGTAGATGAGCGGGGAGACTATCCTGCCGAAGACAAGGCTGTCATCGACATGCAGTCGTTGGTGCATCTTCTGACCAAATGGGTAGTTGAGGTCTACAACGTCACGACTCACCGTGGCATCGGTGCTCGTCCCATCGACCAATGGATACTCTCTGCTGATCGTCGCATCATCGAGTTGCCGGTTCATCCTCAGCAATTGGAGGTAATCACCGGCATCCCAGCGAAGCGCACCTTGTTCCACTACGGAATCGAGCTTGATGGCCTCCAGTACAACTCCGAGCAACTGCAGGTTTTGCGCCGGCGCACAGGTGAGAATCTTCCTGTGCAGCTCAAATACTACGAGGACACGGTCGCGCACATCCATGTCTTCGATTCGGTCACTAAGGAATATTTGAAGGTGCCGGCGAAGCTGGCGGCATACGCTCAAGATTTGCCCCGGGAAATACATCGTCTTGTGCGGGAGAAAGCCCGTAAGCGCTTTGGCGATCACGTTTTATCGGAGCAGTTGCTGCAGGCCAAGGCGGAAATTGAGGACCTGATTCAGGAGGCCTTGAAGGCTAAGAAAATGGGGCACCGGAAGATCGGCGCAAGAGTTGCCATGCATGACTCTGAGGCCGTATTGCACAGTCAAGATCCGTTGGCTGAGGCGCGTAAGCCAGTTAAGAGGGGCAAATCAGAGCCACCCGAGGTGCTTCCATCGGGCCTCGATGACGAATTGCCTGATTTTTCTGTTGTCAGAAAGGTGGCCTAACGATGGATCCGGTCACCATCCTTGCGCGATATATATCGGCACCAAACGGCCAGATTCCTACTCATCTTCCTGTCCAAGGATTCAAGTTGGTCCTGGATCCCCTGCCACATCGGCGCTACCGTGAAGCGATGCACGCTATGGCTGAGTTGCACGTGCGCCGTCGCAAGTACGACGCTGGCGGCGGACTGTTACTTTCTGGCCCCTCAGGGGCTGGAAAGAGCACGATGGTAGAGGCGTATCTGGAGAGCTTCCCTAGGGTTTACGAGACTGAGCGCACGCACATTCCCGTACTTCTGGTCTCGGTACCCTCGTCACCGACTAGCCGTAGCTTGGCTAGTGCCATTCTGGAAGCTATGGGGTACCCCAAGGCTCACCGTGGTACTGCGCCGGAAATGACAGCGCGAATCCATGACCTGTTTAGGCGGTGTGGTGTGGAAATCGTGCTGCTCGATGAGTTCCAGCATCTCTTCTATGCCCCCAGCCTTAACGCGTTCCGAGACATTACCGACTGGTTGAAGAATCTACTGGAAGCCACCCAGGTGGGCATGGTGGCTTGTGGGTTGCCGGCGGCTGAGTCAGTGGTCAACAGTAACGAGCAGCTGGCAAGGCGGTTTTCTGCCCGGATACGGGTGGCCCCATTTGCCTTCGACCAAGCGGATGATTTCCAGGAATTCCGCGGGGTTCTCAAGGCGCTTGAGACCTATCTGCCCATCCCTATGGAAACACCCCTGCACGAAAGCAATCAGGCTCGACGCTTCCATGTGGGCAGTTATGGCCTCATGGACTACGTGATCAAGATTCTGGAAGGAGCTGTTTCTGTTGCTACAGCCGAAGGGTTGGAAAAGGTTGATCTGTCGGCTTTGGCGGCGGGATTTCGCAATCGGGTCTGGCGGGACGTGCCTGACCGTCTCAATCCTTTCCATCCTGAGTCGGTGCTGCGTCCCCTTGACCGTTCTGGTGAGGTATTTCAGCTACACACCCGCCAAGAGCTCGTCGGCTCCCCCGTGGCCAGAAAGCTCGGCATGAATCTCGCCAAAGGAAGTACTTAAATGACGAAGAACAGAATCCCTTTTGCAGACCCATTCTCGATCCCTCATCTCCTGGTACGGCCTGCGCCGAGCCGTACTGAAGGGCCCCAAGGCTACATGCTGCGATTGGCCGAAGCCAATTGCCTGAGTTTGTATGAGTTGAAGCAACTGGGGGCTCGCTATGACCCGGGTTGGCTGCGGCAGAACCATTTGTTGCCCAGTCATACCTTGGATCCAGACCTTCACGCTCATATCAACCGTATGGCAGAACTGGTTCAAGACAAGGGGCGGGTTTGGAATCAGCGCCAGGCGAGGTTTTGTCCCCTCTGCCTGATGGAGGAGCCTGTTTGGAAGGCCGGCTGGGAGCTGATGTTTCATGATGCTTGCCCCCAACACGGTGTCTGGCTGGTAGACCAATGCAGCTCGTGCGGACAAGCAGTTCCTTGGCGGAGGGAACATCTCTTGCGGTGCCCCTGTGGCGCCGATCTCCGACATGAATATCCTCAAGCCGCTCCAGACAATGTGCGACGCTTGGCCGGATATCTGGAGATGCGGTTACTGGGTCGGGAGGGCGGTGACGATTTTCCCATCCTGGCAGGAATGACCATCGAGCAGGTGCAACGTTTGATCCGTTTCTTGGGTGGCTATATGGACCCGATCTCTGGGCCGAAGCCCTTGAAACTTCGGCAGGCTTTCTCGATGCAGGCCTCTTGGCCTGTGTCCTCGCTTGCTGCGGAAATCTTGGCCCAGTGGCCTCTGGCCTTTCAGGACGGGTGGGCGAGGATGCAAGGACTGGGTGAAGGGCAGAAGAGCGGTCTGAAGGGGGTTTTCAAACAGGCCCATACCTATCTATACAAGGGGCTTTCGGAGAGTGCTTTCATTCCTGTTCGGGATGCCTTTGAGCAGTGGCTGAGCCAGCATTGGAAAGGGGGGCTGAGCAAACGCAATCGTCTTGCTGAACAACTGCTCGCCAATGCTCAGTGGATTCCGGCACAGGCTGCAGCTCGGGAAATCGGCGTGTCACCTAAAAAGCTGCGCGCAATGGTGCAGGATGGTCTTTTGGACGGGCAGGAGTCGTTCAGCAGTACTGGACGGCGGTTCATGGTGGTGCGTCGTGATCAGTTGGACTGGGTCCTTACTCAACTCGACAACGAGATCACAATGGGCAAGGCGATGGAGATGCTGGGCCTAGGGAAGATGCGCATGCGTCGCATGCTGAAACTCTTGTTTCCAACTGCACGGAGGGTGGCTCGACTAGGACCGATGCCGTGGTGTGTGCCCAGGAACGAGGTGGATGAAATTCTTTCTTTGACGGACGGCTTGCCAGTGGTGACGATCCCCGAGGAAGAACAAGTCGCCTTCGGTCACGTCTTGCGCTACTGGACCTGGACTACTGAACAGGTGGCTACCTTGGTGGACGCGGTGAAGGCTGGACAAATCAAACCACAATCTGTTTTGGTGGGAGCGGTGGGTTTATCCAGTTGGGTATTCGACCGCGCGCAGCTGAAAAATTGGTGGTCTGGTCTGAACAGTGGAAAGCTGACTTGGATGAGCATCCCGGAAATGGCTAGATATCTCGCCATAAAGGACCAGATGGCCTACTGGCTTTGCCAGAATGGCTATGTTTCTGCAGAAAAGCTAGGAACCAACAAGGAGTTGGGCTCTCGCGTGCGGATAGAGGACGTCGAGCGATTTCGGCAGGCTCATGTGTATCGGCGTGATATCGCAGCAAGTTTGCGGACCAGTTCCAAGAAAATGGGGAATCTTCTTGCGGAGGCGGGGATTTTTCCAATTCGAGGGCACACGGTGATGCCACCACGTCTGGCAATCTATCCTGCGACGGATGAGCTCAGGCGATTTTTGGCAGACTTGATGGGCGTTGCGCCTTCGGAGGTAGAATCGAGGATCAAGGTAAACGCCGACAGCAAGTGCGTTGTTTCCGTAGGATCATCTCATCTGTTGGGAAATTTGGCAGGATCCCTCTCAAACGGGAACAGCTAACCTCAAGATATTTCAGTAGGGATATCTCAGTCTGAATGAGAACCTACACTTGTAGTATCCAGTTTTTCTGGATTTTGCTGGATTTAAAAAGCCGACCACCTAGGTTGGCTTTTTGACTTTCTGCTTCTCGGCCTTTGCTGCCGTTGGCTGATCGACCAATGTGGGTCGGCTGACTGTCAGTAAGCTGCCGCTAGGCCCACATCACGGTGACCGGCAGCTTTCTCGTTCGGCGAATACGTGCTCCGTGCCCTAAGCCGCCACTCGAGTCGTAAGAAGTCTATCGGCAGGTAACTGAGAGAAGCAGTCACAAACGCCACTACGTCATCGTAGTGAAGCGGCCAGCACAAAAGGTGATGAAGACCACTGAAAATACTCGTCGAGATTGATGAATCTCACATGCTCGCGGCAAGTTGAGGCGTAGGATGAACATTAGGAAAGCCTTCCGCTCCGCATCCCTCTGGGTTGCAGCATTCCTCTTACCAAGTAGTATGTTTTTACTCAAGCCGATGGCAATGTGAACTCACACACGGATCGAGACAGAGCACGCATCGACGCACTTTGCCCAGAATAGTCAGCTATGAAACGCCACAACGGCAACCGGTTAGGCCGAGCCACATCCTGTATTTTTACCCTAGCACTACTTGTCGGCCATATGGAGACGGCGAATGCGGATAGCGAATATGACGCTCAGGCTGGACTGGCGCTGATCAATGCCCAACGCGCCTATGACAAAGGCCTGACGGGTGCCGGTATTTTGGTTGGCGTAGCGGATAGCGGTATCTCGCTCAATCATCCGGAATTTGCGGGGCGCGATTTCGTTCTCAAAACCATTTATAACGCCCCTGCTCTGGATGACGATTGGAAACCTTGGATTAATCCCGACAAATTTCCGGTCGACGATTCCCAGGGTCATGGATCACATGTTTCCGGGATCATTGCCGCGCGCCGGGACGCAATCGGCATGCATGGCGTCGCCTACGATGCAAGACTCGTGGTGGCGGGTATCGGAGATGCACAAGGACGAATCGACCGCGCCGATGAAGGGCTCCGCTATTTGGTGCAATCCGGTGCAAAAGTCATCAACAATAGTTGGGGTTCTTCGGCAGTAATAACGGACGCTACGCGGGAAGAAGCCATCAACGAGCCGCTGCTTGGTGTTGTACGCGAAGCGGTCGCGGCTGGCACCCTGATGGTCTGGGCCACCGGAAATTCTTCAAAGAACCAGCCTAGTTTTCAAGCTGGCATTCCCTATCTCTTTCCGGATCTCGCGGCGACTTGGGTGGCGGTCAACGCACTGACACTCAACGGTGAAAAAACCAATTACGGCAACAATTGTGGTGTCGCGGCAGGATGGTGCATTTCTGCTCCCGGCGGCGATAGCGCTCTAGAAGGGGTGTTCTCGGTCAATGTGCCCGGTTCATTTCTTGATCAGGCCATCGCCGTCTTGCATCAGTATTACCCTGGGATGTCTCCGGCAGTGGAAGGAAATTACGTGCGCATGTCCGGTACATCAATGGCCACACCGCATGTCTCTGGCGCACTCGCTGTGCTGATCCAGGCCTTCCCCTATTTGACTGCTGAACAGATCAAGATGGTCATGTTCACGACGGCCACGGATATCGGCGCACCGGGGGTGGATGACGTTTTTGGATGGGGTTTGCTGAACCTCGGCAAAGCGGTCGACGGACCCGGCCAACTGACCTTCACGTGGCAAGTCGATACCCAAGGCTTGTCGTCCACCTGGCGCAATGACATCTCTGGTA
The DNA here is from genome assembly GCA_002425245.1 of Betaproteobacteria bacterium UBA5582. Taxonomy (GTDB): domain Bacteria; phylum Pseudomonadota; class Gammaproteobacteria; order Burkholderiales; family Rhodocyclaceae; genus Azonexus. Next base: position 30,445 of record DILW01000171.1, on the reverse strand, counting down.
CGGGTGGTCTGACGAAAACGGGGGGCGGAACGCTGACGCTTACCGGGGCCAACACCTATGTCGGCCCCACGCTCATCAGTGGCGGGCGTTTGCTGGTCAATGGTTCCATCATCTCGGATAGCACGGTCATGAGAGACGGCACGCTGGGGGGAACCGGACAGGTTGGCCGCGTCCTTGTCAAAAGTGGTGGCACGCTAGCGCCTGGAAACTCTCCCGGAACCCTGCTTGCCAGTGGCTCCGTGGTTCAGGAGGCGGGGAGCAATCTCGCCATCGAAATTGACGGCACGGGCACCGGCAATGGTGCCGGCAACTATGATCGTCTCGTCTTGACCGGTGTTGGCAGCACCTACACCGCCGGCGGCAGTTTCAACGCGCTGCTGCGCGGCATCGGCGGATCTGCCAGCAACACCTACAGTCCGCCACTGGGGCAGGGTTTCCAGGTTGTTAGCGCACCAGGTGGGCTGCTGGGCAGTTTTGACACCTTGCTTCAGCCGCCAGCCGGCTTGCTGCCTGGCACACGTTTCGATCTTGTCTATGGAGCTACTGGCTTGGCGCTCTATGCCACACCGTCCTCCTATGCCGACATCGGTGCGGCCGGGGTGGTCAATAACCGCAATCGCCAACAGGTCGGCGCCATTCTGGAAGGCCGGCGGCCGGGAGCCGGACGGCGTGAGGGCGATCCCAACATCAAGCGGCTGTTCGACGCCCTGGCGGCGCAATCGGCCCCTGGCTTGACTCTTGGCATCGATCAGCTCGGCGGCGTCGGCTATGCCCAGTTGATCGGCATGAATTTGGAGAACAGCAAATTTCTCGTGAAACAGACCCTGCAGAAGGTCGCCAGGCAGCGCCGTGGCGAGAGCCATCCGTGGTCTGACCGGAATGATTCCGATATGCCCGGCGAACTGACAGAAGAAGCGTGGGGAGAGGCGATCGGTCGGACGACGAGATGGCATGGCGATGATCTTGGCTACGGCATGAATGACACGCTGCTTGGTCTCATGGGCGGTTTCCACAAGAAGCTGGATGCACAAACGCTGGCAGGGATTTCTATGGCCTATGCGGAAAGCAATCCGGCGTTGGCTCATGGCGTGGGGCGCGGCCCGCAGCAAAGCTTTCAACTGATGGGCTATGCCAGCCACAGGTTTGGTGATGGCTATTTCCTGGAAGGAGCGGCCGGTGGCGGTGCCGGGAGAATTGATGCGACCCGTCGTGTCGGCATGCTGGATACGCAGTACCAGGCCACGATCGACACGGCTAACGTCGCCGCATCGGTATTGACGGGTTGGGGAATGGTGGCGAGTGATGCTCCGAGCTATGAGATCTCGCTCGGAGTGGGTTATCTGTCCATGCGCAGTTTTGGGTTTTCGGATACCGGCAATCAGCCGGTTGGCGCCCTGCGTGGCGGGCCGACCACGAACACGTCCCTGGCGGCAGCAATTGGCGGATCGGTCAGCATGCCGTTCATGGCCTATGGAATCGATTGGCGGATCTCGGGGCGGGCGGGATTGAGTCACGAGTTTGCCGATAGCCGAACTCGGCTGGACGCCAGCTTTCTCGGGAAACCGATTGAAGTGAAGAGCTCCGCCATCGGCCGCAATCGACTGAGCTTGGGCGCAAGTCTGGTTGGACAGATCGGCAGATTGACGCATATTGCACTAGACGTCGGTAACGAGTCGGCGAGCAATTGGAACGCCTCTTCGCTCACACTATCGGTCAAGAGGGCGTTCTGAAGCGACTTCGATCACCGGTTTCGCGCCGTGATACCCTTGCGACATTCCCGATTTGCCAGAGGAGCCGTGCATGCATATGAACACAGTAACCGGCCGAAGCGGCAAGAAAGTCCGCTATTTCACTCGGCGCCTGACGGTCGGCATCTTGCTCTTTGCTTCGACGATCACCGCTGCTCTGGCGCGCGATGAAGGCTACTATCCTGTGCAGGAATTGCTGGTCACCGGTGAGACCGTTGTCGGCGAAAAAATTCAATACCCCACCACCGGTGCCCCCAGAATTACCGTGGCCGTGGTGACGGTTGCTCCCAACACCCAAGCCGGCTTTCATCGCCACCCGGTACCGCTGGTCGCCTACGTTCTCGAAGGGGAACTCACCGTCGATTACGGTGAGAAAGGGGTGAAAACCTTCCGCCAGGGCGATGCAGTCGTCGAGGCGATGAATGCGCCACATCGCGGCATGAATCTGGGCAGTGGTGTCGTCAAGCTTCTGGCTGTGTATGTCGGAGCCGAAGGTTCGGCCAACGCAACGCTGGAGAAGCAGCCATAATCCGGCCGAAACCGGAGTTGGTTTCCCCAATCAATCACAAACAGGAAGTCGTCAGAATGAACGATTTCATGCAAGCCGCGATAGCGGAAGCCCAAGCCGGCTTGGCCGAGGGCGGCATTCCGATCGGCTCGGTGCTGGTTTATCGCGGCGTGATAATTGGCCGCGGCCATAACCATCGCGTCCAGCAGGGTAGCGCCATCCTGCATGGCGAAATGGATGCTTTGGAAAACGTCGGCCGACAGTCAGCACAGGTCTATCGCGAGTCGGTGCCATACACCACCTTATCGCCTTGCGCGATGTGTTCCGGTGCGATTCTGCTCTAGGGCATTCCCAGAATCGTCATCGGCGAGAACCTTACCTTCACAGGGGACGAGGACCTTTTACGTTCGCGCGGTGTGGAGATCGAACTGCTTCAGAATGGCACTTCATTGCCCTGATGCGCGAATTCATCTCGCAACATCCTGCACTCTGGCAAGAGGACATTGGGGAAACAGCCTGAAGCAGAGCGGGTCAGTATGTCGGCACGGGGTTCTCTTTTAGGGAGTGACGAAAAGGAATCGGACTTTTGTAGCTGATTGGGCGGATACCCAGAGTAGGTGGCCGAGTGGCCCCTTTCGGAGAGTTGCCGCCCGATGCCGAACACCAAGCCAACGTCCGTTCAGGCCGATTTCCGGCCGACTGTAGCTGATCTTTAGTTCTATTGGCGCCGACAACACCGCCTCCACCTGCCCTAAAATCCCATCAGTTCCCACAGAATCAGACCCTGCAACGATGCAACCTGACCAATCTGGCAACCAACCCTGCCCTTGGTGCGTGGGTTTTGACCTGTATCGCGAGTACCACGACAACGAATGGGGAAAGCCACTTCATGACGACCGTGCCCTGTTCGAGCTTCTCATTCTTGAGGGTGCTCAGGCTGGCCTTTCATGGGCAACCGTACTCAAGAAGCGGGAGCATTACCGCAAGGTCTTCGATGGATTTCGGCCGGAAATCATTGCTGCATACGATGCTGCCAAGGTTGCCGAGTTACTGGCTGACCCGGGCATCATTCGTAACCGGGCCAAGGTGGCAGCCACCATTCAAAACGCCAGGTCGTACCTGGCATTGACCCAAACCGGCCGAACCTTCAGCGAATTCCTTTGGGGATTTGTCGGGGGACGCCCGATCCAGAACGCTTGGGGCTCGCTATCCGAGGTTCCCGCAAAGACCGCTCAATCGGACGCCATGAGCAAGGCTCTGTCACGAGCCGGCTTCAAGTTTGTCGGCTCGACAATCTGCTATGCGTTCATGCAGGCGTCCGGAATGGTCAATGACCACCTTGTCACCTGCCCGCAGCATGCCAAGGCAAGACTACTTGATGTTTGACGCGACAGCTATTCCTTTGCCAGCATTGCCAACAATTCCCGCAGGTTTTCCGGCGCAGGGAAAACGTAAGCGTTCCCCTGTTTCGTCTTGATCAGCAGCCCCGGTTCGTGGAGGCTCAGCAGGTCGCTGCGGGCGGTCTGCCGACAGATGTCTACTGATTCATAAACAGATTAGTAGACATTGGTGGACTGTCAGCCGCTGCGCCCGTTTTCCAGCCACTTGAGCAGGCTCGCGTACAGGACTTCGGGGACGACCGGCTTGGCCAAGTGTTCGTTCATGCCGGCGTCCAGGCAGGCCTGGCGGTCTTGTTCGAAGACGTTGGCGGTCATGGCCAGGATCGGGGTGTCGCGGTTGGTCGGGGCGGCGCGGATGGCCCGCGTGGCGTCGAGGCCGTTGCGGTGAGGCATCTGCATGTCCATCAGGATCAGGTCGTAGCGGTTTTCTGCGGCCAGCTTCACGGCCTGGTCGCCGTCGCTGGCGCTGTCGATGTTCAGGCCGATTTCGCCAAGCAGTTCGAGCATGACCTCGCGGCAGATGGCTTCGTCTTCGGCGAGCAGGATGCGGGCGCCGGTGTGGTTGCGGCGCAATTCATTTTCGGCTGCGTCGGCGTCTGCGCCGGTGGTGCCGGTGTCGATGGGTGCCGCGTCGTGCCGCAGGCGGACGGTGAACCAGAATTCGCTGCCGATCCCGGGTTGGCTCTGGACGCCGATCCGGCCGCCCATCATTTCCACTAGGCGCTTGCTGATCGCCAGGCCAAGCCCGGTGCCGCCGTACTTCCGGGTCATTGAGCCGTCGGCCTGCTCGAAGGCGGTGAACAACCTGGGCAGGGTCTCGGCCGGGATGCCGATACCCTGGTCCCTGACTGCGAAGCGGATCAGGTCGTCGTTGCTCCCTTCCTCCAGCAGTTGGCTGGTGACGGTGATCTGGCCGTGCTCGCTGAACTTGATGGCGTTGCCGACCAGGTTGATCAGCACTTGTCCAAGGCGCAGCGGGTCGCCAAGGTAACGACGTTCGGCCAGCAGCGGGTCTTGCTGGATGTCGAGTTCCAGTCCCTTGCTGCTGGTGCGTTCGCCGAACAGGACCGGAAGATTGGCGGCGAGCATGGACAGCGTCAGCGGCAGGGTTTCGAGCTTGAGGTGTTCGGCTTCGATCTTGGACAGGTCGAGGATGTCGTTGAGCAGGGCCAGCAGATGCTGGGCGGAACGTTCGGCCTTTTCGAGACGATCGAGATTTTCGGGGTCGCCGATGTGTCGGCGGGCAAGGCTGATCATGCCGATGATGCCGCTGATCGGGGTCCGCAGTTCGTGGCTCATGTTGGCCAGGAAGGTGCTCTTGGCGCGGTTGGCAGCTTCGGCGGCTTCCTTGGCGATTTGCAGGTCCTGGGTGCGCGATTCGACCAGGCGTTCCAGCTCCAGTTGCTGTTCCTTGAGTGCGGTGTAGTCGGAGAAGAGGCCGACGTAACGCCGTACATTGCCGGCCTCGTCGCGGATGCTGCTGATCGTCTGGCGGGCGACGAAGATGCTGCCGTCCTTGCGCCGGTTCCAGATCTCGCCGCTCCAGCGACCTTCATTGATGATCGCTTGCCACAGCGCACCGTAGAAACTGCGGTCGTGGAGTCCGGACTGGAGCAGTCGCGGATTGTCGCCGAGCACTTCGTCACGCCGGTAGCCGGTGATTTCGGTGAACGCCGGGTTGACGTCGAGGATGTCGCCGGCGGGGTCGGTAATCAGGATGGCTTCGTTGGCGTGGTGGAAAACGCTGGCGGCTTCCTGCAGGCTCTGCTCTGCCGCCCGGCTGGCGGTGATGTCGCTGGCGGTGCCGAGTACGCCGATCAGTTGCCCGTCGCCGTCGAAGATGGGGGTCTTGACGGTGGACAGCAGCACCCGCTGGCCGTCGGCTACCCGTGTTGCCTGTTCTTCGAAAACCACCGGTCTGCCTTGCTTGATGGCCTCCAGGTCGTGCTGGCGGAAGATATCGGCGTCGTCGGTGGGGATGATGTCGTGGTCGGTGCGACCGATGACTTCACTTTCCAGAACGCCGAAAAAGGCTTCGAAAACCGGGTTGCAGGCCAGATAGACGCCTTGCGGGTCTTTCAGCCAGATCGGTTCGTGCAGCGAGCGGAATATGGATTTCAGGCGTGCGTCGTAGGCGGTGCGCTCGCGCTGGTGGAGGGCACGCATTTCCTCCGAAGTCAGGTCGAGCGAGCGTTCGAGTGTGTAGCGGTCCTGGTCGAAGTCGTGATAGGTCCGTTCCAGCACCGCCAGCAAGGCCTGCCAGTCGTCCGCAGCGGGTGGGGTTTCGCTGCTCAGGCCGAGTTTGCGCAGTTGCCGGTCGAGCAGCCGGTGCTGGCTCATGCCAGGTCTTCCCGGATCAGGGTGAGTGTCATGGTCTGGTTGTGCAGGTCGCAGCAATTGCCACGCAGGGGCGAAAGCTCGCCGTAGGCGTAAAAGCCGACCATGCGGGTACTCGGCGGCAGGGTATCGAGCACCGCTTCGAGCTCTTCTTCACAGCGTTCCTTGAGCACCTCACGACGGCCCACACAACTGATCGCCAGCGCCAGTACCGGATCGTCGGTGTGGCCGGCGTGACAGTGTTCGGCGGCGCGGGCGGCACCGTCGATCAGCCGTTCGAAATTGGCGCGCATCAGTTGTACCGTGGCGCCTTCGGGAATGTCGCCGGCGAAGGTGATCGATTGCTGCGCTTCGTCGATGCCGAGGATAGTGCGTACCGTCACCTCGTCGTGATCGTTGCCGCTGTGGATGGCGAGCGGGAAGAGCAGCCCGCTGGCCGGCAGGTCGTCGGCGCGCTCGCCGAGGTACTTGCGGTAGAGCGGCAGGGCCGGCTGGCCGTCGAGTTCGAAGAGGACATTGCTGCTGGCCCGGGTCACCTTGCGCTCGATGCCGAGGACATCCCAGCCGCCCGCGCTGCCGTGATCCAGCTTGATGTGTTTACCGTAGAAACCGATGGCGACGATGGCACCGCTGGTCGGCGCTGCCTGGCCAAGTACCCAGGTATGGGCAAAGCGGCTGCCGTCACCTGCCAGACCACCAGTGACCACGATGCCCGAGGGCAGGGCCGAAGCAAAGCCGCGGGCCAGCTCGGAACCATTGACGTGCAGACCATCGGCGAAGACCAGGATACCGCGTAGATCGCCGGCATCGAGCTGGCGGGCGATGGTGCTGGCGGCGTCGTAGGAATCGCCGGCACCGGCCAGGCTGTGCGTTACCGCACGCAAGCCGGTGTGGGCGAAACGGGCGACAGCGACGGTCAGCGTGTCGTCGTCGATGCTGCGATCAAGGATCTCTCCGGCGGTCGAGGCACCCGCCCAGACGGCCTGGGGGTAGCAGGCGCGCAGCGCGGACAGGGGCGCCTGCAGCTCGTTCAGGTCGGCCGGGCCAAACACCAGCACCAGGGTGTCGGGCGAATCCAGCTGCTGGTCCGGCTGGCGATCCCAGCCCTTGCGCGACGTATAGCGGAACGTTTCAAGTTGCATGTGTTTTCCCCCCTGCCGGACGCTGTTGGACGCGAATCCCGGACAAGCTCACCTGAACCGGAGTTTAGTCCAATATCGGTGCTTGATGATTCGCTAGTTGAACGTACGGAGGGAGGCACAAGACGAACGGCGGTTTCACGTGAAACCGCCGCCTTCAGCTCCTTTCCCCGCACCAGTTCTGGCGCAGGGCGTCGCGGATGCGGTCGGGGTCCTGCTCGCTGGCGAGCAGGAAGTGCAGCTTGGCAAAAGCGGCTTCCAGCGTCATGTCGCCGGCCGGGACGACGCCGATGCGGGCGAGGGCGGCGCCGGTGGCATAGGTTTCCTGGATCACGCTGCCGACCAGGCATTGCGTGGTGTTGAGCAGAACCAGGCCGCGGGCGGCGGCGCGTTCCAGGGCGGCAATCAGTTCGCGGTCGCCCTGCGGCGCATTGCCGACGCCATAGGTTTGCAGGATCAGGCCGCGGATGCGCGGGTTGGCTGTCAGGGCGTCGACCGTGCTCCCGGCAATGCCGGGGTGGACGGTGAGGATGGCGACAGCCGGGTCGTCGAACTCGGGAACGAGAAAGCACCTGTCGCCGGGGCTGACGATGCGTTCGCGGTGCAGCGTGATGTCGATGCCGACTTCGGCCAGCGGTGGGCAGTTGGGCGAGTCGAAGGCATCGAACTGGGCGGTGGCCAGCTTGCGGCTGCGGTTGCCGCGCAGCAGCCGGTGGCCGAAGTAGAGGCCGACCTCGCGTACCGGCTCGGTGGCGGCGAACAGCAGTGCCGCCTCGACATTGTCGAGGGCGTCGCTGCGCGGTTCGACGAGGGGAATCTGGGAACCGGTGAAGATCACCGGGCGGTCGGTGCCGCGCAGCATGAAGGAGAGCGCCGAGGCGCTCCAGGCCATGGTATCGGTGCCGTGCAGGACGACGAAACCGTCGTAGTCGTCCCAGCGCTCAAGCAGGGACCGGGCGATCACCGCCCAGTGACCGGGACGCAGGTCGGCGCTGTCGATCGGCGGCAGCTCGACGATGTCGTAGTCGGGCAGGCGGCTGCCGGCGTGGGCACCGAGCTGCTCGCGCAGGCGGGCGGGGAAACCGGCCATCGGCCGGTAGCCGCCGGGGGCGGCGGCCATGCCGATGGTGCCGCCGGTGTGCAGGATGAGGACGCGGCTCATGCCGCCACGGCTTGCGGGGCAAGCATGCTTTGCGGGCTGAGCAGGGCGTCGAGCCGGGCTTCGCTGAGCAGACCGTCGCGGATCACCAGTTCGCGTACCGTGCTGTTGCTGGCCAGCGCTTCGGCAGCGATGCGCGAGGCGTTGGCGTAGCCGATGTGCGGAACCAGGGCGGTGATCACGCCGATGCTGCGGTCGAGGTGGCGGCGGCATTGTTCGCGGTCGGCGCGGATGCCGCGCACGCAGCGTTGTTCAAACATGTCGCAGGCACCGGCGAGCATCTTCAGCGAATTGAGCAGGTTGTACACGATCAGCGGTTCCATGGCGTTGAGCTGCAACTGCCCCGCTTCGGCTGCCAGGGTGACGGCGAGATCGTTGCCGATCACCTGATAGGCGACCTGGTTGACCGCTTCCGGAATGACCGGGTTGACCTTGCCCGGCATGATCGAGGAACCCGGCTGCATCGGCGGCAGGTGAATCTCGCCAAAGCCGGTACGGGGTCCGCTGGAGAGCAGGCGCAGGTCGTTGGCAATCTTGGAAAGCTTGACCGCGAGGCGCTTGAGGATGCCCGAGAATAGCACGAAGGCGCCCATGTCCGAGGTCGCCTCGACCAGGTTGGCGGCGGGCACAATGGGCCGACCGGATATCTCGGCCAGATGGCGTACGGCCAGCCGGGCGTAGTCGGGATGGGTGTTGATGCCGGTGCCGATGGCGGTGCCGCCGAGATTGACCTCGCAGAGCAGGGCACAGGCTTCGCGGATGCGGTCGATGTCCTCGCCGAGATTGACGGCGAAGGCTTCGAACTCCTGGCCCAGGGTCATCGGCACGGCATCCTGCAGCTGGGTGCGCCCCATCTTGAGCACGTCGGCGAATTCACGGCCCTTGGCTTCGAAGGCGGACTTGAGGCTGGCGATGGCCTCGATCAGCGGTTCGGCGGCGAACTGCAGGCCGACGCAGACGGCGGTCGGGTAGGCATCGTTGGTCGACTGCGACATGTTGACGTCGTCGTTGGGGTGCAGGTGCTGGTAGGCGCCCTTGGGCTGGCCCAGCTTCTCCAGCGCCAGGTTGGCGATCACCTCGTTGGCGTTCATGTTGGTCGAGGTGCCGGCGCCGCCCTGGATCAGGTCGACGACGAAGGCTTCGTGCAGGCGACCGCCGATGATCTCGTCACAGGCGGCGAGAATGGCTTCGGCCTTGGTTGCCGGCAGCAACCCGAGATCGCGGTTGGCGCGGGCGGCAGCAGCCTTGACCATGGCCAGGGCCACGACGAAATGCGGGAAGTGGCTGATCGGCACGCCGGTGATGTGGAAGTTGTTGAGGGCGCGCTGGGTCTGCACGCCGTACCAGGCGTCGGCGGGGATGTCGAGGTCGCCGAGAAGATCGTGTTCGCTACGGGTAGTCATGGTGTGGGGATGTCCTGTCGTTGTTGGTGGGTGCCGGCCGGGGCAGTAGCCCCGGACCGGCGTGTCTGCAGGTTCTGGCAGACTCAGGAGGAGGCGTTGCGCAGCTTGCTAGCCTGTTCGGCGTCGGCCGGTTCCAGCTTCCAGGCCTTGCTGTCGATGTCGAGATCGGCGAAGCGGCTGGCGTCGAAGACGGGTTCGGTGATGCCGGCATCGATCTGGCGGTCGTAGTCGTTCATCAGGCGCAGGCCGGTCTTGAACAGCATCACCAGGGCGAACAGGTTGGCCAGGGCGAGCAGGCCCATGGTCACGTCGGCGAAGGCGAAGGCGGTGCCGAGGTCGGTGGTCGCGCCCCAGCCGCACAGGGCGATGACCAGAACGCGGTAGATCACGAGTACGCCGCGGTTGTCGCCAGTGAAATAGCTCAGGCTGTTTTCACCGAGGTAGTAGTTGTAGACCATGGTGGTGAAGCCGAACAGCATCAGCGCGACGCTGACGAAGACGCGACCCCATTCGCCGACAATGCCGGCGAGCGAAGCCTGGGTCAGCGCAACGCCGCCCATTTCGGTGGCCATGCCCGGCTGGTAGACGTTGCCGAGGAGGACGATGAAGGCGGTGCAGGAACAGATGATCAGGGTATCGATGAAGACCGAGAAGGCCTGGACGATGCCCTGGCTGGCCGGGTGCGGCACATAGGCGACGGCGGCGACATTGGGCGCGCTGCCGAGACCGGCTTCATTGGAGAACAGGCCGCGCTTGACGCCCATCAGGATGGCAGCGCCAATGCCGCCACCGATGGCCGGCTCCAGACCGAAAGCGCTCTTGACGATGAGGGCGAGGACGGCGGGCACGGCTTCAAGGTTCATGCCGATGACGATGACGGCGATGGCGATGTAGCCGACCGCCATGATCGGCACCAGAAATTCGGCGACGCTGGCGATGCGGCGCACGCCGCCAAAGACAATGCCGGCAACGATGACCGCGAGGGCAATGCCGGACGCCAGCACGGGAATGCCGAAGGCGTCATTGACCGAGGTGGCAACCGAGTAGGACTGCAGCGCGTTGAAACCGAAGCCAAAGGTGACCAGCAGCAGCACCGAATAGACGGCCGCCAGCCATTTCCACTTGGCGCCCATGCCACGGGCGATGTAATGCGCCGGGCCGCCACGGTAGGTGCCGTCGGCTTCGGCCTGCTTGTAGGCCTGGGCCAGGGTGCACTCGAAGTAGCTGGTGGCCATGCCGATCAGGCCGATCACCCACATCCAGAAGATGGCGCCGGGGCCACCCAGGGTGATGGCGACGGCGACGCCGGCGATGTTGCCGCCGCCGACGCGGCCGGCAACCGAAAGCATCAGGGCCTGGAACGACGACAGGTGGCCGTACTTGTCGCGGGCAAAGGCCTGGTTGGCGCCGAGGATGCGGAACATGCGGCCGAAATAGCGGAACTGGACAAAGCGCGAACCGATGGTGAACCAGAGGCCAAGGCCGATCAGGACAACGATCAGGACCTTGCTCCAGAGCAGGTCGTTCAACAGGTCAAGCATGGTGGTTATCTCCTGGATTGGTGAGGACGGGGTGGTGCTGGCTCTCTCAACATTGCGGTCGTCGCCGCGGCGCTGTCTTGTGACAGTCTGCGATGTCATTTGACCAAATGTGACAGCACAAGGGGATTTGCCGATCTGGTGCAGATAGTCGCCAATTGGCGCGAGAACTGCGCCATACTGCGCCAGTCTCTTGCCGGGGGAAGACGATGAACGAGGACTTCGCGCGCAACCTGCGCCTGCTGTGCAGCTTCTACAAGTCGATTGCCGAGGTGTGCCGGCGGCTCGGGATCAACCGGCCGCAGTTCAATCGTTACCTGTCCGGGCGCTATCGTCCGGGCGGCCATACCCTGCGCCGCCTATGCGCCTTCTTCGGCGTCGAGGAACACGAAATCCTGCTACCCAGCGCACAGTTCGAGCGTCTGGTGCAGTTGCGCCCTTTGCCATCGGATGCACCACCGCCCGCCGACAATGGCCCGGAGGCCGGCCATCTGGCGCACCTGCGGGCGATCGGCAGCGCCGGACTCGACCGCTTTCTCGGCAGCTATTTCGAGACCTACCTGTCGATGGCCTGCCCCGGCAAGATCCTGCGTACCCTGGTGACCCTGCGCCGCGATGGCGACAGCGTCCATTACCAGCGCACCGAACGGCTCAACGACGACACCCAGGGCAAGACCTACCACGGGGTCTACCTCGGCCTGGTACACCTGCTCACCGACCGCATCTTCCTCAACGACTATGAAACGCTGACCGGGCTGGAAATGACCCAGACCATCCTGTTTCCCTCGTTCAAGAACCGGGTTTCGCGGCTCAGCGGCCTCAAGCTCGGGGTGTCCGGCAGCGAGGAGCGGATGCCCTGCTGTGCCCGCGTCGTTTACGAATACCTCGGCACCCAGGTCAGCGTGCGTCGCGCCTTGCGCCTGTGCGGCCTGTACGCCATCGACGATCCACGCATCGACGAGGCGACGCGGCGGGCGATCACCAACGACATGGCACCCGGCGAGTGGCATTTCCGGGCGCGTTACTGATCGATTCGATCAAGAAAGGAAGAAGACGATGCGGGTTGTCGTGCAACGCGTGAAGTCGGCCGAGGTGACCGTTGATGGCGCCGTCACCGGCCGTATCGGGCCGGGCCTGTTGGTCCTGGCTGGTTTCGAGGAAGGCGACGGTGACGCCGACCTCGACTGGATGGCTGGTAAGTTGGTACGCCTGCGTTTGTTTGCCGACGCCGACGGGGTGATGAACCGCAGCGTCGTCGACGCTGGCGGCGAGATCCTGGCCGTGTCGCAATTCACTCTCTATGCCTCGGTGAAGAAGGGCAACCGGCCGTCGTGGGGGCGCGCCGCCAGGGGCGATATCTCCGGGCCGCTGTTCGCTACCTTTGTCGACAAACTGGCGGCGGCGCTGGGCAAGCCGGTGCCGACCGGGGTGTTTGGCGCCGACATGCAGGTTTCCCTGGTCAACGACGGACCGGTAACCTTGAGCATCGATTCGCGCCAGCCGGAATAGGGCCGGCGCGAACGCCGATCAACGGCTGAACACTCCGGCCAGCGGCCGGGCCGGAGTGGCGACCGACTGCCAGCGCAGCAGGCGCGCCGCGTCGCGGTTGCGGTAGCTGAGCATGGGCATGATGCCACGGGCCAGCAGGGCATTGGCGGCAGCCTCGCCGAGCATCACTTCGGCACAGGGCTGCTGTTTCGAATCGCCGTTCTCGTCGCGGAAAACATAGCTGGGCAGTGGGCCGACTTCCAGGTAGCCGGCAGTGTCCATCTCCCAGCCTTCGTCGGCGAAGGCTTCGCCGGCCAGGCGGGCAAGTGAATACACCGGGCTGTCCCAGGAAAAATCCTCGTGCTGCCGGATACCGTCGAATTCCTCGAAACTGAATGCGCTGACCGGGTCGGTCGCCTTGCCATAGGGTAGGCGACCGAGCAGGCGAGGCATGACCAGGCCCAGCCAGGCAGCTTCGGGGCGCTGGCGCAGTGCCTGCCAGGCCTCACCCAGCGGCGTTGGCAGTGCCTGCCAGTGGGCGGGCTGGAGCAATTGTTCGGGGCCCGGGCAGCCGACCAGTGTCGGCCGGGCCGCTGCCAGCAAGGGGGCATCGTGTTCACGCGCCAGCCACGCCAGCGCTGCCAGCATGCACAGATCGGTAGCGTCGGCAGCGAAGGCGAAATCGGCCGTGAGCAGCGACCATGGCCCGTCTTCGCCCGTCGATTCGGCGAGTGCGGCGTGCAGGCCTTTGCCGTTGTTGTCGAGCAGGTCGGCCTCCAGTTCGGCGCGGGAGAGGTCGAGCACGCTGATTTCCAGGTCGTCGTTGCCTTCCAGTTCGCTGACCAGTTGCCACAGTCCGCGCCAGGCCGACTCCAGGTTCCGGAAGGCTGGATCGTGCAGGAGTTGCCGCATGCGCTCGCCTATGCACTGGTCGAATTGCGCCAGCGCCCGGTTGCGGGCGGCACGGTTGTCGCTCACGACATGGGGAGAAACGACATCGCGGACCAGCTGGTTGATGGCGGCAGCGGCGCCCGATGGCGCTTGTCGGGCAACCTTGCCGAACAGGCGGCTGAGGGTGTCGGCATCGCTTTCCGTGCCGGCTGGCGCGGCTTCGGGTGTGGTTGACAGACCGAGCGCACTGGCCGTTTCCTCGAAGCGCAAGGGGTCCAGCAAGGCTTCGCGCTGGTGCCGCAGCTCGGCGAAGACCTTGCTGCCAAGGTAGATGGCTTCCGGATGCAGGTTTTCCAGTCGGGTGAAGCGCAGCGGCTGCGGTGTGCTCCCTTGGTCACCTGGTGCCGGCGGCGGGTAAACGCTCGGTGCGACGGTCGCCATCAGCTTGCCGATGCTGTCCATATCGACCTTGACCGGCGTGCGACTGGCCAGTGTTTGCGGGCGTTCCTGCTGTCCGGCGAGGTCGGCCATGACCAGGATACGGAAGGCCCTGTTGTTTGAGGCGCTTTTCCCCTTCTTTCCGAAACGGAACTCGAATTCCAGTGCTCCACTCACCGTGTATCTCCAGGCTATGACAAAGGGCTGGTCGATACTGTACACGAGTCAGCCAAAAATATGCCATTTGTCTTTCCTGGGTATGGATGAGCTTCTGCATTCCTTTCTGGCCAGGAGACCGGTGCGTCAGTCCCTATCCTTGGCGCTGGTCAATACGCCGGGATAACCGGTGGGATCGTTGCGGTGGTCGTAGATTTCGCGGATCTGGAATTCGAGGTCGGTGAGGGCGCCATTTTCGTCGGCGTAGATGTCGCGGATGCGCAATATTTCAGGCAGGGTGCGGTGAAAAGCCTGCATCAGCTGCGGGTCGAAATGACTACCGGTCTGCTGTTCCATCAGGTTGAGCGCCTGTTCCAGGGTGAAAGCGGGCTTGTACGGGCGGACCGAGACCAGGGCGTCGAACACGTCAGCGATGGCGACGATGCGGCCCTCCAGGGGAATGTCCTCGCCCTTGAGGCGGCGCGGGTAGCCGCTGCCGTCCCACTTTTCGTGATGGGTGAGGGCAATGATGCGTGCCGTTTCCAGCAGTTCGTTGTCATGCTTGCCGATGATTTCGGCGCCCATGATCGGGTGCTGGTGCATGATCTTCCATTCCTCGGCGTCGAGCTTGCCTGGCTTGAGCAGGATCGAATCGGGAATGCCGATCTTGCCGATGTCGTGCATCGGCGCCGTGTTGAAGATGATGCTGGTGGTTTCTTCGCCCAGACCGTGGGCAGCGGCAATCAGCCGGGCGTAGTGGCTCATGCGCAGCACATGATTGCCGGTCTCGTTGTCCTTGAATTCGGCGGCCCGGCCAAGCCGGCGAATGATCTGCTGGCGGGTGGTGAGCAATTCGTGGGTGCGCTGGCGGACCATCCGTTCAAGTTCGCGCGACTGGTCGTAGAGCGCCAGGTGGGTGCGCACGCGGGCCTTGACGATGGGCGGGCTGATCGGCTTGGTGATGTAATCGACGGCACCCAGTTCGAGGCCGCGTTCCTCGTCTTCGGTGCTGCTCATGGCGGTGACGAAAATGATCGGGATGCGCCGGCGGTCAGGATTGGCCTTGAGCCGTCGGCAGATTTCCAGGCCGGACAGGCCCGGCATCATGATGTCGAGCAGGATCAGATCGGGCGGCTCGTCCGAATAGACGATCTTCAATGCCTTTTCACCGGAGGTGGCAACTCGGATGCGGTAATCGGCGGCGAGCACATCACTGAGGATGGTGATGTTGTCCGGTGTGTCGTCGACAACGAGGATGCTTTGCTTGGGCAATAAGGGTGTCATGGTTGCGGGGCTCGCGGCGTGAGTGTCTCGATCAGTTGGTCGAGGGTAGCGGTGGCTGTTTCGAAGTCGTAGGCGGCAATGGCCTCGCTCAAGGTATTTGTTTGCTCGGGATTGTGCCGAGCGAGTGCCGCTGCCAGGTGTTCGAATGCGCCAACTGCACTGGCGTCGTCGCTGGCGAGCAGGGTGCGCAGGCGGTTCAGGGCGCTCGGATCTGCTGCAATGTCCTCGGTTGATGCTGCCGGTGGCACCGTGACCCGGACCTGGGCAATGCTGGTCATAACATCGCTGTGGGCCGTGACCAGGGCGTCGATCAGTTGCCCGATGCGTGTGGCGTCGCCAGGTTGTTTGCGCAGGCAGTGTTCGAGCTCGCCAGCGGCACCGGCCAAGCGGTCGGCGCCGATGTTACCGGCGAGACCGCGCAGGGTGTGGGTGAGCAGGATCATGCGGTCGACGGCGTTTTCAGCCCGGGCGGCATTGAGGCGGTCAGCGAAGTCGCCCTGATTTTCGGAAAAGCGGGCGAGCAGGCGCGTATGCAGGGTCCGGTTGCCGCCGAGGCGGGCGATCGCGGTGGCCCAGTTGATCGGAGCGTCGTCGCTGGCGACGGGGGGCGCAGCCACTTCGGGGGCAGGGATATCGTGCTCGGGTACTGCCGCGAGCCAGTGGCGAAGCGTCTGGTACAACCTGGCGACCTCGATCGGTTTGGTGATGTGGTCATTCATCCCGCAGGCCATGCAGCGTTCGCGGTCGCTGGCCAGGGCGTTGGCAGTCATGGCGATGATCGGCAGGGTTTGCGCGTCGTGTGTTTCGCGAATTCTCCGGGTGGCTTCATAGCCGTCCATCACCGGCATCTGGCAGTCCATCAGCACCAGATCGAAGCTGCCATCGCGTACGGCGTCGACTGCCAGCGCGCCGTTGACCGCCGTGCTGACGCGCAAGCCGCAGCTGGACAGTAATTCCTCGGCCAGTTCGCGATTGACTTCGTTGTCCTCGACCAGCAGTACGTGGCGACCCTTGAGGTCGCTGTTGTCAACGGAATGCACCGGTGCTTCGGGGACGCCGGGTTGGCGGTGGAGTGCTTGCATGACGCAGTCGAACAGCGACGAGGGCGTTGCCGGTTTGCCCAGGATGGCGCTGACCTTGTGCGGGTGGAGCGCGTCGCGCAGTTCGTCGTGGTCGTGGGCGGTGATCATGATCACCGCGGGTTGCTCGTCAGCCGGGCCTTCCTGGCGGATCGAGGCCAGCAGTTCAACACCGTCGGTGCCCGGCATCTTCCAGTCGAGCAGAAGCAGGCGGTAGGGGCGTCCGGCCTGGCGGGCGGCGGCCAGTTCGACCAGGGCTTCCGGGGCACTTGCGGCCACCCGGCAATCGATGCCCAGCGCTGCCAGCATGTGCGCGAACACCTCGCGTGCGCCCGGGCTGTCATCAATCACCAGGGTGCGCAGGTCGCTGGGCAGACCGAGCCGGTGGGGCTGTTCGGCTTCGCCGCTGGCGACCTCGAAAGGCAGTTCGAAGCTGAAGCAGCTGCCGACACCGGGCGTGCTGCTGACGGTGATGTTGCCACCGAGCAGGTCGACGATGCGCTTGCAGATCGAGAGGCCCAGGCCGGTACCGCCGTACTTGCGGGTGGTCGAGCTGTCGGCCTGGGTAAAGGCGTTGAACAGGCTGGCCAGTTGTTCGGGGCTCATGCCGATGCCGGTGTCGCGGACCTCGAAGCCCAACACCACCTTGTCTTCCCGCTGTTCGACGAGGCGTACCGAGACCGTCACTTCACCCTTCTCGGTGAACTTGATGGCGTTGCCGACCAGATTGATCAGGACCTGGCCCAGGCGCAGTGGATCACCGATCAGCCGGTCCGGAACCTCGGCGCCGAGATCGAACAGCAATTCAAGGCCGCGTTCGCGGGCCTTGATCGTGCTCAGGTCACCCAGATGCTGCAGGCTGGCGTCGATACTGAAGACGGTGTGCTCGAAGCGCATCATGCCGGCTTCGATCTTGGACAGGTCGAGGATGTCGTTGATGATGCCGAGCAGTCCCTTGGCGGCGGCGTCGACCTTGTTAAGGTAGTTCTTCTGGCGCGGGTTGAGCTCGGTTTGCAGGGCAAGGTGGGTCATGCCGATGATGGCGTTCATCGGGGTGCGGATTTCGTGGCTCATGTTGGCCAGGAAATCCGCTTTGGCGGCGGCGGCGGATTCGGCCGCGGCACGGGCCTTGTCGGCTTCGCGTTCGGCGTCCTTCTGGGCGGTGATGTCGACAATGACCCCGATCAATCCGCCCGGCGCACCATCCGGCGCGCGGAAGCCACTCACCGCGTACAGCGTGTCGCGTATCTCGCCGTCGGCCCGGCACATTCTCACCACGCGGGTAGCGCGTCCGCATTCGGCAATCAGGCGCTCATCCTCGGCCTGGAAGGCTTCCCGGTCGGCAGGCGGCAGGTAATCGAGGTCGAGTACTCGCTTGCCGATGAACTGGCCCCGGTCAACCCCGAAAAATTCCTCATAGGCGCGGTTGCAGCCCAGGAATCGGCTGTGCTCGCCCTTGTAGAAGATGGGATTGGGTATGGTGTCGAGGAGGGCGCGCTGGAAGGCGAACTGGCGGATCAGTTCGACCTGCATTTCATGGCGGTCGGAGATGTCGAGCACGCTGACCAGCAGCGACGAGATGTTCCCGCCTTCATCCCTCACCGCAGCAACCTGGACATCGCCCCAGCGCGTTTCGCCATGGGCGTCGACGAACTCGAACTCGCTGCGCAAGCTGTCCTGGCGACCGGCCAGGATGGTCTCCAGCCCGGACTGCAGACGACCCAGATCGTCGGCGGTCAACCCCAGTTCGTTCAGTTGGCGCAAGCGGTCCTGAGTGCGGGACACGAAATTTGCAAAAGCGCGGTTGATTTCGATTGCCTGCAAGGCCGGATCGAGACTGACGATGCCAACCGCCGTGTTGTCGAACACGGCGCGGAAAAAGGCTTCGCGCTGTTGCAGGTGCTCCTGGCTTTGACGCAGGGCGGCGGTACGCATGGCCACCGTCAGTTCGAGATCGGCGTTGATGCCCTGCAATGCCTGGCGACCCGAGTGCAACTGCTGGCGCATGTTTTCCAGTGCCTCGGCGAGTTGCACCACTTCCTGCCAGGGGGCGGCAATGCTGACTGGCTGGTCGAGATCCTGGCGGCCAATGCGTTCGCTTTGCGCGGTCAGTTCGCGCAGCGGTTCGCCGAAGCGGCCGGCGATGCGCACCGCGACGACGATGCCCAGGCCGAGGACGGCGAACAGGATGAAGCCGAGGACGACCAGGTCGCTGCCAGTGACCGGAACGAAATCGCGTTGCGGCGCAATGACGCCCAGCCAGACACCGGTGCGTTTTTCGTCGAGCCGGGTGAACAACCCCAGCCAGCGTCCGTCCGGACGGTCAAACGACTGCATGGTGCGGGGTGCCGGTGCTTCCTTCTGCCACAGCTCATAGGCCTGGGCCAGCTCGGCCAAGCCGATTTCCGCCGGTGTCTTGAGCAGGGCGCGGTTGATCGCCGCATGATCCTGAAAACGGGCGTCGCGCGGCGGCGCGACCACCCGCCCATCGCCGAGCAACAGCGCGGCCTGGCCACTGTTGCCGAGAACCAGGCTGGTGGTGAATTCGGCGATGTCACCCAGGCGCACGTCGTGGGCGATGACGTAGCGTTCACCGGCGGCATCCTGCCAGCGCATGGCGGCGGTCAGGCCGGGTTCCTGGGTGGTGAAGAAGATGTAGGGCGGTGTCCAGTGCACTGCAGTGTCACTGTCCAGGGCCATGGCCCCCTTGAACCACGGACGTTGGCGGGGATCGTAGTCACTTTCGCGAACTTCGATCCGCTCAATCTGCCGTTGCCGGTTCCAGGTGATCCAGTAGCTCTGCCGTCCCCATTCCGCAGGGTTGCTGATACGGTTGATCCAGCCGCCGTCGGGCGTCAACAGCAGAAAGAACTCACGGCCCGACTGGTGGGCGAGGATGATCGAGTTGATTTCGTCGTGATTGGCCAGGACCGGGAAAAAGAATTCGTTGAAACGCAGCAGATCATTGTGATCGACGCTGCCGACGCTGCCCCAGCCGTGACTGCTGCGCAGGGTGGTTTCAACCGAATGCAGGAGACGTTCGTAGCGTGATTCAAGCTGTTCGGCGGTGAGGCGCATTTGCGCTTCGGCCAGGCGCTCGACGCTGGGTTGACCGATCAGCTTGACGATGCCGGCAGAAAATGCGGCCAGGGCGACCAGCGTCAGCAGCCCGATGCGCAGCACCAGGCTGTTCGCGAAACCCGGTTTTCCGAATGAAATGCCATGCAAGGTGTTTCCTCCCTGCTGCCTTGGCCACCTGCCTGTGGCCTTATCTTTGTCGTCGACGCTGATGCAGCATAACGGAGCGGCATTTCGCTTTCAAGGAAAGATCAGGGCAGCACGGTGATTTCCGGTTTCTGGCCGATGTATTCCAGGCGCTTGTTCAAGGCTTCGGTGACGAAGATTCGATTGTCCCGGTCGACTCGCATGACCATGGGAGCCTGCATTTTTTCAGCCATCGCGCGCCAGCCGTCGGGACCGGCAATGAAGATCGGCTTGGAAGCGGCGTCGGACAGGGTGCCAGCCTTGGGACCGGCGGGGACGAGCACGGTGACGGCGGCAGTGTGGTCGACCGGCCAGCCGGTGCGCGGATCGATCAGGTGGGCGTATCGCTTGCCGTCCACTTCGAAGTAGCGCTGGTAATCGCCGGAAGTACCGATGGCTTCGCCGTCGTCGAGCATCACCGTGGCCAGCGGGCCGGGTTGGCGCGGGTGCTGGATGCCGATGCGCCATTTGCGGCCTTCCTTGCTGCCTAGGGCCAGGACGTTGCCGCCGATGTTGATCAGCGCATTGTGGATGCCTTGCTGGCGCAGGATGGCGGCCGCCCGGTCGAGGGCGACGCCCTTCAGGTAACCACCGAAATCGAGCGCCAGCGTCGGGTTGCGGCTCGATACCGTGGTTCCGTCTATGACCAGGTCGGCCAGCGAGGGGTGTTTGCTGCGCAAGGCTTCGATGGCCGCCGGGTCGGGCAGGCGGGCTTCGAATTCGTCGGCGTGGAAACCCCACAGCTTGATCAGGCGGCCGATGCCGGGGTCGAACAGGTAGTCGCCCTGGGCGGCGAGGGCCTGGGCTTCGCTCAGGAAGCCGGCCATCTCCGCGCTCACTGCAAGGCTGCGGCCGGCGGCCAGGGCGTCGTTGACCGCGGTCAGCTCCGAGCTTTGCCAGGCGTGATAGGTCCGGTGCATGCGGTCGAACTCGCGCAGCACCGTGGCAATCGCCTTGCGTCCCTGTTCCGGATCCGGATCGGCGACGATGACCTCGACCCGGGTGCCGAAGACGAATGCCTGCTGCTCCTGCAGCGGGGCCTTGCCGCAACCGGCAAGGATCAGGGAAAACAGGGCGATCAGGAGAGTCCGCATGCGTGTTCGATGGCAGTGATGCAGGCGCCGGCCGAATCGAATCCGCTTTGCTGGCGGATTTCGACCATGCCGGCAGGGTCGGTGACGTTGATGCCGGTAAGCGCGTCGCCAATGATGTCGAGGCCGACGATCAGCAGACCGCGCTTGAGCAGCAAGGGGCCGAGGGTTTCGCCGATGTGGCGGTCGTGGGCACTGATTTCCTGAGCGACGCCAGTGCCGCCGGCGGCCAGGCTGCCGCGTGTCTCGCCGGCCTTGGGAATGCGCGCCAGGCACCAGGGGACGAGCTTGCCGGCAATCAGCAGGAGGCGTTTGTCGCCGCGGGCGATCTCGGGCAGGTGCACCTGCGCCATGATGGTGCGGTTGCCGTTGTCGGTCAGCGTTTCGACGATGACGTTGCGGTTGGGGTCGTTGCGATGCACGCGAAAGACCGGTACCTTGCCGTTGCCGTCGAGCGGCTTGACGATGACGTCGCGCTGCTCGTCGATGAAGCGCTGGATCAGGCCCATGTCGCGGGCGATCAGGCTGGCCGGGGCGAACTGCGGAAACTCGGCGATGGCGACCTTTTCAGCATGTTCGCGCAGGGCGCGCGGTCGGTTGATGACGCGCACGCCGTCGGCTTCGGCCCGCTCCAGCAGCCAGGTGGCGGCGAGGAATTCGCGGTCAAGCGGTGGGTCGAGACGGACGATGACGGCGTCCAGCCCTTTCAGCGGTCGCCATTCGCGGCCGGTCTCGCGGTACCAGTCGTGGTCGTCGGGGCGCAAGTGAAGGTGGATCAGCTCGCCGAAAACGCCGCCGGGGTGGCCGGGTTCCGGCCGGCGCCAGGCGAGCGAGGCGGCCTCGATGGCAAACACTTCATGGCCATGGCGCTGGGCGGCGCGCATCAGGGCCACGCCAGAGTCGTTGAAAGCCTTGCGGCTCGCCAGCGGATCGACGACAAAGGCCAGCGACAGGCTGCGGCCCGGGTCGGACATCTCCTTGGCGAAACTGAGCTGCATTCCCCCTAGCCCGTGTTTTCCAGCTCGACCGCCGCCGCCAGGCAGGCCAGGCGGGCGACGACGCCGTAGGCGTAGAAGCGGTTGGGCGGCGAGTCGGGGTTGCCGCAGCGGTAGTCGGGCAGGTTGCAGCCGGTTTCGAAAGCCAGCGGCTCGAAATGCATGCCCGGTGCGTTGAGGTTCTCGTCCTTGCCGCGACCGGTATGGACGCGGTAGAAGCCGCCGACGACGTAGCGGTCGATCATGTAGACGACCGGCTCGGCGACCGCCTCATTGACCGTCTCGAAGGAATGCACGCCTTCCTGGATCAGGACTTCGGAGACTTCCAGGCCTTCCTTGACCACGCTCATCTTGTTGCGCTGCTTGCGGTTGAGGGCGATCACCTCGTCCACGTTGCGCACCGTCATCACCCCCATGCCGTAGGTGCCGGCGTCGGCCTTGACGACCACGTAAGGGGTTTCGGTGATGCCGTATTCGCGATATTTCTCGGCGACGAGGTCGAGCACGGCCTGGACATTGGCGGCCAGGCATTCCTCGCCCTGGCGTTCGTGGAAATTGACCGAGCGGCAGACCGAGAAGGTCGGGTTGATGCGCCACGGGTCGATCCCGATTTCGCGGGCGAAGTCGTTGGCGACCTCGTCGTAGGCAGCAAAGTGGTTGGATTTGCGGCGCACCGCCCAGCCGGCGTGCAACGGCGGCAGCACGTACTGTTCGTCGAGATTGCCGAGAACTTCCGGAATGCCGGCCGACAGGTCGTTGTTGAGCAGGATCGCGCAGGGTTCAAAACCGGCGACGCCAACCCGGTTGCCCTTGCGGACCAGCGGTTCGAGCAGCAGTTGCTGACCGTTGGGCAGGTCGACCGGGGTCGGCCCGGCGAGGTCGGGGATCAGCGAACCGATGCGCACTTCCAGCCCGGTCTGTTTGAGCACGGCGGCGATCTGGGCGACGTTCTGCAGGTAGAACTGGTTGCGCGTGTGGTTTTCGGGAATCAGCAGCAGGCGCCGGGCGTCCGGGCAGAACTTCTCGATTGCGCTCATCGCCGCCTGCACGCACAGCGGCAGGAAGGCCGGGTTGAGGTTGTTGAAACCGCCGGGGAAGAGGTTGGTATCGACCGGCGCCAGCTTGAAGCCGGAGTTGCGCAGGTCGACCGAGGAATAGAAGGGCGGGGTGTGTTCCAGCCACTGTCCGCGCAGCCAGTGTTCGATCTGCGGACTGGCTTCGAGGAAGCGTCGTTCGAGTTCGAGTAGCGGGCCGGTCAGGGCGGTGGTGAGATGGGGGACCATGGGGCTGTCTCCAGGGTTTTTTGCGCGTTATTGTCGGCCGCGATGTTACACCGCGGTGCACAAAAATGGGGCGGGCGGCCGCGGCGGGGCACGCAAAAAGGGTAAAATCCCGCCCTTATTGAAATACTTGCCGGATCGGAATCGTCGTGCTCGTTGCTGCCAACATCACCATGCAATTCGGGGCCAAGCCCCTCTTTGAAAACGTCAACGTCAAGTTTGGCGAAGGCTACCGTTATGGCCTGATCGGTGCCAACGGCGCCGGCAAATCGACCTTCATGAAGATCCTGTGCGGGGCGCTCGAACCGTCCGCCGGCAACGTCTCCAAGGACGTCAACGAGCGCATGGCCTACCTGCGCCAGGACCAGTTCGCCTACGAGGACATGCGCGTCCTCGACGTCGTCATGATGGGCCACGAGGAGTTGTGGAGCGCGATCCAGGAACGCGACGCGATCTACGCCAACCCGGAAGCGAGCGAGGACGACTACATGCGCGCCGCCGAGCTGGAAGGCAAGGTCGGCGAGTACGACGGCTACACCGCCGAATCGCGCGCCGGCGAACTGCTGCTCGGCGTCGGCATCCCGACCAGCCAGCACAACGGCCCGATGAGCGAGGTCGCCCCCGGCTGGAAGCTGCGCGTGCTGCTCTGCCAGGCGCTGTTCGCCAACCCGGACATCCTGCTGCTCGACGAACCGACCAACAACCTCGACATCAACACCATCCGCTGGCTGGAAGACGTGCTCAACAATCGTGACTCGACGATGATCATCATCTCCCACGATCGCCACTTCCTGAACCAGGTCTGCACCCACATGGCCGACCTCGACTACGGCAAGATCACCACCTACGCCGGCAACTACGACGACTTCATGGAAGCTGCGCAGCAGGCGCGCGAGCGCCAGTCGCAGGCCAACGCCAAGGCCAAGGAACGGATC
The DNA here is from genome assembly GCA_002425245.1 of Betaproteobacteria bacterium UBA5582. GTDB lineage: Bacteria > Pseudomonadota > Gammaproteobacteria > Burkholderiales > Rhodocyclaceae > Azonexus. Next base: position 6,312 of record DILW01000171.1, on the reverse strand, counting down.
GCCGAACTGCAGACCTTCGTCCGCCGCTTCTCGGCCAACGCCTCCAAGGCCAAGCAGGCGACCAGCCGTCTCAAGCTGATCGACAAGCTGAAGCCGGAAGACGTCAAGCCGTCGTCGCGCCAGTACCCGTGGATCCGTTTCGACTACGACGAGAAGCAGAAGCTGCACCGCCAGGCGGTCGAGATCGAGAACCTGACGTTTGCCTACGAAGGCGGCGAGCGCAAGATCTTCGACAACCTGACGCTGACCATCAACGGCGGCGAGAAGATCGCCGTGATCGGCGAGAACGGCGTCGGCAAGACGACCTTCCTCAAGCTGCTGATGGGCGAGCTGCAGCCGCAGTACGGCACGCTGAAGTGGGCGGAAAAGGCCAGGCCCGGCTACTACGCGCAAGACCACAGCGCCGAATTCGCCGGCGGCCAGAGCCTGACCGACTGGATCGTCGGCTACGCCCGCGCCTCGATCGAGGAAGGCGGCGACCTGGAAACCCTGGTCCGCGGCACCCTCGGCCGCCTGCTGTTCTCCGGCGACGAGCAGAAGAAGTCGGTCAACGTGATTTCCGGCGGCGAGCAGGGCCGCATGCTGTTCGGCCGCTTGATGCTGCAGAAGCCGAACGTGCTGGTGCTCGACGAACCGACCAACCACCTCGACATGGAATCGATCGAGGCGCTCAACAGCGGCCTGGAAAAGTTCAACGGCACCCTGGTCTTCGTCTCGCACGACCGCGAATTCGTCTCCTCGCTCGCCACCCGCGTGCTGGAGGTCAAGGGCGACGGCCGCATCGTCGATTACCTCGGCGGCTACGAGGATTACCTGGCTTCGCTCGGCGTCGAGTAAAAGCCGCTGCCCTCACCGGAAAAGCCGAAGCTCAGTCTTCGGCTTTTTTTGCGGCGTCCAGCCAGTAAAGCATGAGCGAGAACAATTGGTCGGGATCGACCGGTTTGCCGATGTGGTCGTTCATGCCCGCCTCCAGGCAGCGCTGGCGGTCGGCGGCGGATGCATTGGCGGTCATGGCCAGGATCGGGGTATGCCGGTTCAGGCTGTCGTCGCGGATTGAGCGGCTGGCTTCGAGGCCGTTGATGATCGGCATCTGCATGTCCATCAGGATCAAGGCGTAGCTGTGCCGGCGTGCCAGTTCGATGGCGACCTGGCCGTCGCCGGCCAGATCGATGTCGATGCCCGTGCCTTCAAGCAGGCCCAGGGCGACTTCCTGATTGATCGGTTCGTCCTCGGCGAGCAGGACGCGGCAGCCTGCATGGCGGCGGGCGAGCTGGGTTTCCGCATCGTCCTTGCCGGCTTCTGCCGGCGCCGGTTGGCCGCCCGCTGCTTCCTTGCCGAAACGCAGGGTGAACCAGAAGCAACTGCCCTTGCCGGGCGTACTGTCCACTTCGATCTCGCCGCCCATCAGGTGCACCAGTTTCCGGCTGATCGTCAGCCCCAGTCCGGTGCCGCCGTATCTGCGGGTGGTTGAACTGTCGGCCTGCTCGAAGGCGTCGAACAGGCGCTGTCTCTGGGCAGGTTCGATGCCGATGCCGGTGTCGCGGACGTCGAAGCGTAGCAGGCAGCTGTCCGCGGTCGACTCGAGCACCGAGACGCCAACGGAAACCTCCCCGTGCTCGGTGAACTTGATGGCGTTGCCGGCGAGGTTGGTGAGCACCTGTTCGAGCCGCAACGGGTCGCCGCGCAGGTTGCCGCCGGCTTCGGCCGGCAACGGCGCAATGTGGTACCCGATCTGTTTCTGGGCGGCCTTCAGACGCAGCAACTCATGTACGTGTTCAAGTACCGGCGCGAGGCGGAAGCTGAGGTTTTCCAGTGCCAGGCGGTCGGCTTCGATTTTCGACAGGTCGAGAACGTCATTGACGATCAGCAAGAGCCGGTTGGCGGCTTCCATCGCGCGTTCGAGCTGGTGTCCGAGCCGGGCATCGGTGATCCGGCTGCGGACCAGGGAGATCATGCCCATGATGCCGTGCATGGGGGTTCGCAGTTCATGGCTCATGTTGGCGAGGAAGGCCGATTTCGCCTGGTTGGCCGCCTCGGCCGCTTCCTTGGCTTGCTGCAGGGTCCGGTTGGCGATTTCGAGCTCGACGTTGAGTGCCTGGACCCGGGCTTCGGAGCGCATCCGTTCGGCGATTTCGCGCTCCATGCGGGTGTTGCTGCTGCGCAATTCGGCCGCCTGACGTTCCAGGCTGTCGTTATGCTCGCGCAGTTGACGGGACATGTCGTCGATGGCCGCATACAGGCTGGCCACTTCCCGTACCGGGGTATTGTCGCTGCCGCCGCCCTGCCAGTTACCCGCGGCGATCCCGGCTGCCGCGCGCGACAGGCGGATCAGCGGGCGCGACACCCAGTCGCTGGCGAGCAGGCCGATGAAAATGCCAAAGGCGGAAATCAACAGCCCGAGGGCGACGACGTTCTGTAGCAGGCTGCTGGCCAGCGTGGCGAAATGGGTTTGTGGCAGGACCAAGCCGATGCGCAGCGCCTGTCCGTGTTCCAGGCGGTGATGGCGCCAGTCGACCAGGTGGCGTTCGCCATCGATATCGACGAAGGCGCTGCCTTCGGGCCGGCCATCGCCATCGATCACGCCGGCAGCGGCGCGCAAGCGCGGGTCGTCGCTATTGGCGAGTGCAATCCGGCCGGCATCGCCATCACTGCGGTAAATCGCGTGTTTCCCCGAAGTGGCGAGCAGTTTGCCGTCGCTTTCGGTGATGAAGGCGATTCCACCGGCCGCGATATCGTCGAGCAGGGTCGATAGCTGGGACAGCGCGATATCGGCAGTGGTGACGCCGAAAAAGCGTCCGGAAGCATCGTGGAGCGGTGCTGACATGCCGATGCCAAGGCTGTCGTAGGCGCCCAGGCTGTCGTTGATGGCGTAGCGATAGACCGGGTACCAGGCCATCCGCCCGGTGTCGCGGGCGGTCACGAACCAGGGTCGGGTGCGTGCGTCGAATGCCTTGCTGGCCGGTGACACCAGTGTTGTCGGCCGGCCGGCGTCGTCAACACGGAAAATCTGCATCGCCCGCCCGTCGGCAATCCGGGCGTGCAAAAGGCGCAGGCCACGGTCGGCACCCAGCGGTGGCCGACTGCCGGCGTAATATTCGCCGTCGTCCATGCCGGCAGAAATGAAGGTCAGATGAGGGTGCTGGCGAATCTGCAGGAGGAAATTCCGCATCATCTGCTCGCGCCTGTCGGCGGTCAGCAAACCGGCACGCGCCTGTTCGACATTGAAGGCGACAACGCGTTTGGGGACATCGAAAAATGCTGTCACCCGGTCGTGGATGCGTTCGCCGAGGGTATCGGCGACGCTCAGTGACATGCGGTCAGCGGTCTGGCGGGCGTTGACGTAGGAGATCCAGCCGTTGATCGCGACGATCGGCAGGAGAACCATCAGCAGGGAGCCGATCAGGAAGCCGCGCAAGCCGATCCGGGCCGAGGTCGGCCTGGCTGATGCCGGGTTGCCCTGTTCGCCGCGAGCCTGGGCCAGTAAGCGCAGGATCAGGGCCAGGGCCAGCAGGGCGATGACTCCCCGGGTCAGCCACTGGCGCCAGCCGTCAACAGTCGGGCTGGTTGCCGGCGCGGCGGCCAGACGCCATTGTCCGCCCGGCAGATTCACATCGACTGCGACGTGTGCCTGTCGGAACAAGGCCGGGTCGCCCAGAAAGGTGTCGCCCTGAGCGCCGCTGCCATCGCGACCGCGGATGGCGAAGCTGAAACTGCCCTGTCCGCTGTTCAGGCCGGCATCGGCGAGCACGCCATCAAGGTCGATGGCCGAGGAGACCAGGCCCCTCAGTGCTGCCGTCTCGCCAGGCGGCGCCGGCAGATACACCGGTGTGCGGGCAACCAGCCCGAGGCGCCCGCTCTGCACCAGGTTGACCGGCCCGGTCAGTACCGTGTCGCGCAAGGCCAGCGCCTTTTCCACACCGGTCATGATGTAGGGACGGGTGCTGTAGTTCATTCCCAGAACGGCTTCGTTGCCGGCCATGGGGTGTACAAAGACGACTTCCAGCTGGCGCGAAAGCGTCAGGTTGATGACGTGGCGCTGTTCATCGATCAATCTCTGGGCGATCTGACGCAACAGGGCGTCGTCCAACTCCTGACCGGCAGGCAGGGATGCCGCGAAGTCGTAATTGATCTGCAGCAACTGCTTCAGGTTACGTTCGAGGCGCGTGGCAACTGCCCGAATCTGCGCCTCGGTCTGCTGCATCGCCAGTTTTTCGGCTTGTTCCCGGTCCAGGTGATTGATGGCGAGGGTCAACAGCCAGCCGCCCAGCGCGATGGCCAGTATCTGCAGCCAGATACCGGCGGCCAGGCCGCGGAAGGCTGTCATTGGCGTTCCGGCAAGTTGCGGAACTGAACGAGCAACCAGGCAAGGGACAGCATGAGTCCGAGGCGCTGCAGCGTGTTGAACAGCAAGGGACCACGTTCGAGACCACCACCGGCCAACTGCCGTTCGGCCAGATACCAGAGCACGGCAGCCAGCACCGACAGCATCGCGGCGCGCCGCAGACCGATGAACCAGGCGACGGCGAGCACTGGCACCACGAAGAAAAGGTGGAACTCATAGGCCGCCGGACTATGCATGCGCAGGTAGCCGATCAGTCCGATGGCGACGATGGATGCAGCCCAGATGCCGATCTGGGCCAGCGTGGTGGGGCGTTTGCCAAGGAATGCGGAAATCTTCATTCCGCCATGTTCGGGTATTCCCGGTTGGCAATCAAGCGCGCCCAGGCCAGTGGACTGATGCTGCTATCAGCAAACAGGGCGACGCCCAAGGTCATTGCCGCAGTGAACAGGGGTGGCAGAAGCAGCAGCCAGGCGGTTTCGCGACGGCCGACCGGGTGGATTTCCTCGTGCGGCCACTCGGGCGGCGGCAGTTTGAGCCAGGCCCGGTACAGGATGGGCAGGAAATACGCAGCGTTGAGCAGGCTCGACCCCCACAACACCCAGATTGCCCAGTCCATGCCGGCGGCGCTGGCGCCGTCGGACAGCCAGGCCTTGCTCACCGCACCGGCGGTCAGCGGCGCGCCCATCATGCCCAGGGCGCCGATGCTGAAGGCCAGTGTGGTCAGCGGCATGCGCCGGCCAACGCCGTTCATCTCGCTGACCTTGTGGATGCCCAGGGTCTCGGCGTAATTGCCGGCGCAGAAGAACAGGGTGATTTTCATGATGCCCTGATGGACCAGGTGGACCAGGCCGCCGATGGTGCCGAGCGGACCGAACAGTGCGACGCCGAGGACGATGTAGGAAACCTGGCTGACGGTCGAGAAGGCCAGGCGCTTCTTCAGGTCGTTCTGGAACAGCGCCCGGGTACTGCCCCAGAGGATGGTGACGGCAGCGATGATGGCCAGCGGCAGGAGCAGGCCGAGCGACTGGGCGAACTCGACGCCGTAGATTTCATAGACGATGCGGACGATGCCGAAGGCGCCGGCCTTGACCACGGCGACCGCGTGCAGCAGCGCCGAGACCGGCGCCGGGGCGACCATCGCCTGCGGCAGCCAGCCGTGCAGCGGCACGATGGCGGCTTTGACGCCGACCCCGGCGATGAGCAGCGCGAAAATCAGCTGCAGGGTCAGCGGGTCCAGCCCCGGGATGGTGGCGAGCAGGCCGCCCTGGGTGAATTCGCCGGGGCCGGCCAGGTGGTCGAGCCAGACGATGCCGGCGAGCAGTGCGGCGCCGCCGGCCAGGGTGTAGGTGAGGTAGATGCTGCCGCCGCGCATGGCCTGTGGCGTGCCGCGATGGACGACCAGCGGGAAGGTGGCCAGCGTCAGCAACTCGTAGAAGACGAAGAAGGTGAACAGGTTGCCGGCCATGGCGATGCCCATGGTCGCGGTGACGCACAGGCTGAAGAAACCGAAGAAACGGCTGCGGTGCGGCGCGTGTTCGAGATAGCCGATCGCGTACAGCGTGGTGAACAGCCACAGTACGGCCGACAGCGTGACGAAGAGCAGAGCCAGGGCGTCGGCCTTGAAGACGATTTCGATGCCGGGGGCGATGGCATGGCGCAGGCCGTATTCCTCTCCGGCGGCGACGCCGGCAATGAGCAGCCCGACCAGCCCGGCCTTGGCCAGCGCACCGGCGAGGTTGAGCGCAGTGCGCAGGGCGACGCGCTTTTCCGGCAGGGCGAAGATGATCAGCCCCGGCAACAGCGACGAGGCGATCACGGCCAGCGGCAGCCACTGGTTGCTGGTCATGGCTGGACTCCGGCGATCAGGGCGAGCAGCGGGGCCGCGCCCAGGCCGATCAGCACGCTGCCGGCGGCCAGCGCGAACGCCGTCCATTCGAGCAGCGCCGCCGGCCTCTGCGGCAGCGGCACAT
>DILW01000069.1 GCA_002425245.1 Betaproteobacteria bacterium UBA5582 | reverse complement strand
CTGGCCGCGGCGCAGGTGCTGCAGCGTGACGGCGAAGCCAGCGCCGAGCCGCCGACGCTGGCGAGCGAAAGCCCGCTCTACCTGTGCTGGCCGTTGACCGAGGCGGTCGAGCTGCGTCCCGGCGCGGCCCTGATCGACGGCCTGGCGATCCACCGGCACGTCGGCGACGGACGCCGCCATTACTTCTTCCGCGAGGACGGCTGGCAAGGCGTCGTCCTCGCTGCCGATGCCACGGCCGCCCGCCTGCTCTGGCAGGCATTGCAGCCGGGCCGGCTGGCCGGCCCGCAGCGCGAATCGACCCTGCGCCACGCCCGCAACGCCATCTGGACCATCGCCGATCCGCGCGACGCCAGCCGCCAACTGGTGGTCAAGCAGCCGGTGACGCTGCCTTGGCACAAGCGCCTGCTCGACCGCTTCAAGCCGTCCAAGGGCCTGCGCAGCTGGAGCGGCAGCAGCGAACTGCTGCGCCGCCATCTCGGCGTGGCCATGCCGGTGGCCTGGCTGGAGCAGATTGGCGACGCCAGCCTGAAGCAGAATTTCTACGTCTGCGAGCACGCCGGCGCCGATTTCGCGGTGCGCGAGATGCTTGCCGCCTACGCGGCCGGCGCCCGCGAGTTCCGCGGCATCGCCGAGGACGAGGCTTATCGCCAACTGACGCGTTTCCTGCTCGATCTGCACGGACGCGGCATCTTCTTCCGCGATCTGGCCGGCGGCAACATCCTGGTGCGCCAGCGCGAAGGCCGGCCGCTCGACTTTGTCCTGATCGACACCGGCCGGCTGCACGCCTTCAACTGCCCGCTGACCCTGGACCGGCGCGTGGCCGACCTGGTCCGCATCTGCAACAAGCTGCACTGGCAGGGGCGGGAGCGCTTCCTCGACCTGTATTTCTCCGGCCTGGGCAAGCGGCTGGGCTGGTTCGACCGGCTCTCTTTCGTCATCTACGATGTCAAGGTCGCGCTCAAGCGACGGATCGGCCGCAAGGCGATCCGTAACCTGTTGCGCGGCAAACGGGGGTGAGCGCGTGAACAAACTGCTGTTTCTGTCCAAGGGCGAGGATTCCTCGGCGACCCGCTATCGCGCCCTGCAATTCTTCCCTCGCTTCAACGAGGCCGGGTGGACGGTCGAACACCTGAGCGCATCCGGCGGCCTGCTGACCTGGGGGCGGTTGTTGGCGGCGGCCGCGGCGGCCGATGTCGTGGTCGTCCTGCGCAAGACTTTCCCCGCGCCCCTGCACTGGCTGCTGCGGCGCTTCGCCCGGCGCCTGGTCTTCGATTTCGACGACGCCATCTTCTGCAACAGCAACGGTTCGCCGTCGCCGACCCGGATGCAGCGCTTCGCGCGGATGATCGCAGCCTGCGACCACGTTTTCGCCGGCAACGGCTTTCTGGCGGCGCAGGCGGCGCGTTTCAATCCGGCGGTGACCCTGCTGCCGACCGCCGTCGAGGTCGGGCGCTACGCGCAAGCGGCAAGCCGAGCGGGCGGCGAGCACATCGATGCGGTGTGGATCGGCAGCAGCTCGACCCGGAAATATCTGGTCGAAGCCCTGCCGGCGCTACGTCTGGCGGCGCAGCGCGAGCCCCGGCTGCGGTTGAAGATCATTGCCGATTTCGACCTGCCCGACGCCGGTCTGCCGACGCTGGCTGTGCGCTGGCAGGCGGATAGCGAGGCCGCCGAACTGGCCTCGGCGCATTTCGGGATCGCGCCGATGCGCGACGACGACTGGAGTCGCGGCAAATGCGCGCTGAAAGTCCTGCAGTACATGGCGGCCGGTTTGCCGGTGGTGTCGTCGAATTGCGGTGCCAATGCCGAGATCATCGTCGACGGGCAGACCGGTTACCTGGTCGATGACGATGCCGCCTGGGCCGCCCGGATGGTCGAGCTGGCCGGCGATGCCGGGCGCTGTGCGGCGATGGGCGAAGCGGGCCGGCAGCGGGCGCTGGCCGGTTATGACCTGGCGCCGGTGTTCGCCACCATGAACCGGCAGCTCGAAGCCCTGCTCAGGTAGCTGCCTGGTTGAGCAGTTCGCCGAAGCGCCGGTAATCGGCGCCGGTCGGGGTGACGAACCAGGACCGCAACTGGGCGCCCAGCACCATGGGCAGCAGGCCGGGATGGGTCTTGCGCATGCGTTTCCAGAAGCGCCGGACATTGCGGCGGAACTGCCGGCGGATGTCGCCCTCATCCACCAGTCCCGGATGATCTTCGACGAACTTGGCGTAGGTGATGAACTGTGCGCCGAGCATACGCACCCGGCGCAGCAGGCTGTTGCCGGGGTGTTTGCGATAGCTGGCGAGGACTTCGGGCAGGCGGGCGATTTCGTGCCTGGCCGAGAGACGCAGCCAGCAGTCGATGTCTTCGAGGGCGAGATTGCGGTCGAAGCCGCCGATGGCCAGGAATTTCTCCCGGTGCAGGGCGATGCTCGGGTTGAAGATCGAATGTTCGCCCAGGAAGATCCAGCGCCAGGCACCGTCCTGCGGGCCGGGCGCGGGGCGGGGCAGGAGGCCGCTGCGGGTCAGTTGCTGGCCGTCCTGGTCGACGAAGTCGCAATCGGTGTGGACCAGCGCCAGGTCGTGCGCCGACCATTCTGCGATGGCCTGCTGGATGCGGGCGATCTTGTCCGGGTAGATCAGGTCGTCCGAGCCGAGCAGGTGCACCCACTCGCCCTGGCAGGCTTCGATGCAGGCGTTGGAATTGGCGCTGACGCCCTGGTTCTGGCGCCGTTCGAGCACGGTGCGGCGAAAGCGCGAGCGATGGTTTTCCAGAAAACGCCGGGCGACTTCCAGGGTGTCGTCGGGAGAACCGTCGTCGATCAGCACCAGTTCGAGTTCGGGATAGGTCTGCGCGCAGACCGAGGCCAGTGTTGCCTCGATGAAATGGGCGTGCCGGTAAGCCGGAATGGCAACGCTGACCAGCGGCAGGCTCATTGCTTCTCGGCCATCAGCAGGTACTGGACGGCGACGAAGGGTTCGAGCAGGCGGGTCGGCATGTACCAGCGGCGGTAGCTGCGTTTCATGTGGCTGTCGCGGCGGGTGACTTTCCAGCCGCATTCGTTCAGCGTTTCGACGATGCTGCAGCCGGTGTAGAAGTGCAGGTGGGTCGAATCCATGATGCCGTGGTCGCGGTAGCGGAATTCGTCCTTGAACAGCAGCGGCAGCAGGACCTTGTAGTGGCGGATGTTGGGCACGCTGAGGACCAGCCGGCAGCCGGGTGCGGTGGCCTGGTGCAGGAAGCGCAGGGCGGCCCAGGGATCGACCACGTGTTCGAGCACGTCGGCCATCATCAGCAGCTCGTACTCTTGCCAGGGGACGTTGTCGGCGTTGGCTTCGAGCGAGCCGGTCCACACCCGGTTCAGTGACTGGCTGGCCAGCGCGGCCGCGTCGGGGAAGGGTTCGATGCCGTCGCAACTGCCGACGATGCCCTGGCGCACCAGTTCGCTGCCCAGCCTGCCGCCGGCGCAGCCGATGTCGATGGCGCGGGCGAAAGGCGCCTCGGCCTTGACGAAGTCGATGAACTCCGGCCGCTGGGCGACGTAGTACTTGGCGATATCGCTGCTGCTCATCGGTGTGCGCTCCGCCTCAGCCTGCCGTGCCCGGCTTGACCACCAGCACGTCCTGCATGATCAGGTACTGCAGGTCGGAGCCGTAGAACATGTTCAGTGCGTCGGTCGGCGAGCAGATCATCGGTTCGCCGCGCCGGTTGAGCGAGGTGTTGAGCACGACGCCGTTGCCGGTGAGTTTTTCCATCTGCTTCATCAGGTCGTAGTAGCGCGGGTTGTACTCGCGCTTGAGCACCTGGGCGCGCGAGGTGCCGTCTTCGTGCACGACTTCCGGCACGCGGCTCTTCCATTCCTCGGCGACTTCGAAGGTGAAGGTCATGAACGGCGCCGGATGGTCGCTGCCCAGCATCTGCGGGCCGACCGTGTCGAGCATGCTCGGGCAGAAGGGGCGCCAGCGTTCGCGGAACTTGATCTGCTCGTTGATCCGGTCGGCGACGCCGGGCGCGCTCGGGCAGCCGAGGATGGAGCGACCGCCGAGTGCGCGCGGGCCGAATTCCATGCGCCCCTGGAACCAGGCGACCGGGTTGCCGTCGGCGAGGATCTGCGCGATGCGTTCAGGCACGGCGGTGTCCCCATTGGCGATGACCTCAAACTGCGGCTTGGCCGGATGACGGGCGCAGGCGGCGATGACGTCCTCGTTGCTGTATTGCGGGCCGAGGTAGACGTGTTCCATCTTCTCGACCGGCACGCCGCGCTCGACCGAGACGTAGGCGGCGGCGCCAATGGCCGTGCCGGCGTCGCCGGAAGCCGGCTGAACGAACAGTTCCTTCAGTTCCGGGCGGGCGATGATCTTCTGGTTGAGCTTGACGTTCAAGGCGCCGCCGCCGGCGAAGACCAGCTTGCCGGTTTCCTTGAGGATGTCGCCGAGGTAATAGTCCATCATCTGCAGCGCCAGGTCCTCGAACAGCTTCTGCATGCTCGCCGCGTAGTGGATGTAGGGGTCGTCGGCGATGTCGCCGTGGCGCATCGGGCCCAGCCATTCGATCAGCTTGGGCGAGAAGTAGTAGCCCTTGCCCTTTTCCTTGTAGCGGCGGAAGCCGATCACGTTGGCGTAGTCGGTGTTGATGATCAGCTCGCCGTTCTCGAACTTGGCCAGGCGCGAGAAATCGTACTTGCTCGGGTCGCCATAGGGCGCCATGCCCATCACCTTGTATTCGCCGTCGAGCATCTCGAAGCCGAGGTATTCGGTAATCGCGCCGTACAGGCCGCCGAGCGAATCCGGGTCGTAGAACTCCTTGATCTTGCGGATCTTGCCGTTCTCGCCGACGCCGAAGAAGGTGGTCGCGTATTCGCCCTTGCCGTCGATGCCGAGGATCGCCGTTTTTTCGGTGAAGCCGGAGCAGTGGTAGGCGGAGGAAGCGTGCGTCAGGTGGTGTTCGACCGGGATGATCTCGGTCTTGGTGAGGTCGAAGCCGAGCTGTGCCAGGCACCATTCGATGCGCTTCTTGTAGCGCTTGAAGCGGCGGTTGCCGGTGAGCAGCGCGTCGAGCGCGCGGTCGGGGGCGTACCAGTAGCGTTTGGCGTAATGCCAGCGCGCCTTGTCGGCCAGGCTGATCGGCGCGAAGGGAATGGCGACGGCGGTGACATCCTTCGGCTTGATGCCGGCGAAGTCCAGGCAGAAACGGGCGGCTTCGTAGGGCATGCGGTTCTTGGCGTGCTTGTCGCGGACGAAGCGCTCCTCTTCGGCGGCAGCGACGAGCTTGCCGTCGATGTAGAGGGCGGCCGAAGGGTCGTGGGTGAGGGCGCCGGAAAGGCCGAGGATGGTCAGTGCCAAAGTGTCGTTCTCATGAGAATGTTGAAGCCGGCGGCTAGTATACCTTGCCCGCCGTCGCGCTCCGTCCCCGCAGTGCGCGCTCGTGCGCGGCCAGGAAGATCAGCCACTGGGTGCTGTCCCAGATGTGCTGGCGCCGCTGCAGTTGTTCGAGGTCGTGACGGATGGCGCGCCCCTTGAACAGGGCGAAGCGCAGCTTTTCCAGGTCGATGAAGGCAATTTCGGGGGCGCTGTCGATGTGCCGGGCCATCAGGTGCTTGCCGTACAGGCAGCCATGGCGGAAACCGGCGCGGTGCAGCCTGCCGACCGCGTTGCCGGCCAGTTCGGCCAATTGCGCGGCCTGGGCCGGGCTGAGCGGCGGCAGGTGGTCGAAATCGACGAAATCGTCGAGCGACTCGGTCACCAGCAGGGCTTCCGTGTTGCCGTCGTGTTCGCGTGCGCCGTGAAAAACCGGCACCGGCACCCGCAGTCCGAGTAGCGACAGGGCCAGGATGTTCTGGAACTCGCGGCTGACGGTGGGAATGCCGAAGGGGTGTTTCCAGGTGCGGCAGCGGTAGTTCTGCTGCTTCTTGACGTAGTAGAGGGCGTTGCCGACTGTGACCCGCATCACGCCGCTCCAGCCGGAGCGCGCCTGGTTGGGTTCCTCGACCCAGTCGCCTGGGGCCGACCACCAGGCGTCGAAACTGCCTGGCAATTGTTCGGGAGTCGTCGTGTCTGACATGGCAGGGGCTCAGTAAATACGCGGTTCGCCCTCGGGGCGGGTCTTGAAGCGGCGGTGTACCCAGTAGTACTGCTCGGGCATGGTGCGGATCGCCGCTTCGATCCAGGCGTTCATGCGGGCGGCGTCGGCGACCGGGTCGGGGCCGGGGAACTCGGTCCAGGCGTCGCCAATCGTTACTTCGTAACCGGCGCTGCCCGGCAGCATGCGGGTGACGCAGGGCAGGACGACGGCGCCGGCGGCTTTGGCCAGGCGCGGCAGGCCGGTGATGGTGGCGGTCGAAATGCCGAAGAAGGGGACGAACACCGCATCGCGCCGACGCGGGTTGAGGTCGGGCAGATAGTAGAACGGCCGGCCGGCCTTCATCGCCTTGACCGTGGCCCGCACGCCGTCCTCGCGCGAGAGCAGCAATTGGTCGCCGAAGCGGCTGCGGCCCTTGAGCAGCACTTGGTTGAACACCGGGTTGGTCTGCGTCGAGTAGATGCTGACGATGTCGAAGCGCATGGTGATTGCCACGCCGCCGGCATCGAGGCCGAGGAAGTGCGGGGCGAGCAGGATCACCGGGTGGCCGGCAGCGAGCTCGGTGCGGATTTTTTCTTCGCCGTTGACGTGGATGATGCGCTCGATGCGCTGGCGGCTGCTCCACCAGAAGATTCCGCGCTCCAGTATGCTGCGCCCGAGCTGCGAGAAATGCTGCCGGGTCAGCGTCTGGCGTGCGTCAGGCGGGAGTTCCGGGAAACACAGGGCAAGATTGGTTTCGGCGATCTTTCGGCGACGACCGCCGAGCAGGTAGAGCAGGCCGCCCAGCAACCGGCCGAGTCGGGCAAGCAGGGCAAAGGGAAGCAGGTGCAGGAGCCAGAGCAGGGCCACGGCCAGCGAACTGAAAAGACGGCTCAGCATCTCGGTTCTCCTGTGTTGGGCTTGGCGGCACTGCAGGGCAGCGTCATTTCGGTACTCGTGAACAGTTTGCCGGAAAGGAGGACTGAGCCTTCCCGGGTCAGGTGGCCGTAGTCCCACATGGTAAGGACTTTCTTCCCCTCACTGGCAATCGTCGCCTGGCAGCGGGAATCCTGGCACAGGGCACGCAGGGAGGAGAGGAAGCCGACCTGGTTCGTGGCGGCGAGCTTGGCGAGTTTCTCGTCCATCTGCTCGAGTTCGGCGAATTTTGGGCTGAACAGCAGTTCAACCTCGTCCAGGCGCAGGTGTTTCTTGGCGATGTAGGCCGGGAGTGAGGGCGGCCACTGGGGAACCGGTCCGACGATGGTGATTCTGGTTTGCGGTGCGGCCTGCCTGATGAAAGCGATGGTCTTTTCAAGCTGCAGCAACAGGTCGATCTTGTCGTAATCCACCCAGTTCGCGTGCAGGATGATGTGCCCCGGCCGGGTCTGCTGGATTTCCTCACGGACGATGTCGTTCAATTGCTGGCACTTGGGGCGCCACTCGCCCATGCCGCTGACCAGGGGCGGGCAGGCGCTTGCGGTGTATTGGCCGAGCTCAAGGATTTGCCGCAGTCCGTAGGACAGCGCAGCGGCATGGGAATCCCCCCAGATCAGGGTGGCGTTGGCGGCATCCTTGCTGCGGCAGTCGTCGCTGAAGCGCTCCGCATTCTGGTTGAGTTCGATGAAGCACGAGCCCGAGCGGTAAATGTCGCGGTACTCGTATTTTTCCAGGGCGATGAGTTCGAGTTGCGCCGGGTTCAGTCGGCTTTCCAGCCCTTTGCTCAGGGTGCCGACGATGCCGAGGATGACGAAGAACAGGCTGCCGGCGAGGGCGTAGCCAAATATCTGGCGCCGGCTGAAGCGGTTCCGGTTGCGGAACGGCGTTTCGACATGCTTCCAGGTCAGGTAGGCGAGCGCGCCGGCGCCGACGGCCAGGCTCCCCAGCAGCAGCTTTGAAGGCTCGCCGGGGCTGATATGGCGGGCAAAGGCCAGCAGGGGTTGATGCCACAGGTAGGTGCTGTAGCTGATCAGGCCGATGCCGACCGGCAGGCGATGCGCCAGCAGTTTGCCGACCAGGGTCTGCTCGCGGGCAAAGAGAATGATGAGCGCCGCGCCCAGGGTCGGGACCAGGGCGTGCGGGCCGGGGAAGGGGGTGGTGCTGTCGAAGTACAGGATGGCGTAGACGATCAGCGCCAGTCCGCTTGCCGCGCCGACTTCCCTCAGCCATCGGGCCGGCTGCAGTCCGGCGAAGAGACCTAGCCCGATCAGGGCCCCGATCAGCAGTTCCCAGGCGCGTGTCGGCAGAATGTAGAAGGCCGCTTCCGGGCGGCTTTGCAGCAGCGCGTGGGCCAATGCCAGGCTGGCCAGTCCGAGGACGACAAGGAAGGCGGCGGTGGCCCGCTTGCCGAAGCGCCAGAGCAGCATCAGCAGGGGCGGAAAGAGCAGGTAATACTGCTCTTCCACCGCCAGGCTCCAGGTATGGAGCAGGGGCTTGGCCTCGGCCGCGGGCTGGAAGTAGCCGCTTTCGCTGAGGAAGAGGTGGTTGGAAAGAAAGAGCGGGACGGCCAGCAGGCTTTCGGAGAAATCCCGCATTTCCCGTGGCAGCAGCCAGAACCAGGCAAAGGGCAGGCAGGCGAACATGACCACGAACAGCGCCGGCAGGATGCGTCTGGCGCGTCGCTCGTAGAAAGCCGCCAGGGTGAAACGCCCGGCCTCCTTCTCGGCCAGGATGATGCCGGTGATCAGATAACCGCTGATGACGAAGAAAATGTCGACGCCGACGAAGCCGCCGCTGAAGCCCTGGAATCCGGCGTGAAACAGAACCACGGGGACCACCGCGAAGGCACGCAATCCATCGATTTCTCGTCGGTAATCCATGGTGTCTGTTTGACGGTTCGGGTCGGGCGGAGGTTACAAAAAAACAGGACCGCTGGGCGGTCCTGTTGGCGGTGTCGTTGGTGGGCCCGCAGGGACTTGAACCCTGGACCAAAGGATTATGAGTCCTCTGCTCTGACCAACTGAGCTACAGGCCCGGGAAACTTAGTTGCCGGTCGGGTCGAGGAAGCTGCGCAGCTTGTCGGAGCGGCTCGGGTGACGCAGCTTGCGCAGCGCCTTGGCTTCGATCTGACGGATCCGTTCGCGGGTGACGTCGAACTGCTTGCCGACTTCCTCCAGCGTGTGGTCGGTGTTCATCTCGATGCCGAAACGCATGCGCAGGACCTTGGCTTCGCGCGTGGTCAGGCTGTCGAGGATGTCCTTGGTGACGTTGCGCAGGCTGGAGAACATCGCCGCGTCGGCCGGTGCCAGGGTGGTGTGATCCTCGATGAAGTCGCCCAGATGCGAGTCGTCGTCGTCGCCGATCGGGGTTTCCATGGAGATTGGCTCCTTGGAAATCTTCATGATCTTGCGGATCTTGTCCTCCGGCATGTCCATCTTCTTGGCCAGCGTCGCCGGATCCGGCTCGGCGCCGGTTTCCTGGAGGATCTGGCGGCTGATCCGGTTCATCTTGTTGATCGTCTCGATCATGTGCACCGGGATGCGGATGGTGCGTGCCTGGTCGGCGATGGAGCGGGTGATGGCCTGGCGGATCCACCAGGTGGCGTAGGTCGAGAACTTGTAGCCGCGGCGGTATTCGAACTTGTCCACCGCCTTCATCAGGCCGATGTTGCCTTCCTGGATCAGGTCGAGGAACTGCAGGCCGCGGTTGGTGTACTTCTTGGCAATCGAGATCACCAGACGCAGGTTGGCCTCGGTCATTTCGCGCTTGGCGCGGCGGGCCTTGGCTTCGCCGGTGGACATCTGCTTGTTGATGTCCTTCAGTTCCTTGAGCGAGATGCCGATGCGTTCCTGCAGGGCGAGCAGTTTCTTCTGTTCTTCCTGGATGTCGGGCGCGCTGCGGGTGAGGATGGCGACATAGGTCTTCGGTGCGGCGGCGATTTCGGCCTCGACCCAGTCGAGATTGATCTCGTTGCCCGGGAAGGACTGGATGAAATGCTGACGCGGCATGCGCACGCGGTCAACG
This sequence comes from Betaproteobacteria bacterium UBA5582, assembly GCA_002425245.1. Lineage (GTDB taxonomy): Bacteria > Pseudomonadota > Gammaproteobacteria > Burkholderiales > Rhodocyclaceae > Azonexus. The sequence continues at coordinate 7,015 of DILW01000069.1, read as the reverse complement.
CAGATGTTCTGGATCTTGCGCTCGCAGCCGCGGACTTCCTCGACCATGCCGCGCACGCTGTCGCACAGGCGCTCGATGCAGCGCGAGGTGAAGCGGATGTTCATCAGCTCGTCGGACAGCTGTTCCTGCAGTTTCAGGTAGGCCTTGTCCTGCGAACCCTTGCTGCCGAGGGTCTTCTGCATCTTGGCGTGGATCGCCCGGATCGCCTTGAAGCGCTCCAGACCTTCGGTCTTCAGCTGCAGCAGCGAGGCGGCAGCGGCGCCGCCGCCTTCCTCGCCGTCTTCGTCCTCGCTGTCCTCGTCCTCGGTTTCGTCGCCCACCGCTTCGGCGGCAGGGACTTCATCGATGGCGTTGGGGTCGATCAGGCCGTCGATCAGCTCGTCGATGCGCATCTCGTCGGATTCGACCTTGGCGACCATGTCGAGGATGTCGGCAATGGTCGTCGGGCAGGCCGAGATGGCCTGGATCATGTGCTTGAGGCCTTCCTCGATGCGCTTGGCGATCTCGATTTCGCCTTCGCGGGTGAGCAGCTCGACCGAGCCCATTTCGCGCATGTACATGCGCACTGGGTCGGTGGTCCGGCCGAATTCGGAATCGACGGTGGACAGCGCCTGCTCGGCCTGGGCTTCGACCTCCTCGTCGTCGGCGGCGCCGGCGGCGGTGTCGGACATCAGCAGGTCTTCGGCAGCCGGGGCTTCGTCGAAGACCTGGATGCTCATTTCGCTGAAGGTCGAGATGATTGCTTCAATCGATTCGGCGTCAACGACGTCGTCCGGCAGGTGGTCGTTGATTTCGGCGTAGGTCAGGTAACCGCGTTCCTTGCCCAGCTTGATCAGCGCCTTGAGGCGCATCTTGCGCGCCTCGGCATCGAGCGGTTGCGGGGTTTCTGCCATCGCGCCTTCGAGCAGCGCCTTTTCGGCAGCCTTATCCTTGGCTTTGCTGGTGCGAGCCTTGGGAGCTTCCTTAGCGGTGTCTTTTGCCTTAGCCATGAACACGATCCATGTAATTGGAGAAAACCGTAAATTTTACCACAACTTAGCAGCGATTTCCCCGGGTGCTTAGAAACTGGATGTAGGCCTGTTTTTCTGCGGCCGACAAACCGGCGACGCCAAACTGCTGGGCCTTGATCTGCAGCTCGGCGAACTGTCGCATCTGGCCGTTGTCCTGGAGCTTGTCCAGGGTGGCGCGGAATTCCGCCTCGGCCTCTTCTTCGTCAAATGGCAGGCCGAGAAGTTCCGACGCGGCGGCCTCAATGATCTGTTCTTCCGGCAGGCCGCGCAGTTGCTCGCGCAGCGCGGCGTAGCCCTGGCTGCCATTGCCGGCCCGGACCAGTTGCTGCAGGCGCAGCAGGGCCGGGCGTTCGGGAGTGTCGGGGAGGAGTTCGCCCGGCAGTTCGGCGGCCAGCAGCGGCTTGTGCAGGACGATGCGCAGCAGGTTGCGGGTTAGCGACGGCGCGCTGCGTTTGGCTTTCGGCGGAGCGGCCGGCGTGTAGGACTTGAGTTCGCACAGGCGCTCGACTTCCTGCTGGGCGAAGCCGCTGGCCTCGGCCAGGCGCTTGACCAGTTGCAGCCGGAGCAGCGGCGTCGGCAGCTTGAGCAGCAAGGGCTTGGCTTCGTAGATCAGCCTGGCCTTGCCTTCCGAGCTGGTCAGGTCGCAGCGCTGGGCGAGTTCGCGCAGGAGGAAGTCCGACAGCGGCATGGCCTGCGTCACCTGGCGGTCGAACTCGGCCTTGCCGTGTTCGCGGATGAAGCTGTCGGGGTCGTGCTCGGCGGGCAGGAAGACGAAACCGATCTGCTTGTTGTCAGCCAGTGCCTCAAGTGCGTTTTCCAGCGCCCGCCAGGCGGCCTTGCGGCCGGCGTTGTCGCCGTCGAAGCAGAAGACGATGCGGTCGACCTGGCGCAGGAGCTTTTGCACATGCGTCGGCGTGGTCGCCGTGCCGAGGGTGGCGACGGCGTTGCCGACGCCGTTCTGGGCCAGCGCAATGACGTCCATGTAGCCTTCGGTGACGATCGCCGTATTGGTTTCGCGCAGGGCCTGGCGCGCCTGCGGCAGGCCGAACAGCTCGCGGCCCTTCTCGAACAGCGGGGTTTCCGGCGAGTTCAGGTACTTCGGTTCGCCCTGGTCGATGATGCGCCCGCCGAAGGCGATGATGTCGCCCTTGGGGTTGACGATGGGGATCATCAGCCGGTCGCGGAAACGGTCGTAGCGGCGGCCGGAGTCGTTGTCGATGACCAGGCCGGCGAGCTTGAGCTGCTCGCTGTTGTAGTCGGGAAAGACGCTCTGCAGGTTGTTCCAGCCGTCGGGTGCGTAACCCATGCCGTAACGGGCTGCAATCTCGCCGCTCAGGCCGCGTTTCTTGCAGTAGGCGATGGCCTTGTCGGAGCGCCGCAACTGTTCCTTGTACCAGGCGGCAGCGCGGCTCATGATTTCGACCAGGTTGCGTGTCTGGCCGTGTTTTTCGGGCGAGAAATCGCCGCTGTCCGGAACCGTCATGCCAACCCGCGAGGCCAGTTCCCTGACCGCGTCGACAAAGCCGATGCCCTGGTATTCCATGACGAAGCCGATCGCCGTGCCATGCGCGCCGCAACCGAAGCAGTGATAGAACTGCTTGGTCGGGCTGACGGTGAATGACGGCGATTTCTCGTTATGGAAGGGGCAGCAGGCGGCGTAATTGGCGCCGGCCTTCTTCAGTGGGACGTAGCTGTCGACCAGGTCGACGATGTCGACCCGGGCCAGCAGATCCTGAATGAAGCTCTCCGGGATCACTGTGCGCTCAGCCGGCCAGGGCAGTCTTGACCAGTTTTGAAACCTCGGCCATGTCGGCCTTGCCAGCCAGGCGCGGTTTGAGGACGGCCATCAGCTTGCCCATGTCGGCCGGCCCGCTGGCGCCGGTTTCGGCGACGGCGGCAGCAACGGCAGCGGCGGTTTCCTCGGTGCTCATCTTTTCCGGCAGGTAGGCGGCGAGGATGGTGATTTCGGCCTGCTCGGCGTCGGCCAGGTCCTGGCGGGCGGCGGCCTGGTACTGGGCAACGCTGTCCTTGCGCTGCTTGACCAGCTTTTCGATGACGGCGGCGACGGCGGCGTCGTCGAGTTCGACGCGCTCATCGACTTCCTTCTGCTTGATTGCGGCGAGCAGCAGGCGGATGGTTGCCAGGCGGCTTGTTTCCTTGGCCTTCATGGCCGTCTTCATGTCTTCGGTGATGCGTGCTTTGAGACTCATGGTTTACCTGGGGCGGATCGGCGATGAAAAAGACAAAAGCCGCCAGCTTTTAAGGGCAGGCGGCTTCCGTTGGGCGACAAAGGCGTACTCGATCAGTACATCTTCGGCGGCAGGGTCAGGCTACGGAGGCGCTTGTTCTGGCGTTTGACGGCAGCGGCAGCCTTGCGCTTGCGCTCGGCGGTGGGCTTTTCGTAAAACTCACGGGCGCGCAGCTCGGTCAGGAGACCCGTCTTTTCGACAGTACGCTTGAAGCGGCGAATGGCCACTTCGAACGGCTCGTTTTCCTTGACACGAATGTTCGGCATATAAATCACCCCCTTCCGTTAGGCGCCTGCCAGGTCAAGTAAACGGCAGTGCGCGCAAAATTGATTCCGCTGTTTGCGGATAGCCCGCCATTGTATGCGACAAGCACAACTCCGATCAAGTGTTAAAATGCCCGCCCAATGCTGATCCTAGGTGTCGAATCCTCCTGCGACGAAACCGGTATCGCGCTTTACGACAGTGAAGCCGGTCTTCTCGGGCACGCCCTGCACTCGCAGGTGGCGATGCACGCCGAGTACGGCGGCGTCGTACCCGAACTGGCGTCGCGCGACCACATCCGGCGCGTCGTTCCCCTGCTGCAGGCGGCGCTTGCCCAGGCCGGGCGCAGCCTGGCCGAGGTCGACGCCGTTGCCTACACCCGTGGCCCCGGCTTGTCCGGAGCGCTGCTGGTCGGCTGCGCCTTTGCCGAGGCGCTGGCGCTGGCGCTCGACAAGCCGACCATCCCCGTGCATCACCTCGAAGGGCATCTGCTGTCGCCGTTGCTGTCGGCCGATCCGCCGGTTTTCCCGTTCATTGCCCTGCTTGTCTCCGGCGGCCACACGCAATTGATGCGGGTCACCGGGGTCGGCCAGTACGAGCTGCTCGGTGAAACGCTGGACGACGCTGCCGGCGAGGCCTTCGACAAGAGCGCCAAGCTGCTCGGCCTGCCCTATCCGGGCGGCGCCCTGCTGTCGCAACTGGCCGAGCGCGGCGATCCGGCGCGCTACAGCCTGCCGCGACCGATGCTGCATTCCGGCGACCTGAATTTCAGCTTCTCCGGCCTGAAGACGGCGGTGCTGACGCTGGTGCGCGAACAGGTCGAGCCGCTCGGCGACGACTTCCGGGCCGACGCGGCGCGCGCCTTCCAGGAGGCCATCGTCGAAGTGCTGGTGAAGAAGTCCTTGAAAGCGCTGAAACAGACCGGCCTCAAGCGCCTGGTGGTGGCCGGCGGCGTCGGCGCCAACCGGCAACTGCGCGCCATGCTCGACGATGAAGCCAAGCGCAAGCGTTTCCGGGTGCATTACCCGGAACTGGCCTTCTGTACCGACAACGGCGCGATGATCGCGCTGGCCGGCTGTCTGCGCCTGCAGGCCGGCGCGTCGACCAAGCCGGCCGGCGCATTTTCGGTGCAGCCGCGCTGGCCCCTGATCGCGCCGGGGAGCGGCGCATGCTGATCAACTGCGTCGCCTACGAAAACGGCGCCCGCCTGACCGAACTGGCGATTGACGACATCAGCGACTACCTGCAGCGACCCGGCTGTTTCGTCTGGGTGGCCTTGCGCGATGCTTCGCCGGAAGAACTCGACAAGATGCAGGAGGAGTTCGGCCTGCACGAACTGGCCGTCGAGGATGCCCGCCACGGCCACCAGCGGCCGAAGATCGAGGAATACGACGATTCGGTGTTCGCCGTCATCCATCTGGTCGAGCCGCTGGGCGACACCTACACCCTGGGCGAACTGAACGTCTTCGTCGGCAGCAACTACGTGCTCTCGGTGCGCAACCGCAGCCAGCAGAACTTTCTCGGCGTGCGCGCCCGTTGCGAGCGTGAGCCGCATCTGCTCAGCCAGGGGCCGGCTTTCGTTTTCTATGCGCTGATGGACGCCGTCGTCGATCGCTATTTCCCGGTGGTCGACCTGATGGAGTCGGAACTGGAGGCGATCGAGGAAAACATCTTCGTCGAGGGTGCTGCGCGCAACAACATCGAGCGGCTCTACGAACTCAAGCGCAAGGTGATGCGCCTCAAGCACGTGGTTGCCCCGCTCATGGAAGTGGCCGGGAAGCTCACCGGCGGCCGCGTGCCGGCCGGTTGCGGCAACAGCCGCGAGTATTTCCGCGATGTCTACGACCACCTGCAGCGCATCGATGCCTCGGTGGACACCATCCGCGACACCATCGGCACGGCGATCCAGGTCAACCTGTCGATGGTGGCCATCAGCGACAGCGAGGTGAGCAAGCGGCTGGCCGCCTGGGCCGGGATTTTCGGGGTGGCGACGGCGTTTGCCGGGATCTGGGGGATGAATTTCCAGTTCATGCCCGAACTCGGCTGGCAGTACGGCTACCCGGCCGCGCTGCTGGCGATTGCCGGCACCTGCCTGCTCCTCTACCGGCGCTTCAAGCGCGCCGGCTGGCTGTAGCGCTCAATAATTGATCGGCAGGCCGGCGAGGATTTCGGCGTAGCTGTCCCAGCTCAGTTCTTCGTCGATCAGGCGGTGGATCAGTCGGGCAATCATGGCGTACTCCTCGGGCTGTTGGAGTCGCCAGTCTAGGCGGCGGGCCTTGATCGATCCAATCGATTGTCGGCATCCGGGCGATTGCCGGATGCTATCGAATTCAAGCCTTCTTCTTGCTGCCGATCTTGCTTTCCTGGCCGGCCATCAGGCGCTGCAGGTTCTGCCAGTGCTTGGCGACGAGCGCCAGCGCGAGCACCAGGACGACCGCAAAATGGCCGTCGGCGCCGTGCATCAGTGCGAAGTACAGCGGCGCAGCTCCGGCGGCGACGATCGCTGCCAGCGACGAATAGCGCGACACATAGGCGACCAGCAGCCAGGTGCCAAGCACCATCAGGCCGAGCAGGGGGTCGAGCGCGAGCAGCACGCCGGCGGCGGTGGCGACGCCCTTGCCGCCCTTGAACTTGAGGAAGATCGGGAACAGATGGCCGAAGAACACGGCCAGCGCGACCAGGCCGATGCCGAGGTCGGACAGCCCGGCCTGCTGCGCGGCGAAAACCGCCAGCCAGCCCTTGAGGGCGTCGCCGATCAAGGTGAACAAGGCGGCCTTTTTATTGCCGCTGCGCAGCACATTGGTTGCGCCGGGGTTGCCGGAACCGTAGGTGCGCGGGTCGGCGAGGCCGAACAGCTTGGCCGAAATCATCGCAAAAGGTACGGAGCCGAGCAGGTAGGCGGCAAGGATGGCGAGCAGGATTTCCATGGGGTTTGACGGTCTCGGAGGTACAATCGCGGCGAATTTTACACCCCGGGTCACGGTCGGCCGTCACATGGACATCATTTTCATCGAAGAACTGCGCGCGCAAACGTGGATCGGCATCTATCCACGCGAAAAGGCCGTGCCGCAGACGGTCGAAATCACCCTGCACATCGGCGTGTCCACGGCCTCGGCCGGGGCCAGCGACGACATCCGCGATACCGTGGACTACGCCGTCGTCGTCGAGCGCCTGCGCAATGACCTCGCCGCCAGCCATTTCAACCTGCTGGAAAAGCTGACCGAGCACATCGCCACCTGGTTGCTGGAAAACTTCGCCGCGCAGTGGGTCCGCGTCTCGGTCGCCAAGCTGGGCATGATGCCCGGCGTCAAGCGCGTCGGCGTGGTCATCGAGCGTTCGGTCTAAAGCCCGACTGCCAGCGTCGTCATCACCGCGAAACCGGCGAGCAGGCCGGCCGTGCCGGCGGCTTCGCGCCCCGGGCGGTGCGAGGCCGGAATCAGTTCGTGGCTGACCACCCACAACATCGCCCCGGCCGCCGCGGCGAGCGCCAGCGGC
>DILW01000006.1 GCA_002425245.1 Betaproteobacteria bacterium UBA5582 | reverse complement strand
TGGAGCAGGGCGCGGAAATAGAGCATGGTACCGCCGACCAGCACCGGCACCCGGCCGGCGCCGCGGATTTCGTCCATCGCCGCCAGCGCGTCGGTACGGAAGCGGGCCGCCGAATAGCGTTCTTCCGGCGTGATCAGGTCGAGCAGGCGGTGCGGGTAGCGGACCAACGTTTGCCGGTCGGGTTTGGCCGTACCGATGTTCATGTCGATGAATACCTGGGCCGAATCGACGCTGATCAGTTCGACCGGGAAGCGGTCGGCCAGGGCCATGGCGGCGGCGGTCTTGCCCGAGGTGGTCGGGCCCATGATGAGGATGGCTGGCGGGAATTTCATGGCGGGCAATGCTAGCACGCGGCGGGCTATAATCTGCCGACCATGACCGCCATCCTCAGTCGTCGTCGCCTGCTCTCCGCCGGCCTGCTCGCGCCGGCGGTTTCCCTGTTGCCATCGTTTGCCGGGGCGGCCAGCGAGCGCCTGCCGGGTTTGAGCGCCCGTCATGCCTACGTCGGCAACCTGGACGAAACCCTGCTGGCGATCGACGCCGACCGCCCGGTGCAGATTGCCTCGATCAGCAAGCTGATTTCCGCCTGGGTGGTGCTGAGCGCCGAACTGCCCATGAACGAGACGATACGCATCGAGCAGGCCGATGTGGTCCGCTCGGAATACACCCGCTCCAGCCTGGAGGTCGGCTCGCGCTGGCGCCGCGAGCAGTTGCTCGAATGGCTGGTGGTGACCTCGGACAACCGCGCGGCGGCAGCGCTGGCGCGGACTTTTCCCGGCGGTTGGGAGGAGTTCCGCTACTCGATGCGGGCGCTGATGACACAGATGCAGTTGCTCAGTTTCGATTTCGGCGACGCCGCCGGCCTGTCGCCGGTCAACCAGGCCAGCGCCCGCGACCTCGGCGTGCTCCTGGTGACGCTGGCGCAGATTCCCTATTTCCAGTCGCTGTCGCGCAAGACGGCGGTTGGCGGCAAACTCAACGTAAACCGCTTTGCCCACGACCGCTCGGTTTCGTTACTTGCCGGCAAGACCGGGTTCACCTCGCTGGCCGGCTTCTGTCTGGCCGAAGCCGAGCGTTTCGGTGACCGGGTGGTCGCCATGGTCGTGCTCAATGCCAGCGACCGCGAAGCCCGGGCGCGCGACATGAACCGCCTGCGCAGCTTCGCCCGCGAAAGGCTCGCTGGCGCCTGAGCCTAGCGGACCATGGCGCGCAACATCGCCTCGGCGATGGCGGCACTGGCCGGGCGCCCGAAATGGTAGCCCTGCATCAACGAGCAGCCTTGTTGCAGCAGGAATTCGCGCTGTTGCGTCTGTTCCACGCCTTCGGCGATGACTTCCTTCTGCAGGCTGGCGGCGATGGCGATGATGGCGCGGACGATGGCGACGTCGTCGCTGTCGTCCGGCAGGTCGCGGACGAAGGACTGGTCGATCTTGATCCGGTCGAAGGGCAGGCGTTTGAGGTAGCCCAGGCTGGAATAGCCGGTACCGAAATCGTCCACCGACAGCTTGATGCCGATTGCGCGAAGTTGCTCCAGGACCTCGATGATCCGTTCGGTGTCGTGGATGAAGGCGCTTTCGGTGATTTCCAGCTCCAGCCAGCGGGCATCGAGGCCGGTCTCGGCGAGGATGGCGCTGACGCGCAGCGGCAGGTCGGGCTGGCGCAGCTGGACCGCCGACAGGTTCACCGCAACCACCACCGCTGGCAAGCCCATGTCCTGCCAGCGGCGATTCTGGCGGCAGGCTTCACGCAGGACGCGCTCGCCGATCTGGTGGATCAGGCTGCTTTCCTCGGCCACCGGGATGAAGCGCGCCGGCGGAATGTTGCCGAGTTCGGGATGCTGCCAGCGGACCAGTGCCTCGAAGCCGATCAGCCGCTGCTTGCCGACATCGGTCTGGGGCTGGTAGTGCACCAGGATCTCGTCGGTGCCCAGTGCCCGGCGCAGGTTGTTTTCCAGCGTCACCCGCTCCGAGATGCGCAGGTTCATTTCCGGCGTGAAGAAACGGTAGGTGTTGCCGCCGGTGGCTTTGGCCTGGTACATGGCGGTGTCGGCGTTCTTGAGCAGGTTGCCGATATCCTTCCCGTCCTGGGGGTAGACGCTGATGCCAATGCTGGCGCCGACCCGCAGCTCGTGGCCGGCGACGAAGAAGGGATTGGCGACCATGTCGATCAGGTGCTGGGCGATGCTCGCCAGACGCGCGGGTGCGCCGTGATGGCGGACCAGGATGGCAAACTCGTCGCCGCCCTGGCGACTGATCGTGTCGTTCGCATCCAGGCTGGCCCCGAGCCGCTGGGCGACCTGCAGCAGCAGCTGGTCGCCGATGTCGTGACCGAGGGTGTCATTGATGTTCTTGAAATGGTCGAGGTCGAGGAACATCAGCGCCAGCTCGGCCTGGTTGCCGAGGGTTTCGGCCAATGCGCTGGCCATGTGCTCGGCGAGCAGGGCGCGGTTGGGCAGGTCGGTCAACAGGTCATGTTCGGCGAGGTGACGGATGCGTTGCTGGTCTTCGTGCAGCTGGGTGATGTCGCGGGCGACGCCGGCGACGCCAGCAAGCACGCCGCGGTCGTCGAATACCGGGGTGGCGATGCACTCGAAGTGGCGCTGGCTGTTGCCCTTGCCGGGCAGGCTGATGGTCCGCTTTTGCTGACATTGTTGCAACAACGATTCGCCGGACAGATTGGTCAGCGCTTCGGCCAGCATCGGCGGCAACACCGCGTCGACCGTCTGGCCGAGGATCGATTCGGCGGGTTTGCCAGCCAGTCCGGCGTAGGCCCCATTTGCTGCGATCAACAGTCCCTGGCGATCGCTCAGCCAGGCCGGGTCGGGCAGGCTGTCGAGCAGGGCGCGGGTGCGGCGGAAGGTGGTTTCGTAGGCGCGGGTCATGCCTTGGGCGATTTCCCGGGCACGGTCGTAGGTGCGTATCCAGACGACGATCCAGCCAGCCAGGACCAGGGCCAGCAGGGCGATGCTGAGCATCGCCCAGAACCGCTGTTGCTGCCAGTTGGCCAGGAAATGCTCCGGGGCGTGGCCAACGACCACGTAGAAAGGGTATTCACCAACCCGGCGGACCACGTACAGACGTTCGATGCCATCGAGCGCCGACCGTGTGGTGAAACTCGTATCTGTCCCGCGCTCTCTGATCAGCTTGGCGATTTCCGGATGGCTGACCTGCTGGCCGATTTTCTCCGGGGCCGGCGGGTAGCGGGCAATCAATAGTTCCTTCTCGTTAACCAGGGCAATGCTCTGGCCCTCGCCGAGGTCGAGACTGGCGAAAAAATCCTGGAAATGACTGGCCCGGATGGCAGCCTGGATCAGACCCGCGAAGTTTCCCCGGTCGTCATCGATGCGCCGGCTGAGGGTGATCACCCAGTTGTGGGTGATGCGGGCGAACAAGGGGTCGGAAATGATCAGTTTGCCGGACGGATCGTCGCGATTGCGCTGGAAGTAGGCGCGATCATCGATACGCGCGTTTTTTGTCTCGCCGCTGGCATCGAAAATGAAGCGGCCTTCACGGTCGGCGACGCGCAAGCTTTGCGATTCGTTGGTAATCAGTTCGAGAAAGCGGGCCAGGGTGGTATTGGTGTCAGCGGCGTGGCGGAGCTCGGTCGGCGAGAGATGGACCTTGCTGCCGAGCAGGATGGTGTCGATCTTGTCGATGGTGCCGCGGGCGTGGTCGTCGAGGACGCGGGCGAGATTTTCCAGGTTGCGCAAGGCGAACTCGCTTTCGCGCTCGTGGGCGATGATCAGGCCGATCGACAGCAGCGTGGCATAGGTGATGAAGGCCAGCGTTCCCAGGCCGAGCAGGGCAAGGCGCCGCCAGTTGTCCTGCTGGTGCGAAACCAGTTTGCGGATTCGCGAGATGAGGAACTTCATCGATGCTCCGGGCTTGATCAACCCGGATTATCGACCGCGAAGAAACAATTTGTCGAGTTCGTCGAGCGACAGCTCGGTCCAGGTCGGCCGGCCGTGGTTGCACTGGCCGGCGCGTTCGGTCTCTTCCATCTGCCGCAGCAGCGCGTTCATCTCCGGAATCGCCAGTTGCCGGCGGGCGCGCACCGCGCCGTGGCAGGCCATGGTTGCCAGCAATTCATTGCGACGCGCCGTGACGACGTCGCTCGCGGGCACTTCGCCCAACTCTTCGAGAAGCTGCCGGACGAGATCGGCGACCGGCGCGTTGGCGAGCAGTGCCGGCACGCTGCGTACCGCGAGCTCAAGAGGTCCGGCCGGGGTGACGTCGAAGCCCATGCCCGCGAGCACCTCGGTGCATTCCTCGGCGACCGCCATCGAGCGCGGGTCGAGGCGCAGCACTGCTGGAATCAGCAGGCGCTGGGTCGATGGCGTGCCGTCGACGACGGTCTTGAGCTTTTCGTAGAGGATGCGCTCGTGCGCGGCATGCATGTCGACCAGTACGAAGATCGGAAGAGCGT
>DILW01000118.1 GCA_002425245.1 Betaproteobacteria bacterium UBA5582 | reverse complement strand
ATGACGAAACGCATCTGGAAGATGGCGTCCGGCGGCATCGCGTTCGGCCCGCTCGGCAGGTTGGCAACGTCGGCCGGCGCGCCGGCGGTGACGAAAACCCCCTTGCCAACGAAGGAGCGGAGCAGGCCGAGGGCTTCCAGCATGGAGATCGCCTCGCGCAAGGAGGCGCGGCTGATGCCCAGGTTCTCGGCCAGTTCGCGCTGGCCGGGCAGGGCGGCGCCGGGCGCGTAATCGCCGTCGAGGATGCGGCGTTGCAGGGTTTGGGCGGCGATGTTGGAGACGCTGGGCATGGGCTTTTCCGTTCAGACCGGTCAGACCGGTGAAGGCTTTAAAGCACGCCGCGTGCCAGTGGCGGAATGATCGGGTAATGCTTGCTTATATATCTGTTTATAATGAATAAAGTTCTTTTTCTTCTTGGCTGTGCAAGATTGCTGCACTGCCCCAAATCGGGGTGGCGCACATGATTGGGGGTTCAGGATGGTGCGTCTTCGCTACACCGCACCAGCGGCCGGGTAATGCCCTAGGCCTATTCCCTCGGGATTGTGGGTTAGCATTGGCAGCATCTGAAGATGCTCACGGCAATGCATCGGTAATATGAAGCGGTTTGGGAGTTGGCAATGAATTGCAGGCTGGTTTGGGAGCCGGAGGGCGTGTTGGCGATTCATGCCCGCCGCCTCACCTCGGAAGCATTCATCGACTGCGTGCGCGCGATCCAGAGCGATCCGCGCTTTGACGAGGCGCGCTACGTGATCCACGATTTTTCCGCGGTCGGCGAGCACGACATCAGCAACGAGACGCTGACCGAACTGGCAATCATGCATTTTGGCGCCTGGGCCTCGTCGCCCAATTGCCGGGTCGTATTCGTCAGTGCCGATTCGCAACTGGCCGCTGCCGTTGGCCGGGTGCTCGGCGCGGTTGACCTGGCTTCCTACGAGTGCGAGGTGAAGCCGACGCTGGCCGAGGCCCGCGACTGGCTCGACCAGCAGCCACAGTTGATGCGCCTCAGCGACGCGATGGGCTTCATCGGTCGCTGAAACGACTTACTGCCGGATTTCCCGCGTGTTGTCCGGTGCTGCGAATTCGCCGCTGCTGCGGAAGGGATTGATGTCCAGGCCACCACGGCGGGTGTAGCGGGCGTGCACGGCCAGCGCCGTCGGTGCGCAGTGACGGCGGATGTCGCAATAGATGCGCTCCACGCACTGCTCGTGAAACTCGTTGTGATTGCGGAAGGAAACGATGTAGCGCAACAGGCCTGCCCGGTCGATGGGGCGGCCGCGGTAGCGGACGACGAGCATGGCCCAGTCCGGCTGGCCGGTGACCAGGCAATTGGATTTGAGCAGGTGGGAAACCAGGGTTTCCTCGACCACGTCGCCAGCCACCGTGCCGAGTAGTTCAGGCGCCGGCTGGTAGCGGTCGCAGACGATGTCGAGATCGTCAAGGAGGACGGCTTCCGGATAGGCGATGCAGGCCGGCGGACGGTCGCGCAGGTCGGCGATGTCCACCCCGACCGGGGCACCGGCCGCAGCGCCGAGGTCACTGGCCAGGCAGGCGCGGACCGCGGCCAGGTCGGCAAATTCCGTCTGGTTGAAGGAGTTCAGGTAAAGCTTGAAGGATTTCGATTCGATCAGACAGGGGCTGTCCGCCGGTACGCGGAAACAGGCCACGGCAACCACCGGCTTGCCTTTGGGATTGAGCCACGACAATTCGTAGGCGTTCCACAGGTCTTCGCCGACGAAAGGCAGCTGACCGGCGATCACGCCGATTTCGTCGCGCTTGATCTGGCGCGGAATCGGATAAAGCAGTTCCGGCGCGTAGGTGCTGCGATACTCGGTCGGTTTGCCGAGGGGGGAGAGGATGCTGGGGTCGGTGGCTTGGCTCATGGCCGGAATTTTACCCGTTGCACCCCCGGACTTGCTTTGGGAGTGATGCAATTGCGCAGTTTTCGGTGCATGCTGTCGGAATTGTCGGCGTGCGCCGGCTGCCGGATGCGGGAGCGAACAACCATGCAGATGCACAAGCGAATCAGACAATCGGTGACCGTGCTGGGCCTGTTGCTCGGCCTGTTCTCGGCTTTCACCGGGCAGGCGGCGAATCTCGTCCAGGTCGAAGCCTTCGGCGACAATCCCGGCAATCTCAGAATGTACGAGTACCTGCCGTCCGGTCTCAAGGCCGGGGCGCCGCTGGTCGTGGTCCTGCACGGCTGCGGGCAGAACGCGGAACTCTACGGTCGGGGCGCTGGCTGGGTGGACCTGGCGGATCGCCACGGTTTTGCGCTGATGCTTCCGGAACAGCAGGAAGCCAATAATCCGAACCGCTGCTTCAACTGGTTCAACGGTCACGCCTGGAGCGACTATTTCCCCTGGAACTACGCCTGGTTCGGCAGCGACATCGACCGCGAAAGTGGCGAAGCCGCGTCCATCGTCTCCATGTTGAGGACCGCGATCCAGTCGCACCGGCTCGATGCGCGCCAGGTTTTCGTCACCGGCCTGTCCGGGGGCGGAGCGATGACCGCAGTGATGCTGGCCAGTTATCCGGAGCTGTTTGCCGGCGGCGCGGTGCTCGCCGGGGTGCCGTACAAGTGCGCGACCGATCCCTACGCGGCGCTGTCACCCAGCGAGTGCGGACTGGATTACACCAGCAAGACCGGCAACGCCCGGATCAAGTCGCTGCCGCCGGCGCTCTGGGGCGACAAGGTGCGCGACGCCAACCGGACATTCCGCGGCCCGTGGCCGCGGCTGTCGATCTGGCACGGCACGGCCGATGGCACGGTGGTTGCCGCCAGTGCCGATGAGCTGGAAAAACAATGGCGGAACGTGCTCGGCCTCGACCGGGTGGCTGCCAGCACCTCGCCGCAGCCCGATGCCAGGCACCGGCACAGCGTGTATCGCGACGGCCAGGGCCGGATTCAACTCGAAGTGCATCGCATCGCCGGCATGGGGCACGGCACGCCGATCATCGACGGCCAGTGCGGGCGCAAGGGCGAGCACCTGTTCGACGTGGGCATCTGTTCCAGCGAGCAGATTGCGCGCTTCTGGGGCATCGTGCCGGCGCCCTGAGCGGGCGCGCGTGCGTCGCCTAGCGGAATTCTCCGCTTCTTTCCCGCTGCCAGCCGGCCAGTGCCAGCGCCAGCCAGGCGAACATCAGGCAGAAGCCGCCGAAGGGGACGACGTTGATGATGGCGCCTTCGTGGATGCCGGCGACGATGCGCAACAGGTAGATGCCGCCGGAGAAGCCGACGATGCCGAGCACGAAGAGGGTGCCGGCAAGGTTCAGGAAAAAGCCGGCATGCTGGCGCGACCACAGCGCGACGCCGAACAGGGCGACGGTGTGCAGCATGTGGTGCAGGTTGGCGGCGCGGGCGCGTTCGAGGGCAAGCGGGAGCTGATCGGCCGGGACGAAACTGGACAGGCCGTGCGAACTCCAGGCGGCCAGGCCGACGCCAATGGCACCGAGCAGGCCGGTCAGGGTGATCCAGATGCGAAACATGGGGGCTCCTTACAAAAAAAGCCAGGGGTTAGCCCTGGCTTTTGAACTTGTTAGCGGAATTCAGCGCTCAGCGAACGGCTTTTTCTTGAACTTGCGCTCGCCGTCGAACTTGCGTTCGCCACCGAAGCTGCTGGCCGGACGGCCTTCGTCCTGGCGCAGGTTGATCGGCACGCCGCGGATGCGGGTGCGCTTCAGCGCGTTGGCGGCTTCGGCGGGCATGCCGGCCGGCAGTTCGACCGTGCTCGATTCGTCGTAGAGGCCGATGCGGCCGATGAAACGGCTCTCGATGCCGGCTTCGTTGGCAATCGCCCCGACGATGTCGCGCACTTCGACGCCGTGGTCACGGCCGACATCGATGCGGTAGCGCACCATGTCGCCGGCCGGCGACATGGTG
>DILW01000017.1 GCA_002425245.1 Betaproteobacteria bacterium UBA5582 | reverse complement strand
GTGGTGGCGCGCGGGTTGATATAGGCGTCGATGTCCAGCGGCGCCATCAGGGGCGCCAGCGTGGGGTCGTTGACCAGCGCGATGGCCATGGGGCAGCCGGCCTGCTTGGCGCGGACCGCGGCCAGGATGTTGGTGCGGTCGTCGTCGGTCACCGTCAGCACCGCATCGGCCCGGTCGATCGAGGCTTCGGTCAGAAGCTCCATGTCCATGCCGTCGCCGTTAAGCACGATGGTCCGCGTCAGCCCGTCGGCGGCAAGTTCGGCGCGGCCACGGTTGCGTTCGATGATCTTGGCGCGCACCCGGTCGGTTCGGCTTTCCAGCGCGCGGGCCACCGCAAGCCCCACATTGCCGCCGCCGATGATGATGATGCGCTCTTGCTTCTTGGTCTTCTTGCCAAAGACCTCCAGCGTGCGGTTCACATCCTCGACATGGGTGAAGACATAGATCTGGTCACCCGCCAGCAAAAGGTCGCGCGGTTCGGGCGCGAACAGGCTGTCCTGCCGCCGCACCCCCACCACGATGGCGCGCAGCGTGGAAAACAGCTCGTTCAGCTGGCGCAGCGGCGTCATCAGCACCGGGCAATCCTCGCCCAGCACGATCCCCAGAAGCTGCGCCCGCCCGTTCATGAAGCTTTCGGTGTCAAAGGCCGCCGGCGCCGCCAGCCGTTGCAGCGCCGCCTCGGCCACCTCGCGTTCGGGGCTGATCACCACGTCGATGGGCAGGTGGTCGCGGCGGTAAAGGTCGGAATAGATCGCGTCCTGATAGGACTGGGCGCGCAGGCGGGCCACCTTGCGCGGCACCGCAAAGATCGAATGGGCCACCTGACAGGTGACCATGTTGACCTCATCGGAATGGGTGGCGGCGATGATCATGTCGGCATCGCGCGCGCCGGCCTTTTCCAGAATGTCGGGATAGCTGGCAAAGCCGGCCACGCCCTGCACATCCAGCGTCTCGGTCGCGCGCCGCACCAGATCGGCGTTCTGATCGACGATGGTGACGTCGTTCCTCTCGCCCGACAGGTGGCGGGCGATCTGCCAGCCCACCTGCCCCGCGCCGCAGATGATCACCTTCATGAATGGCTCCGGTCCGTCATCCTGCCTGCATGTCAGATCGGGGGGAACGGGTCAACGCCGGGGGGATCAGTCTTCGGCGTCCTCGTCATCCTCTTCGCCGCCCCGGCCGTTCTTGCCGGAACCGACCACGCCCAGCGACTTCAGCTTGCGGTGCAGCGCGCTGCGTTCCATGCCGACGAAACCGGCGGTGCGGCTGATGTTGCCGCCAAAGCGGTTGATCTGGGTCAGCAGGTATTCGCGTTCAAAGACCTCGCGCGCCTCGCGCAGCGGCAGGGTGGCCATAGCGCCACCCAGAACCAGCTTGCCGCCGGCTTCGGCGGTGGCCTCCTGCCCCGGCAGTTCGCGCGCCTCGACCGGGCCGCCGTTGTCGCCCAGGATCAGCACCCGCTCGATCACGTTGCGCAACTGGCGCACGTTGCCCGGCCAGGACATGGTCTGCAGCATCGCCTCGGCCTCTTCGGTCAGTTTGCGCAGCGGCAACCCTTGGGTGCGGTGGAAGATGTCGATGAACTGGCGGGTCAGTTCGGGAATATCCTCACGCCGTTCCTCCAGCGCCGGAACCGCGATGGGCACCACGTTGAGACGGTCGTACAACTCCTGCCGGAAGCGGCCGGCGGCGATTTCATGCCGAAGGTCGCGCGTGGTCGAAGAAATCACCCGCAGATCGACGCGCACCTTGTCGGCGCCGCCCGCCCGGGTGAACTGCTGTTCGGTCAGCACGCGCAGGATCTTCGACTGGGTGCCAAGGGGCATGTCGGCCACCTCGTCAAAATAGACCACCCCGCCATGGGCCTGCTCCAGAAGGCCTTTTTCCACCCCGCGTTCCGCCGTTTCGCGGCCGAACAGCACCTCTTCCATGCGCTCGGGTTCAATCGTCGCCGAGGAAACCGACACGAACGGCCCCGAGGCGCGGTTGGAATGGGTGTGGATATAGCGCGCGGCCATTTCCTTGCCCGACCCGGCCGGGCCGGTCAGCATGACGCGGCCGTTCGACTTGGTCACCTTGTCAAGCTGGGTCTTCAGCGCCCGGAAAGCCGGGCTGGACCCCAGCATCTCGGACGAGGCGCCGTCGCGCCGGCGCAGGTCGGCGTTCTCGCGCCGCAGGCGGCTGGTTTCCATCGCGCGCGACACCACCACCATCAGCTGGTCGATGTTGAAGGGCTTTTCGATGAAGTCATAGGCGCCGCGCCGCATCGCCTCGACCGCCAGCTGCACTTCGGCATGGCCGGTCACAAGGATCACCGGAACCTCGGGGTCCACCTCATGCAGGGCGGCCAGCAAAGTCATCCCGTCCATGCCCGGCATGCGGATGTCGGCAAGGACCACATCGGCCGCCTGTTCGTGCAGGGTTTCCAGTGCGTGCAGACCATTTGCCGCCTCGCCGACGATGTCGACCGGACACTGGGCAGCAATGTCGCCGAGCAGGGTGCGCAGGCGGTCACGGGCCAGCGGCTCGTCGTCGACCAGCAGGATTTTCAGTGGGCGTAGCGTTGACATGGCAGGACGATGCGAATTTCGTAGCGCGTATCGGTAATCACGGTTTCCACGCGGGCCTCAAGATCGTAATACAGGGCCAGGCGCTCGCGGATGTTGGCCAGCGCCATGTTGTTACCGGCGGCGTGCTGCTCGCCACCGGGGATCGGGTTGGCGATCCGGACATGCAGTTCGTCACCGCGCTGGCGCATCGACACGGTGATCGTCCCGCCCGCCGGAGCGGGTTCAATCCCATGATAGACGGCATTTTCCAGCAGCGGTTGCAGCATCAGCGGCGGAATCGGCAGGGACAGCGTCACCGCTTCGAGTTGCCAGTCGCAGACCAGGCGTTCGCCCAGACGCAGTTGCTCAAGGGCCAGGTATTGCCGGCCCAGGGCAATCTCGTCGGCCAGGCTGACCAGTTCGGCCGGATCGCGCATCGCCGCCCGGAACAGGTCGGACAGGGATTCCAGCGCCGCTTCCGCCTCCTGCGGGCGGGCGCGGATCAGCGACAGGACGGCGTTCAGTGAGTTGAACAGGAAATGCGGTCGGATGCGGGCATTCAATGCCGCCAGCCGCGCCTCGGCCTGGGCCGGCGAGAGGGCGCGCGAGCGCAGCTCGAAGTAGATCAGCAACAGGCCGCTGGCCGCCACCGCCAGCAGGATGCTGCGCGCGAGCGCGGCGTCGATCAGGTTGAACGAAGCGGCGTAGCTGTGCAGCAGGCCGGCACAAGCCGCCGCCAGCGCCATCACGCACGCCTGACCGGCACGCAGGCGCAGACGCCAGAGCAGATTGCGCAACAGGGCCAGCAGGCTGAGCCAGATCAGCAGCCAGGGTTCGACGAAGGAAGCCAGGTCGAGGAAGCGCTCGCTCCAGTCGGTCAGGGTCGCGGTCTGGATCAGCGCCGCCAGGGCAGCCAGGCCATTGACCCCGAGCAGCACGCGCAGCATGACGCCGAAGTTGCGCCAGTCGGGCAGCGGCTGAGTGGCCGGAAAGTGCCGTATACTTGTCATCCCTGTGCGGATTCCCCTGAAATTTCTCGTCGATCTGCCCCAATTCTAGACCACAGACATGACTTCCAACGCCAATCAATACACCTGGGCCGGCCGCTTCTCCGAGCCGGTCTCCGATCTCGTCAAACGCTACACGGCTTCGGTCGATTTCGACCAGCGCATGTGGCGCCAGGACATCCGCGGTTCGCTGGCGCATGCGCGCATGCTCGCCAAACAGGGCATCATCGCCGCCGCCGACCTGGCCGACATCGAACGCGGCATGGCGATCGTCACCGAAGAGATCGAAACGGGCAAGTTTGAATGGTCGCTCGACCTGGAAGACGTGCACCTCAATATCGAGAAGCGCCTCACCGCCCTCGTCGGCGACGCCGGCAAGCGCCTGCATACCGGCCGCTCGCGCAATGACCAGGTGGCGACCGACATCCGCCTCTACCTGCGCGACGCGATCGACGATATCCAGATGCTGTTGAAGGCTTTCCGCAGCGCGCTGGTCGACCTGGCGGAAAAGGAAGCGGCGACGCCGATGCCCGGCTTCACCCACCTGCAGGTTGCCCAGCCGGTGACTTTCGGCCACCACATGCTGGCCTATTTCGAGATGTTCGGCCGCGACAGCGAGCGCTTCGCCGACTGCCGCAAGCGCGTCGCCCGCCTGCCGCTGGGTTCGGCCGCGCTGGCCGGCACCACCTACCCGATCGACCGTGAATTCGTCGCCGAACAGCTCGGCTTCGAAGGCGTCTGCGAGAACTCGCTGGATGCCGTCTCGGATCGCGACTTCGCCATCGAATTCACCTCGGCCTGCGCGCTGCTGATGATGCACATCAGCCGCCTGTCCGAAGAACTGGTGATGTGGATGAGCCCGCGCGTCGGCTTCATCCAGATCGCCGACCGCTTCTGCACCGGCTCGTCGATCATGCCGCAGAAGAAGAACCCGGACGTGCCGGAACTCGCCCGCGGCAAGACCGGCCGCGTGTACGGCCAGCTGATGAGCCTGTTGACGCTGATGAAGTCGCAGCCGCTGGCCTACAACAAGGACAACCAGGAAGATAAGGAACCGCTGTTCGACGCCGTCGACACGGTCACCGACACGCTGCGCATCTTCGCCGACATGGCCGGCGGCATCACGGTGCGCGCCGACAACATGAAGGCCGCGCTGACCCAGGGCTTCGCCACCGCCACCGACCTCGCCGACTACCTGACCAAGAAGGGCCTGCCCTTCCGCGACGCCCACGAAGCCGTCGGCCACGCGGTCAAGGCCGCCGAGTTCAAGGGCGTGGACCTGCCGGAGCTGACCCTGGAAGAGCTGCAGCAGTTCTCGCCGCTGATCGAAAACGACGTTTTCTCGGTGCTCACCGTCGAGGGCTCGCTGGCCTCGCGCAATCACATCGGCGGCACCGCCCCGGAACAGGTGCGCGCCGCCGTGGCCCGCGCCCGCACGCGCCTGGGCTGAGCCCGGACCGGGGGAAGGCGGGCCTCAGGCCTTGTCTTCCCCGTCCTTCTGCCCGGTAGGAAAGTCGCAACTGGCGACGCGGATGCTGACCGTGCGGCAGATGTCGGTGAAATCCGGGTCGATCACCCGATAGTAGATCGTCGTCCCTTCACGCCGTTTGTCGATCACCTCCGCCTCGAACAGGATGCCCAGATGACGGGAAATGTTCGGCTGGCTCAGGCCGATGATGTCCACGATCTCGCCGACACTGCGCTCCTGGTTGCACATGCAGGAGAGGATGCGCAATCGCGTCGGGTCGGAGAGCAGCGAGAAATAGCGGGCCACCCGTTCGAATACAGCCTGGGTTTCATCCATGAAACGCGTCGTCTCCGGTCAATGAAGACTCAATCATAAGTCCTCTTCCCGACGCGCGCCCGGATCGCTCACCGCCCGCACCCTGGCCTCGTTCAGCGCCGGTGCGCACAACTCGATGAAGCGGTAGGCAAAACCGCGAAGGTAATGGCCGCGCCGGATCGCGATGTGCGTGGTGTTCAGAGGAAACAGGTGCTGGCAGTCGATCATCACCAGACCTTCGTCGCGTTTGGGGTGAAAGGCCATCGAAGCGACGATGCCGATCCCCAGTTCCAGTTCGACATAGGTCTTGATCACGTCCGCATCGAGCGCCGACATGACGACATCCGGTACCAGCCCGGCCTCGGCAAAGACGCGGTCGATGCCGGCCCGGCCGGTGAAGCCCTCGTGATAGGTAATCACCGGATATTCGGCAATCGCCTCCAGGCTGGGCCGGGCAGCCGTCAACAACGCGTGCCCGGCCGGCACCACCAGCGCATGATGCCAGTGATAGAAATCGAAAGCCGCCAGTTCAGGATGCCCGGCGACAGCTTCGGTGGCGATGCCGATGTCGGCTTCACCCTCAAGCAGCAGGTCAACGATTTCCTGCGGGCTGCCCTGGTGCAATTTCAGATGCACGCGCGGAAAAGCCTTCTTGAACTCGGCGATCACCCGCGGCAAGGCGTACCGGGCCTGGGTGTGCGTTGCGGCGACGGTCAACTGACCGACGTCGCGCTGGTTGTACTGCTCGGCCAGCGTCTTGATGTTGCGTGCGTCGTGCAGCATGCGCTCGACCAGGACCAGCAGGTCCTTGCCCGGATCGGTCAGGCCGAGCAGGCGCTTGCCCTTGCGCACGAACAGCTCGACGCCGAGTTCGTCCTCGAGATCCTTGATGTGCTTGGAGACACCCGACTGCGAGGTGAACAGGGCGTTGCCGACCTCGGTCAGGTTGAAGTTGCGGCGCACCGTCTCGCGGATGATGCGCAGTTGCTGAAAATTCATGCGGACGCTCCTTCGCGTTCGAATACCTTCAGGCGGGAGGGGATCAGCCGCACGGCCTGCCCATCCTTGAGCCCGAGTTCGAGGACCCGCTCGCGCGTGATCTCGACCTCGAAATGCTGGCCGGTCGAACCGTTGATGCCATCCAGCTCGACCCGGGCGGTGACACCGAAGGCGAGCACGCGGTTGATGCGCGCGGCGATGCCGGCGGTCGACGCCGGATCGGTGTCGATATCCAGTTCGTGCGGCCGGGCAAAGGCAACCACCTCGGCACCGTGATCGAAATCGTGCGGTTCGTGCGGCAGGGTGTCGTCGCCGACGCGAACGGTTTCGCCTTCGACCCGCCCGTGGAAGAAATTGACCGAGCCCAGGAAGCCATAGACGAAGGGCGTCGCCGGGTGACGATAGACCTCTTCCGGGGTGCCGATCTGCTCGACCTTGCCGTGGTCCATCAGCACGACGCGGTCGGCGACTTCGAGCGCCTCTTCCTGGTCGTGGGTGACGAAGATCGAGGTGATGTGCAGTTCGTCGTGCAGCTTCCGGAGCCAGCGGCGCAGTTCCTTGCGCACCTTGGCGTCGAGCGCGCCGAACGGCTCGTCGAGCAGCAGCACCCGTGGTTCCACCGCCAGCGCCCGGGCCAGCGCGATGCGCTGGCGCTGGCCGCCGGAGAGTTGCGACGGGAAGCGGTCGGCCAGCCAGTCGAGTTGCACGAGCTTGAGCAGTTCATGCACCTTGTCCTTGATCTTCGCTTCCGACGGCCGCTGGCCGCGCGGTTTCATGCGCATGCCGAAGGCGACGTTGTCGAATACGGTCATGTGCTTGAACAAGGCGTAATGCTGGAAGACGAAGCCGACCTGGCGCTCGCGCACATGGGTGCTGGATGCGTCGTCGCCGTCGAGCAGGATCTGGCCGGAATCGGCCTGTTCCAGCCCGGCGATGATGCGCAGCAGCGTGGTCTTGCCGCAGCCCGAAGGCCCCAGCAGGGCGACCAGCTCGCCGGTCGGGAAGTCGAGGGTGATGTCGTCCAGCGCGGTGAAAGCGCCGAACTGCTTGTGGATGTTCTTGACCTGGATGCTCATGATGCGGATTCCTGGGTGTCTCGGTAGGAGCGGGCCGCCTGATGCTCGACCCAGTTCTTGATGACCAGCGTGACCAGTGCCAGCAAGGCCAGCAGCGAGGCCACGGCGAAGGCCGCCGAGAACATGTATTCGTTGTAGAGAATTTCGACGTGCAGTGGCAGCGTGTTGGTCTGCCCGCGGATGTGGCCGGAGACGACGCTGACCGCGCCGAACTCGCCCATCGCCCGGGCGTTGGTCAGGATCACGCCGTACATCAGGCCCCACTTGATGTTGGGCAGCGTGACGTACCAGAACACCTGCCAGCCTTTGGCACCAAGGACCACGGCCGCCTCTTCCTCTTCCTTGCCTTGCGCCTGCATCAGCGGGATCAGTTCGCGGGCGATGAAGGGAAAGGTGACGAAGACGGTGGCCAGCACGATGCCCGGCACGGCAAAGATGATCTTGATGTCGTTGTCGATCAGCCAGCTACCGAACCAGCCCTGGGCGCCGAAGATCAGCACGAAGACCAGACCGGCAATGACCGGCGAGACCGAGAACGGCAGATCGATCAGGGTGATCAGGAACTGCTTGCCGCGGAACTCGAACTTGGCGATTGCCCAGGCTGCCGCGACACCGAAGACCAGGTTGAGCGGCACCGAAACGGCCGCCGCCAGCAGGGTCAGCTTGATCGCCGACAAGGCATCCGGATCGACCAGCGCGGTGACGTAGGTTTCCCAGCCCTTGCGGAAGGCTTCGACAAACACTGCGATCAACGGCATCAGCAGGAAGACGGTGAAGAAAGTCAGGGCAATGGCCAGGATGGTCCATTTGACCAGCGGCGTTTCGCTGGTCGCTGCCTTGTTCTCGAAGCGGGCAGCGTGATTGCCGCCCAGGTGCATGGTGGTTGCGCCGGCCATTACCGATCCCTCCCGGTGCGTTTGGCGGTCCAGGCCTGCAGGCCGTTGATGATCAGCAGCAGGATGAAGGAGAAGATCAGCATCACCGAGGCAATGGCCGTCGCCCCCTGGTAGTCGTACTGTTCGAGCTTGGTGATGATCATCAGCGGGGTGATTTCGGAAACGAAAGGCAGGTTGCCGGCGATGAAGATGACCGAGCCGTACTCACCGACCGCGCGGGCAAAGGCCAGCGCAAAACCGGTCAGCAGCGCCGGCAGCAGGATCGGGAAGATGACGTGGCGGAAGGTCTGCCAGCGTTGCGCGCCCAGACTGGCGGCGGCTTCTTCGAGTTCGGTGTCGAGGTCTTCCAGGATCGGCTGCACGGTACGCACGACAAACGGCAGGCCGATGAAGACCAGCGCGACCAGCACGCCGAGCGGCGTGAAGGCGACCTTGATGCCGATCTCCTCCAGGTACTGACCGAGCCAGCCGTTCTTGGCATAGAGCGCGGTCAGCGCAATGCCGGCCACGGCGGTCGGCAGGGCGAACGGCAGATCGACCAGGGCATCGACGATCTTCTTGCCGGGGAAGCTGTAGCGCACCAGCGCCCACGCCAGCATCAGGCCGAACACCGCGTTGATGGCTGCCGCCAGCAGGGAGGCGCCGAACGACAGCTTGTAGGTGGCCACGACCTGCGGCGCCGTAACCACCTCGACGAAGCGCGCCCAATCCATTTCGAAGGTCTTCAGGAAGACCGCCGACAGCGGGATCAGGATCAGCAGCGACAGGTAGCCCAGCGTGTAACCGAGCGTCAGATTGAAGCCCGGCAACACGCGGAAGGTTCTTGTTGCAGCCATTACTTCCTCGCGACGATCTGGTCATACAGGGCGCCGTCGGCGAAGTGCGCCTTCTGCACCGCCGCCCAGCCACCCAGCTTCTGCTCGACGGTGAAGGTGCGGATGTTCGGGTACTTGGCCGCATGCTTCTTCAGCACCGCCGGGTCGCGCGGCCGGAAATCGTGCTTGGCGATGATTTCCTGGCCGGCCGGGGTATACAGGAAGTCGAGGTAGGCCTTGGCGACCTTCTCGGTACCGCGCTTGGCGGCGACCTTCTGGACGATGGCCACCGGGGCGGCGGCTTCGATCGACAGCGACGGATAGACGATGTCGAACTTGCTCGAACCGAGTTCCTGGGCGATCAGGATGGCTTCATTCTCGAAGGTCACCAGCACGTCGCCGACATCGCGCTGGGTGAAGGTCGTCGTCGCGCCGCGACCGCCGCCGTCGAGCACCGGCACGTTGGCGAACAGCTTGGTGACGAAGTCCCTGGCGCCGGCCTCGGAACCGGTCTTGTCGAGGGCGTAGCCCCAGGCGGCAATATAGGTGTAGCGGCCGTTGCCCGAGGTCTTCGGGTTCGGCACGATGACCTGGTAACCCGGCTTGACCAGGTCGTCCCAGTCCTTGATGTTCTTCGGATTGCCCTTGCGCACCAGGAACACGATGGTCGAGGTATAGGGCGCGCTGTTGTGGGCGAAGCGCTGCTGCCAGTCGGCGGGGATCGTGCCGGTCTTCTCGGCGATGGCGTCGATGTCGTAGGCGAGGGCCAGCGTCACCACGTCGGCCTCCAGCCCGTCCA
>DILW01000105.1 GCA_002425245.1 Betaproteobacteria bacterium UBA5582 | reverse complement strand
CGCGCGCGCCGTGCGGTCGACCTCATGCACGCCCGAGGCCAGTGCGGCAAACGTCTCGCGCAGCGCCACCAGCAAGCGGTTGAAGCTGCGCGCCAGGACGGCCACCTCGTCTTCGCCGGCAATGCTGGCGCGGATCTGCTGCGCCTGGGCAAGCTTTTCACTGTTGCCGCGCGCCTGATAGCTGCGCTCGAGCACCGCCAGGTCTTCCATGAAGCGCGCGTGGGCGGCCTCGGCTTCGCGGAAACCGTCGTCGAGGCCGTCCTGGCCGCGCGTCGCCGAGATGTCGGTCAGCCATTGCTGGATCTGCACCACCTGCATCTGCATGTCCTTTGCTGCCAGCGCATAGGGAATGCCCTCGCGCTTGACCGTTTCCAGCTTGCTGTCCAGCGAATTGAACGCCAGAAAGGAAACCAGCAGCAAGACGCCCAGCGCCATCCCAACCACGGCGACGATGGCCGCGATTTTCTGTCCGACCTTGAGTTGAAGCATGAGACCGACCCCTTGTTCCGGAAGTGTGTTTACCGGCAGGTTTGCTCACGGCAAGTGCGCTCGCCGCCGCCAGGCCTCGCGGCCCGACACCTGCATGAGCCGATGATAGCGCTGCCCCACCGTCGACAGCTAACGGAATCTCAGTTCGGGCAGTTCAATGGCCGAACAAGGTTGCGCACGGTGATTCCGCCGGGGTGGCGCGCACCCCCTGCCCCACACCGGGTTTCACTCAACAGAAAAACAAAAAGCCCTTGGAGTCCAAGGGCTTGAATTGTTTACTGCAGAATTGCTGGCGGAGAGGGCGTCCGCCTACTATTTGTCTTGCAACGTCTCACATTGCCCTTGATTGCTCTTTGTGCATATGAAAATCCCCTTGTAAATCAGTTAATAAAGAAATTAATTGTCTTTTGTTGTCCGAATTCGTCGCCTATAATCTCCATCCTGAATGGTGAGTTTTTTGGTGAGTTGGCCGCCTTCGTGGTGAGTCGATTGGTGAGTACGGACAGACAGAAAGGGGCCGAAAATGGCAACGAAGAAAACGCCGCTGGAACTAAAACGGCTTGGCGAGGGAATTCATCCCGTTGATGACGGGCTATATCTTCAAGTGACCAAGACTGGAACCAGAAGCTGGCTCTTTCGTTACCAGATAGCCGGAAAGCGCCGCGCAATGGGCTTGGGAACGGCGAAGCTCTCGGAATCTGACCCCGCAGGGGGGCTGACGCTGGCGAAAGCCAGAGAGGCACGCGGCGAATTGAAACTCAAGGTGAAGCGCGGCATTGACCCCCTTGCCGAGAAAGAGGCACAGAAACAGGCGAAGGCGGCAGAGCAAGCCAACGCCGAAGCCATGCAAAGCGAGACATTCGAGGCCGTCGCCATGCGTTTTATCGAAGGACGGCGGCATGGATGGAAGAACGAGAAGCACGGCGACCAGTGGGAGAACACATTGCGCACCTACGCTTTTCCGGTCGTCGGCAATCTGCACGTCTCGGAGGTTGGAACACAGCACGTGCTCGAAATCCTCGAACCGATATGGGTATGTCGGACCGAGACCGCTAGCCGCGTGCGTAGCCGTATCGAGTTGGTTCTTAACGCTGCGAAGGTCAAGGGTATGCGCGAAGGGGAGAACCCGGCACGCTGGCGCGGCCACCTTGACAACATTTTGGCGAAGCCGAGGGCGATTCGCGCGGTACGCAATCACCCCGCCCTGCCGATTGATGAAATGCCCGCATTTATGGCGGCACTTCGGCGACATGATGGCATGTCACCTCTCGCCCTTGAGTTTGCCATTCTGACGGCTGCGCGGTCCGGCGAGGTGCTGGGCGCGAAGTGGGAGGAAATCGACGAAGCGGCACAGGTTTGGAAAGTGCCACCTGAACGGATGAAGGGCAAGCGCGAACATCAAGTGCCACTGACGCCCGCTGCTGTCGCCGTTGTCGAGAAGGCAAAGGGCCTGCGCATGGAAAACAATCCGTATATATTTGGAGGTCCGCGCAAGGACAAGCCACTTTCAAACATGAGCCTGAATCAGCTAGTGCGCGGCATGTCATGCGACGGCCTGAACGAAGGCGAGCCGCCGAGATGGCGCGACTCGAAAGGCAGGATGATTGTTCCGCATGGTTTCCGATCCACATTCCGTGATTGGGCGGCCGAACGCACCGAGTATTCTGAAACACTGGCTGAGATGGCCCTAGCGCACGTAATCAAAAGCAAGACAGAGGCGGCATATCGACGCGGAAACTTGCTTGAACGCCGCCGCGCTCTTATGGCGGACTGGGCCAAATTCTGCGAGCCGAAAAAAGTTGATCAGGATACCGGGCCGAACTGACCCGAGACGCCCCGACCGAAGCCCGCCCCGTGCGGGCTTTTTTTGTACCTGTCGTTTCAGAAATTGACGCACGGCGGAGGGGCCGGGGGCGCGCCTATCGCCCCGAGTGCGCCGACCACTAGGACCGCCACACCGGCCGAGGCAAAGCACGCTGGCGGACATACCGACCGCGGGCGCCGCAATGCCGACGACGATAGGTGCCCGTGGCGCGAAGGCATCCGGCTTATCCCATACCGCTTGAACGAAGGCCGCCATTGCCGCCTTCCTGCTGATCGTCCGCCATGTGGCCCCCGTACGGATGCGCCAGGCATTGATCGCGCGTCGAGTCTGTCGAACATCGCTTGGAGACCCCGCGAAACGCGACCAATTTTCGACCTATCAGCAATTATTTTTCGAGCGAATCGAAAAAAAATCACAAGCCTTTGAATCTGTGCAGATTAACAAAAATCCATGTCGAAGAGTGCTATAACACAATGCAACAAAACGCTACAGTTATGCTTTGGATTCAATGACTTACGTTTGACATGGCGAAATCCACTGGCTACATTTCGAGCCGTGCAGCGACCGCTGCGGACAACTCGAAAGGAAATAAACCATGACAAACGGAACCCAAAAACCCGCCGCGCTGATCCGCCCAAAGAACGCAGCCGCGTATCTCGGGATTGTGCGCTCGACGCTGTACAAGCTGGTCGAAGCCGGCCAACTTCCGAAGCCGATCAAGATTACCGGCAAGGCTGTCGCGTGGCTGCAAAGCGACCTTGACGCCTTCATTGAGCAACGTGCTGGGAGCCGCTGAGATGGCCCGCATTCAACCGACAGGCCGACCCCGGCCAGAAAAGGAAACGCCCGAGGCAGCGGCAACTGTCTCGGGCGTGGAAAGCGAAGATTTTAGCCAGGCAGGCAAAAACTCCAAGATGCATTTTATACGCACAATCGGAACCTTGCGCAAGTGGGCGGTTTCCGCGCTGACGTATGACCCAACGACGCTGGCCGTCTGGATTGTCGCCGCCGCCGTAATCCTGGGGCCGATGCCATGACGCGCCGCCGCCGTTCATCCCGCCCGGCAAGCTGGCTGCCGTTTCAGGCTTGCACCTGCTACGGCATGGGCCGCTGCTGGACGTGCCGTAAGTGGCACTGGATGCTGTCGCGCATGGCCGACCGCCGCGAGGCATTGCGAGCGGGGGCCGCGTAATGAGCTACACCGCAATGGGCTTGGCAATGGAGGTTAGCGGCCTTCGACCCTTGCATAAGCTTGTCCTGTTGTCAGTCGCCAATCGAGCGGACAACGAAACAAACGAACTATGGCCGAGCTATGAGGCGTTTCGCGCCGATACCGGCATGGATCGAAAGTCAGTCTGGCAGGCATTGAAAGCACTGAAGGAGGCCGGGCTGATCGAGGACACGGGAAAGCGGAAAGGCATTACCGGGCAGGTTCAGGTATTGCGCCTTCGAGTTGATCGACTGCGAAGCGCCGACAAGGGGAAAGAGTTCCAAAAACGGAACGATTCCGAAAACGGAACAGTTCCGTTTTTCCCGTCAAACAGTTCCGAAAACGGAACGGGTAACAGTTCCGAAAACGGAACTGGGAACCAAGAAGTTGAACCAGTAAATGAACCAGTAAAGAAGGAGGCGCAAAAATGCGCCCCCCTTCCCCCTGTCGAGAAGAAGCGGGCAAGACCACAAATCGAGCTTTCGACCTTCATAGCCGAATGCAAGGAAACCGGCGAGGCCGCTATCCCTGAAAACGATCCGATCAACGCATACGCGGAGACAGTCGGCATATCGGACGAAATGCTTTTTGTCTGCTGGCAGGTTTTCAAGGCCCGGCACATCGAGGCCAAGAAGCGTCAGAAGGATTGGCGTGCGCACTTCCGCAAGGCCGTGCGCAGCAACTGGTACAAGCTTTGGTACATGGCAGAAGGCGGCGCCGCCGCTTGGACGACTGCCGGGCAGCAAGAAAGGAAATTCCATGCAGCAAGCAATTGAACAAGCCGAACGCCTGCACAGCCAGCACGCGGAGCAGTGCGTTATCGGCGCCCTGCTAATCGACCGCGATGCATTCGACCGCATAGGCCGCCTGCGCCCCGAGCACTTCTACGCCGAAGCGCACCGGCTGATTTTCTCCGAAGTCGTCAGCATGTCGGCACGCGGGCAAGCTATCGACGTGCTCACCGTGGCCGAGCAGATCGAGGCGCGGGGATTGAGTGAGCGCACCGGGGGGCTTGCCTACCTTGGCGACATGGCCGCCGCTACGCCGTCCGCCCGGAATGTTGGGCGCTATGCCGATATCGTCCGCGACAAGTGGCTAGAGCGTCAGCTATTCGCCGCGTCTGACGAAATCCGGGCCATATCGACCGGCACAGGCGAAACCCGCGAGAAGCTGACCAAGGCACAAGCGGCGATCATGGCGATTAGCGAGGCCAAGGACAGCAAGCGCCCGCGCCATATCAGCGAAGTGCTGAACGACGTAATCGACGACATGGGCCGCCGCCGCGATGGGGAGACCGACGCACTGGCAACCGGCTTTGACGACATTGACCGCCTGATGAACGGAGGCCCGAAGCCCGGCGATCTCGTCATCATCGCGGGCCGCCCCGGCATGGGGAAAACGACCATAGCCGTACAGGCCGCGATTCACGCCGCTGCGAATGGCCGCCCCGCGCTTGTGCTGTCTATGGAAATGAGCGACAAGCAACTAGGCCAACGGCTGATAGCAATGGCCGGAAACGCGCCGCTGTCCGCCGTGCTGAATGGCGATCTTGAAGGCGAGAACGGCGAGCGCATTTCCGCCGCTGTCGGTCGGTTGCATGACTTGCCCCTGACGATCCACGAGCAAGGGGGGCTTACCCTTTTCGACGTTTGCACCCTCGCACGGGGAGAGAAGCGCAAGAACGGCTTGGGCCTTCTCGTTATCGACTACGTGCAGTTGATGGCAGGCGACGGCGACAACCGAAACCAGCAAATTGAGCAGATAAGCCGGGGGCTTAAGGCGCTGGCAAAGGAACTGGCCGTGCCGGTCCTGCTGTTGTCTCAATTGAATCGAGCAGTTGAGGCCAGAACGAACCGGCGACCCATGTCGTCCGACTTGCGCGAATCCGGCAGCTTGGAGCAGGACGCCGACGCGATCCTGATGATCTACCGCGACGAGGTATATAACGCCGACTCGCCGGACGCTGGCACCGCCGAGGTGAATATCACCAAGAACCGCCAAGGTTCAACCGGCACTGCCCGCCTTGCCTTCCGTGGGGAAACGACCAGCTTCGCCAATCTCGCCTATGGCTGGAAACCGGAGCAACGAGAACAACCGGCACGCGCCCGCAAATGGGCGATGGCCGAATAGAAGGAAAGGAACACACCATGCGATTCACGAAACGACCGACACCGGCACAAGTGCGGCAAGGGCTGGCCCTGTTTGCGATGGCTGCCGACTATGCCCGAGAGGCGAAGAAGGCCCGGCAGGCGCACGCAATCGAGGCAGGAGCGACGAACAACCGGCCGGACGATTGCGACACCGGACGAGGTAGCGCCAGCGCCGCAGAGCGCAACGGCGACCGCACCGGGAAAGTCGGCAAGGTTCCTGTAGGGAGACTTTCACGCGGGGACGAAGAGCCGCGCCAATCGGGAGATTTTCGGGATGCTATATCCACCACCGTCTCGACCGGAGGGCCGCGCCATGTCTGACTTTACCGACCTGCCCGCTGTCGGCATTCGCACGCTTGCCGGTTTGCTGGGTATCGACCGCGATTCGATCCGCGCCGCGCTGAATCGCGCCGAACTGAAGCCCGTCAGCAATCGAGGCGGGCACCCGGCATTCGACTTTGCCGAGGCGATCCGGGCGCTATTCGCCCGCCGCGGCGAAGTTGATCCGGCGCTATTGACGCCGATTGACCGCCGCGCACTGGCCGATGCGAAGTTGCGCGAGCTTGAGCTAGAGCGCCGCCGCGGCGCGGTACTGCCGCGCGATGACGTCAGGACCGCATCGGCGCAGGCGTTCGCCCTGGTGGCTTCGTCTATGCGTGCGATCCCGGATAACCTCGAACGCCGGCTCGGCGTCTCGCCCGCTGTAGCGGAGGAGGTATCCATACTGATCGACGACGCGATGGCGAACCTGGCCGACGACCTTGAAAGGCTGCACCGGCACCCCGAGGAAGCGCCGACACCCGCCGAAGGATAAGCAACCGCTGATGGAAATCGAGGCACAGGCGGTTCTGTGCTCGAATTTCGAAAATGGGCATGTCGCGTAACCGATAGGAGAAAACCGACAATGACCCAAGCCCCCGCCCCTTGGCGATCCGCCGCCCGCGCCCGCCTTGTGCGCCTGAAAAGCGAAGCCGAAGCGAGCCGCGCCGAGTCGCAGCGCCTGATGCAGACCTGCGTCGCAATGACTCAGGCGCTGCGCACTACCGAGGCCGAGCTTGCCGAACTTGAGCGCCGCGCCGCCTTCACTCAGGGCCCGGCGCTTGCTCAAATCGAGCGGGCACTTGCCGAGAAGGGCGCCGACCTGGACGCTCATCGCGCCGCCCTCGCCGCCGCCCGCCTGCGGCACGAAGAAACCCGCAATGCTTACGGCATGCAGCAGCGCGTTCTCGACGGCGCAATTGCCGCCGCCATGCGCGTTGGCCTGATCGACAGCCCGGAGGCCGTATGACGACCGCAAAAAAACCTGTCCTGACCCTGAACGAAGTCCGCGAGGACGTCGCCGAAGTTCTGGCTTTGATCGAGCGCACCAGGGGCGCTGGCCTGCCGGAAGCCGAATCATTGGAAAGCCTGAAAGCGACGCTGACCGAATGCTGCGAGACCTGGCGCAAATTCGTTGATGCCGCCGCTGGCGCTGTCGCTGCCGGCGAGGCCGTGACCGTTCATCGGTTGCTGAGTATCACCGCCGCCACCCCCGAAAAGCTCGGGATGCTGGCCCTTGGCGCTGCCGTAGCGCCGCGCCTTGATTCCGTCCTGAAGGAAGTCGCCGCCGCCGCGAAGAAGCGCGACGACGGCCGCCTGCGCCTGACGGCCGACGAAAAGGCCGCGCGCCTGCTGGAACTGCGCCGCGAGCTTTACCGCCTGGAGCTTGTCGAGGAATCCGGCGTCGAGCATACCGGCGCAGCGCGTCGCCCGGATGCGAACGGCGCCGCTGTGCTGGGCGTGCCGGCCGATGTTGCCGAGGCGCACGGCCTGCTGTCGTCGGAGGTGCAGTGATGGCGCTACACGCTGACCTTCGGCAGTTCGACGATCTCGCCAATCAAATCGGCGGCGCCAGCGCGCTGATGCTGTGCGCATTTTTCGGGCAAGTTGGCCGAAATCTCTATGTGCCGCCCTCAATTGGCGGCGACCACCTCATCGCCAGGCTCATCGGCGCTGAGGCCGCCGGCTGGCTTGCTGCCGAGCGTGGCGGCGAGACCATCACATTGCCGTCGCTCAAAGCGCTTGAGTCGATCAAGGCCGCCGGCACGATTGCAGCATTGCAGCGGCACCAAGTTCCGGTCGGACTGCTCGCTGGGCTCACCGATCTGAGTACCCGTCGCGTCGAGCAAATACGCGATCAACTGCGTCTGGAAGGCCTGGCCGACCTGCTGGTCGACGACGAAATCAATACGGAGGAAGTATGACTAGCGCATTGAAAAAACCTGCCGCGCCGATCCGCGCGGAAGCTGCCCCGGCGCCAAGCGTGCCGCTGCGCCTGTCGGCGAACTTGACCGCGCTGAATGCTGGCGCACTTGCCGATCTGGTACAGGCCGGACTTGTTCGCGCCAGTGAAATGACCGCGCATATTCCGGCGACCCGTCGCAAAGAGTACGAAGGGCACATTTCCGACGCCCGCGCCGCGCTGGCCGATGCGCAGAAGATCACGGGGGCCGCCTCCGGTCTCGCAAGCCATGACGATATCGTTAATGCTGCCGGGCATTTCGGTGAAGCACTCGCCAAGCTGGCAAGCGCCGGTAATGTCATCCGGCAAATGCTTGAACGTGACGACAACCCGACGACTTCCGCTGTGGCTGCAAAGATCGTCATGCTTGAGCGCCGCGTGGTCGGCAACCGGGGAAAATATTATGCTGGCATGCGCTAATGAACTGCCAGGCGCTGGCTCTGCTGCGCTGAAAGAGTACGCCGCACACATGACTGCCAAGGCCGGGGAAGCAGACAGCAAGGCCGCACGCGCCTTGCGCGTCATTGCCGAGAGCTTCAGCGCCTACGCCGGAGCCTTGGAGCTTGCCGAGGCAGACAACGACGCCATGACCGGCGCAATCATCACCGGCGAGGCCGGGGGGCTGATTATCGCCACCTGTAGCGCGATGCAATCCGGCGAGGCCGCGCTAGTCCGCCTTGCCGATGCACTCACGAAGAACGAAAGGACTGAGCATGTCCATTGACAAGAAAGCACCGCTATCTGTCGCCCCGGCGACTGAAACCACCGCGAAACTGCGAGTAGTGCCGATGGCGCACTATGAAGGGGCCGGGCAAGGCCGCCGCATGGTCGGATGGTCGGCGCCGTCGAGTGGACCAGTGCAGGCCGTAGCGCCCGCGCTGCCGACCCTGCGCAACCGTGCCCGCGATGCTGCCAGGAATGCGCCGCTTGCCGCTGCAATCGTCCGCGCCTGGGTTACTTCGCTCGTTGGTTCCGGCATCGTTTGCCGCACTCAAACCGACGACCTGGAGCAGCGCGCGCGGATCGAAACCGCCTGGCGTAACTGGCTGCCGCAAGCCGACGCCACCGGAGCCGCCGCCGACTTCAACGCGCTGCAAGCCTTGGCCGTCCGCGCATTCGTGACCGATGGCGAATGTTTCCTACGCTTCCGGTCTCGCCGCCTCTCTGACGGTCTCGCCGCCCCCGTGCAAATCGAACTGCTGGAAAGCGACATGCTGCCGCAACTTGACCTGCATCTTCCGGACGGCAATCGAATCATTCAGGGTATCGAGTTCGACAAGCTCGGCCGCCGCGTGGCCTATCACTTTCACCGGGCGCACCCCGGCGACAAGAGCGCCTTTTCTGTTGATCTGTCGAGCTATAGCCGCGTGCCTGCCGAGTTCGTCAGCCACGCCTATGCACCGGAACGCCCCGGCCAACTGCGCGGGGTTTCCGTACTGGCCCCGATCCTGACGCGCTTGCGCATTCTGGACGATTTCGTTGATGCAGCCAGCGAAAGGGCACGGCTGGCGAACCTGTTTGGCATTTTCTTCAAGAAACCGGCGCCAACCGGAATTGACCAGGCAGTTGATCCGCTGACGGGCAAAACGGTTCAGTACGACGACGACAGCACGCCAATGACGCCGCTTGAACCGGGTATGTCAATGGAATTGCTCCCCGGCGAGGAAGTCGCATTTTCTGACCCGCCGCAGCCGGGGGCGGAGTTTGCCGAATTCGTGCGCAGCCAAATAGCGCAACTCGCCGCAGGCTCTGGCGGCATGCCGACCGAGTTTTTGACCGGCGACCTGCGAGACGTGACAGACCGGGCGCTGCGCGTCTCGCTGAACGAATGGCGGCGCGTATGCGAGTCTGTGCAGTGGCAAGTCGTCATTCCGCGCGTTTGCGTCCCTGTCCGCGCTGCATGGGCACAAGCCGCGATGCTGGCCGGGCATCTGACCGCAGCCGACGCGATGGCCGCGAACCGCTGCGAATGGACCCCGCCGCGCCATCGGCACTTGCATCCCGTGCAGGATGTCGGGGCACTCCGGGCCGAAGTGCAAGCCGGTTTCCGCAGCCGTGCCTCTGTTGTCGCGGAATACGGTTTCGACGTGGCCGACGTCGATGCGGAGCGAGCCGCCGACGCCGCCCGCGAGGAGGCGCTAGGCCTGCAATCTGACGCCGAACGGCTGGCCGAGGCCGAAGCCGCCAAGCTCGAAGCCGAGGCCGAGAAGGCGATCCGTGAAGCCGAGGCCGCCAAGGCTGCTGCCGCCGAAGCCCGAGCCAATGCGGAGCGCCTGAAAGCCGAGAAATCGACCGCCGAGGCCACCAAGGCACATGCAGTCACCGAGGCGAAGGAACGGGCAGAAGCCGCCAAGCTGGCGACGAAAACCGCCCGCCTTGAAGTGCAGGCCGCCGAGCTTGGCTTGGCCGAACTGCGGGGGGAAGCGAAATGATGCCGCGCGATCTGGACGGCCTGACCGTCAAAGCCCGCGAGATTCTGCGCCTGATCGACCAGCGCGGGCTGGCGATCACCCGGCAGGGGCACGCCTTCCGAGTTTCCGGGCCGGGCGTCGATGTTTCGGCCGTGCGTATCGAGTTGCTGCACCCCGCCGACCTGTTGCCGTGGCGGCCGGGTGAGCGCGACGGGCAGGCGCCACGACGGCGCGCGTAGCGATCAATCTCCGAAGCGGCCGGTTGCGCCGCACTTCGCCCGGCCAGTGAGCCGGGCTTTTTTTCGCCGGTACGCTGGCCCGCTGCCTGCGGTCTTGCGACCTGATCGAACGGCAATCGACTGGCGCCAAGGGAACGGGCCGGCGCCAGGGAGAGCGCCTATCGCCGGGGGCAATTTCGCCCTTGAGCAGATAACGCAGGGAAGCCGCCTGTCTTGCTGCAGTTCAAATAACAGCCGCTGGCGTGGTGGATAGTTGGATGGTTAGTTTTCCGAAATACAAAATAAAAAGCCCCTGAAATCAGGGGCTTAGTACGTATCCTGGCGGAGAGGGCGGGATTCGAACCCGCGGTGGGCTATTAACCCACACACGCTTTCCAGGCGTGCGACTTAAACCGCTCATCCACCTCTCCGGAAGCCGCGCATTGTAGCAGAAGCGCGGCGCCGGTCAAACCGATTTGCCGAAATTTCCGGGATTAACCCACCCAGCGGCGGGCGTTGCGGAACATCCGCATCCACGGGCTGTCTTCGCCCCAGTTTTCCGGGTGCCAGGACATCTGCACGGTACGGAAGACGCGCTCCGGGTGCGGCATCATGATCGTGAAGCGGCCGTCGGCCGTGGTCACCGCGGTCAGGCCGCCCGGCGAACCGTTCGGGTTGTACGGGTAGACTTCGGTCGGCTCGCCCTTGTTGTCGACGTAACGCACGGCGGACAGGCACTTGCCCTGGTCGTCGGCATTGTCAAAAACGGCGCGGCCTTCGCCGTGCGAGACGACGATGGGAATCTGCGAGCCTTCCATGCCGGCGAAGAAGATCGACGGCGAATCCAGCACCTCGGTCATCACGAAGCGCGCTTCGAACTGCTCGACCTGGTTGCGACGGAATGCCGGCCAGTGTTCGGCACCCGGGATGATGGACTTGAGTGCGCTCATCATCTGGCAGCCGTTGCAGACGCCCAGCGCGAAGGTATCCGGACGGTTGAAGAAGGCGGCGAACTCGTCGCGGCAGCCGTCGTGCATCAGGATGGTCTTGGCCCAGCCCTGGCCGGCGCCGAGCACGTCGCCGTAGGAGAAGCCACCGCAGGCGACGAGGCCCTTGAAGTCCTTCAGGCTGACGCGACCGGCGAGGATGTCGCTCATATGCACGTCGACCGACTGGAAGCCGGCGCGGTCGAAGGCGGCGGCCATTTCGTAATGGCTGTTGACGCCCTGCTCGCGCAGGATGGCGACGCGCGGGCGACCGCTGATGTCCAGATAGACCTTGGTGAAATCTTCCTGCGGGTCGAAGGTGATCTTCGGCGTCAGGCCGGGATCGGTCACGTCGAGGATGCGATCAAATTCCTGCTGCGCGCAATCCGGGTTGTCGCGCATCGCCTGCATGCGGAAGCTGGTTTCCGACCAGGCACGCTGCAGGTCGACGCGCTTCTCGCGCAGCACGCGCTTGGCGTTGCGGGTGACGCGGATTTCGTCCCACTCGTTCAGGTGGCCAACGAAGTGGTAAGGCACACCGCAGGCACGCAGGATCGGTGTGACCTTCTCGCGGTCGGCACGACGGATCTGGATCAGCGCACCGAGTTCCTCGTTGAACAGGGCGCGGACGATATTCTCGAAATCGCGGCCGGCCATCAGGTCGGGACGTTTCTCGGCGCCATCGACGTCGAGCGCGGCAGCGTCGAAACAGACGCCGTCGAGGTCGAGCGAGACGCCGCGGCGGCTGGCGAAGGCCATTTCGCAGGCGGCGACGAACAGGCCGCCGTCGGAACGGTCATGGTAGGCGAGCAGCAGGCCGTCGCGGTTGAGCTTCTGCACGGCGTCGAACAGGCCCTTGAGCTTGGCCGGTTCATCAACGTCCGGCGCATCGTCGCCGGTCGCGTTGTACACCTGCGCCAGTGCCGAGCCGCCGAGGCGGTTCTTGCCGAGGTCGAGCAGCAGCAGTTCGGTTTCACCTTGCTCGGTGGCGAGCAGCGGGGTCTTCGTCTTGCGCACGTCGTCGACCGCAGCAAACGAGGTGACGATCAGCGACAGCGGCGAAACGACCTGCTTCTTCTCGCCGCCCTCTTCCCAGGCGGTGCGCATCGACAGCGAATCCTTGCCGACCGGGATCGACACGCCGATCTGCTTGCACAGCTCGGAGATGCCTTCGACCGTCGCGTACAGGCGGGCATCCTCGCCAGGCACGCCGCACGGCGCCATCCAGTTGGCCGAGAGCTTGACCTTGTCCAGGCTGCCGACATCGGCGGCGGCCAGGTTGGTCAGCGCCTCGCCGATGGCCATGCGGCCGGAAGCCGGCGCGTCGAGCACGGCGAGCGGCGTGTGCTCGCCCATGGCGAAAGCTTCGCCGAGATAGCCTTGATA
Organism: Betaproteobacteria bacterium UBA5582; assembly: GCA_002425245.1. GTDB lineage: Bacteria > Pseudomonadota > Gammaproteobacteria > Burkholderiales > Rhodocyclaceae > Azonexus. The sequence goes on along the minus strand of DILW01000105.1, from coordinate 3,342 downwards.
GCCCATCGTGGTCACGGCGACGTCGGCCACCGGCACCTGCCACGGGCCGACCATCTGGTCGCGCGCGGTCATGCCGCCGACCGAGCGATCGCCGATGGAGATCAGGAAGGTCTTGTCGGCGATGGTCGGCAGACGCATCAGGCGGTAAGCGGCATCCTTGAGTTCGACGGAAACGGCGTCGAAGGGCACGAACGTGGACGGCTGCGACGTGACATCGCGCGTCATGCGCGGCGGCTTGCCGAGCAGCGCTTCCATTTCCATGTCGACCGGATTGACGCCGAAATGGGCATCGGTGACGGTCAGGTGGCCATCGCCGGTGGCTTCGCCGACGACGGCGAACGGGCAGCGCTCGCGCTCGCACATGGCCTGGAATTCGCCAATGCGGTTCGGCGGAATGGCCAGCACGTAGCGTTCCTGCGATTCGTTGGACCAGATTTCGGCCGGCGACATGCCCGGCTCCAGAGTCGGCACCTTGCGCAGGTCGAACTTGGCGCCGACGCCGCCCGAATGGGCGAGTTCCGGCAGCGCGTTGGAAACGCCACCGGCACCGACGTCGTGCACGGAGAGAATCGGGTTGTCCTTGCCCATCTGCCAGCAGCGATCAATCACCTCCTGGGCACGCCGCTGGATTTCCGGGTTGCCGCGCTGGACGGAGGCGAAGTCGAGGTCTTCGGCATTGACGCCGGCAGTCATCGACGAGGCGGCACCGCCGCCGAGGCCGATCAGCATGCCGGGGCCGCCCAGTTGCACGAATAGCGTGCCGACCGGGAAGGTTTCTTCCTTGAACGACTGCTCGGCCTGAATGGAACCGAGGCCACCGGCGATCATGATCGGCTTGTGGTAGCCGCGCACGGTACCGGCCACGTCCTGCTCGTAGGTGCGGAAGTAGCCGGTCAGGTTCGGGCGGCCGAATTCGTTATTGAAGGCGGCGGCGCCGATCGGGCCTTCGAGCATGATGTCCAGCGCCGAGGCGATGCGCGACGGGCGGCCGTAGGCCTTTTCCCAGGGCTGCGGCGCATCCGGCAGGTTCAGGTTGGAGACCGAGAAACCACAGAGGCCGGCCTTCGGCTTGGAACCCTTGCCGGTGGCGCCTTCGTCGCGGATTTCGCCGCCGCTACCGGTCGACGCGCCCGGGAAGGGGGAAATCGCGGTCGGGTGGTTGTGCGTCTCGACCTTGGTCAGGATGTGGGTCAGCTCTTCCTTGTAGCTGTAGCCACGGTCGGCGTCCGGGTAGAAGCGCTGGATGGTCGCGCCTTCGATGATCGAGGCGTTGTCGGCGTAGGCCATCACCGTACCCTGCGGGTTGGCGGCGTGCGTTTCGCGGATCATGCCGAACAGCGTCTTGTCCTTCTTCTCGCCGTCGATCACCCAGGAGGCATTGAAGATCTTGTGGCGGCAGTGTTCGGAGTTGGCCTGGGCGAACATCATCAGTTCGACGTCGGTCGGGTTGCGGCCGGCCTTGCTGAAGATGTCGAGCAGGTAATCGACTTCGTCGTCGGACAGCGCCAGGCCCAGCGTGCCGTTGGCCTCGACCAGCGCCGCCTTGCCACCGGCCAGCACGTCGACGGTGGACAACGGCTTCGGCGCGAAATGGCGAAACAGTTCGCCGGCTTCGGCAAAACCAGCGAGCACCGATTCGGTCATGCGGTCGTGCAGCAGGCCGGCGACGAGCTTCTTCTCGTCAGCGGTCAGCGCTCGGTTGTTCTTAACGACAACATGGAAGGCGACGACACGCTCTATGCGCTCGATCGCCGGTTCCAGATCGCAGTTGAAGGCGATGTCGGTGGCCTTGGACGACCAGGGCGAAATGGTGCCGATGCGCGGCGCCACCAGGAACAGTTCGCCCTTGTCTTCACCGGCCGGCACTTCTTCCAGCAGCTTGGCCAGTTTGGCGCGCTCGTCGGCAGACAGCGCGCGCTTTTGCGCGACGACGTGCCAGTAGTCGGCGGTAACCGCCTCGATGTCACTCACCGCCGCATTCAGGCGGGACAGCAGGCGTTGCAGGCGGAAGGCGGAAAAGGCGGCGTCGCCCTTGAGGCAAAGAATGTCGGCCATGGATCAAGTCGGGTTAGGCAGGGAGCCCGCGATTATACCCGACCGGACCGCGGCCCTAATCCTTATAGTTTTCGTTCTTGCGACAGAGGACGGAAACCGTACCGTCGTTGTTGCGCTGGCTGTCGCGATACTCCAGACCGAGCTTTTCCAGCTTCTCGGCAAAGAACAGCGACATCGCGTTGGCCCGCAAGGTCACCATGGCATAGTGCTCGGACTCGTCCTGAACGTAGTACTCCATCACCCGCTCCTGTATTTTTGAACGGCATATTATACCGATGGCAACAGCATTCCGGTCTAGCGCCTGATCGGCTCATTGCGCCCGGACATGCTGTCGCTCATCCGGTAGGCGCCGTCGATGAACAGACCGTCCGGATTGCGCCGGCAGTATTGTTCGAGATTGCGCTCGACGGTCGCCGCCGACACGTCGGTGACCTGTTGGCGCTGGTTGGCGTAATTGTGACCGCTGAGAAAACCCCGCGCCCAGGCAACATGGGCGGTGCGCAATTCGGGATCATCGGCGCCCTGGCGCCAGGCGCGGCAGGAATTGTCGTCAAAAGCCAGTATCTTGAGCCCGGATGCCATACCCGCCATCGGGACACCGGCCAGCGCCGCCAGGATCAACCCGCCCGCCAACTGCCTCTTGTAAGCCATTTGTTCTTCTCCAAGCTTTTGTTCCACAGGCCAGAGCATAGACTACCCGGCCACCGGCGCGAACCCCGCAACAGCCCTGGCCGATTGCCTGAACCGTCCGCCGCTTCCACGGTCAACCGACGAATATTCCGGAAAACGCCATGTCAGCCCGCTTCGCTCCTTTCAGCTTCGACAACACCTACGCCGGGGAACTCCCCGAATTCTGCATCCCCTGGCAAGCAGAAACCGCCAGCGCCCCCAAAACGGTGCGACTGAACCGTGAACTGGCCGAGGAACTCGGCGCCGACCCCGATCTTCTGGCCGGCCCTGACGGCCTGGCAGTGCTCGCCGGCAATCTGCTGCCGGCCGGCGCGGAACCCGTCGCCCAGGCCTACGCCGGCCACCAGTTCGGCGGCTTCTCGCCGCGACTGGGCGACGGCCGCGCTTTGTTGCTCGGCGAGGTGATCGACCGTCAGGGCCGTCGCCGCGACATCGCCTTCAAGGGTTCCGGGCGCACGCCCTTCTCGCGCAATGGCGACGGCAAGTGCGCGCTGGGCCCGGCACTGCGCGAATTCCTGGTCGGCGAAGCGATGCACGCGCTCGGCATCCCGACCACGCGGGCACTGGCCGTGGTCGCCACCGGCGACATGGTGCGCC
>DILW01000049.1 GCA_002425245.1 Betaproteobacteria bacterium UBA5582 | reverse complement strand
CGCCCAGGCCGGCCGCCGACGACATCCTGCGTGAGCGTGGCGTTCTGGTGGTGCCCGACGTGCTGGCCAATGCCGGCGGCGTCACCGTGTCGTATTTCGAGTGGGTGCAGGACTTCTCCAGCTTCTTCTGGACCGAAGACGAAATCAACGCCCGTCTCGAACGCATCATGGTCAGCGCCTTCGACGCCATCTGGCAGGTCGCCCAGGAAAAGCAGGTGCCGCTGCGCACCGCCGCCTTCATCATCGCCTGCCACCGCGTGCTCGAAGCTCGCGCCGAACGAGGGCTGTACCCCTGAAATTCCTGCGCAACCCCTACCTGCTGCTCACCCTGACCGCGCTCTTCTGGTCGGGCAACATGGTCCTGGGCCGCGGCATTCGTGCCGACGTCCCGCCCATGGCGCTCGCCTTCTGGCGCTGGGCCATCGCCTTCCTGCTCGTCCTGCCGCTGGCCCTGCCGCACCTAAAAAGTCAGTGGCCCCTGCTGAGAAAAGGCTGGCGGCCGGTGCTCGTCCTCGGCCTGCTCGGCGTCGGCAGCTACAACACCTTCGCCTACCTCGCCCTGCAGACGACCACCGCGACCAACGCGGTGCTGCTCAACTCCTTCATCCCGGTCGCCACCATCGCCATTTCCTGGGCCTTCCTCGGCAAGCACCTCAAGCCACTCGAAGCCCTCGGCGTCGCCATCTCCCTGGCCGGCGCCCTGACCATCGTCGCCCGCGGCGACCTCGACGTCCTGCTGCACCTCGACCTCAACACCGGCGACCTGTGGATGCTCGGCGCCGTCGCCGTCTGGGCGCTATACACCGTCGGCCTCGCCTGGCGCCCGGCCGGCGTGCACCCGATGCTCATGCTCGCCGCCTTCACCCTGGTCGGACTGGCCGCACTGTTCCCCGCCTACCTCTGGGAAATGGCCCAGGGCCGGAGCATCAACATGCACCTCGGCTCGCTCGCCTCGCTCGCCTACGTCGGCATCTTCCCCAGCTTCATCGGCTACATCTTCTATAACCGCGGCGTCGCCGAAGTCGGCGCCAACAAGGCCAGCCTGTTCATCCACCTGATGCCGGTTTTCGGCACCCTGCTGTCGGTCATCTTCCTGAGCGAAATCCCGCATGCCTACCACTACGCCGGCATCGCGCTGATCTTTGCCGGCATCTGGCTGACCATGAAAAAAGGCTGACATGGGCCTGTTCGACTGGCTGCGCCCCCGCCCCAAGCCGATTCCCGACCCGCTCTGGCAGCAGACCATGGCCAGCCAGCCCTTCTTCCGCGACCTCAAGCCCGGCGAGCGGCAAGCCCTGAAAAACCTGGCCGAGCGCTTTCTCGCCGACAAGGAATTCTCCACCGCCGGCGAGCTGCAACTCAGCGACGAAATCTGCGTCGCCATCGCCGCCCAGGGCTGCCTGCCCATCCTCGAACTCGGCCTCAACGCCTACCGCGACTGGGTCGGCATCGTCGTCTATCCCGACGAATTCGTCGTCCCCTGCGAAATCGCCGACGAAGCCGGCGTCGTACACCAATTTAACGATGTCCTCTCCGGCCAAGCCTGGGAAGGCGGCCCACTCCTCGTCTCCTGGCGCGACGTGCAACTGGCCGACGGCAGCTACAACGTGGTCATCCACGAATTCGCGCACAAGCTCGACATGCTCAACGGCGAAGTCGACGGCATGCCCGCGCTCCACTCCGGCATCACCGTCGAAGACTGGGAAAACACCTTCCATGCCGCCTACGACGACTTCTGCCAGCGCGTCGACAGCGGCGAAGAAACCCGCATCGACCCCTACGCCAGCGACGCCCCGGCGGAATTCTTCGCCGTACTCAGCGAATGCTTCTTCGGCATCCCGGAAACCGTCAACAGCGAATACCCGGCGCTCTACCAGCTACTACGCCGCTACTACCGGCAGGATCCCTTGGGCAGGCGGCGGACCTAATCGTTACCCTTGAATACGGTACAGAACCGCACGCACTGCCTGTTGTCCCGGACTGAAAATTTACGCCCCCCCGGAGAACTGGAAGCCGAAGTTATGGTCATGGTAAGCGTTCAGGGTTGCTGATTGGTACCGTCTGGGTGCGGATAAGGGTGTCCTGCATAACCAGCCCAACGGGTAGCGACCAACACCTTGACGTCGTCGTCGCGGAAAAAGTGAATAAAAAAGGTGCCGCGGTCGAGCTCATCAGAGGTGTACTTCGGAACTTCCACCGTGCGCTCTTTCCACGGCGCCAGAACCAGAACCTTCTTCCCGTCACGTATCACTTCCCGGCCCTGCTCGTCCTTAAGCCAATCACTTTCCGGTTGCCATTTGATCGTCGCACTCAGGCCCGGGCGCCATTTCTGGGGTAATACCACGCAGCAAACCCCGCCACCTTCTCCATGCGCTCCAGCATCCAGAATGCCGCCCTCGCCGTTGATCACGATCGATGCGATGTGCTCATTGGTATGGTTGTAGGCGCGATAGCTGAGGCCGACCTTTTCCTCTTCCAAGCAACCAGCAAGGAAGACGCTCAACAGCAGGGCCAGGCTCAGGCGGAACATTGACAGTCGCCCCAGCGGGCGACAGGTACATCGACAGTGGTTCACTGCGTTGCCTCCATCTTTTCCAGATAGTCTCCCAGCGTGGCTTCAAGCGAGCCGTCGGACCAGGTTTTTTGCTTCATCCATGATTCAAATTGCGGATCTTCAAGCAAGCCTCCCTGGCTGAACAACACGGCGACACTCAACGCCATCTGCTCAGGGAAAGCCTCCAACCCAAGCCTTTTTGCTAGATCGCAACTAGCTCAGCTGACCGTGGTGACGCTGTAGCGATGCTCGCCCGGATTGGGCAGGCCGCGAACCTGGATGCGGGAGTCGGCGCTCAGGGTGCGCACTGCGCTGCGACCGAGCCAGGTGCGGTAACGCGCCTCCAGCGCTTCCATGGCCAACCGCCCGTAGCGTTCGGCTTCGCCGGTCGTTGGCGAAGGTGTAGGGGGTGGTCTTGGCGCTGAGCAGGTGGCCAAATGTTTCTCCTGTCCTGCCGAGCAATACCGGATCACCAAGCCTTAGCGCACCAGATAGTTCCAAGCAGAGCCCAATGTTTCGACGGCATCCTGAGTTGCCTTGCCTACGCTTTCGGCCATTTGCTTGCCTTGACGGGCTGCATCATTGGCTACTTCACTGGCAGCTTGTTTAACCTGTTTGGCGGTATCGCTGATTGCTTCGGCGGTCTGACGTGCTTTTTCGGAAACCACTTCCTGCGCTTTACGCACAGCTTCGGTGCCTTTGTCCACGGCACGATTGGCTGCGTCGATGGTGGATTCATAGGCTTTGTCGACCGGGCGCGCTACCTGATCCTCGAACCAGCCGCGAACACTGCGCGAGGATTCGCTGATCCCCCTGCTGCTGAAATAGCTGAACGGTTCGAAATTCGAGAGAAATCCCACCTTGGAATCATGGACGTAGCGATGGACGAAATTCATGACGCTATCCGGGGCGGTCTTGTTGAAGGCAGCGCGCTGCCAATCCTGAGGCGCAATCCACATGGCGTAAGTTCCTTTGCGGATAACGTAAGCGGGATTGGCGGCATTTTTTATGGGATTAACAATAACCTGACCGTTTCCCTTCGTCGCTTTTTCAAGGTCTTGTCTGGCTTTGTCGTAGTTGGCCAGTTCAGTGGCCATGTCGTCCGGCGAAATACGCGAGTAACGCGCGCCTTTGCGGTGCTCACGCTGAGTCACGCTCTCCCCGCCCTGTCGATGCAAGGTGCCATACGCGCTGTATAGGTGTTCCATGTGCTTACGCACCTGATTTTCGACGCTGCCACCGGGGTTACAAGCGGCACGATAGGCTTTGTACGCGGATTCCGTTTCTGGGCGGCATTCGAAACGCTCTTGAAAAAGTGCGCGATATTTTTGACTATTGAGATCGGAGTAACCCAATAGTCGCACTCCATTTGCTAAAGCCTCGTCCATCATGTCCCGCATCGGAATCCGGGCATAGTTGTTGTCGATGTCCTGCTCGTTTGGCGAATATCCACCGCCGATATCGGAATGCACGCCAGGATAGACTTTTTCCAGCCAGTTGCCCGCCAACTCGCCATCCCGCCGAATCAGATCGACGGGAAAGGAAAAACGCAACTCGTGGGCGGCTACCTGATGGACACAGCGCTCAACCCGCTCATCGACCACCAGGTCACGTCCCTTAAACCCGCCGAGCAAGGGATTGTTGACTGAATTGGTTGCCGGCAAGCCAAAGGATGCCACCGTGTCGAATAATCCGAGAAAGCAGAAGCGGATCGGGTAGCCCTCGTAGCTCAGCTTGCCCCGGTCTTCCTTGCACGCCCACAGCCATTGATTACAGAACGCCCGAGCCAAGGCCGCGCCCCGCGAGAACCCGAAGATGGAAACGTTGATCTGCTTGATCAAACGGTGCTTGCCCAGCGCCCGGTTAACATCCGCAAAGCTCTTTTGCTTGCCCGACTCCGCATACTTTGCCACTTGCCCGTCCAGCGTCTTGGCTTTGCCCAACAACGCCATCCGCAGGGCATCGTTGATTTGCTGCTGGCCGTAGACCAGACGGCGTGTTCCGCCAGCCCCGGCCCCTTTACCCAGCCAGTCTCCGTCCTCCAGCTTGATTGCTAGTTCCTTGCCGGGAAACATTGCTTTGCCATTGAAGGGCGTACCCACTCCGGAAACGTAAATAGGGTAGGCGTTGGCGCTATGATTGGTACGGGAAAACTGCCACGCAGACTGCCAAATTCGCGCAACATTGCTCCATTTTTTTTCGCCTTCGTCGGCGTCCTTATTATTGCCGGTCCCATCAAAAAAAACGGCAATATGAACAACATCCGAGCAATCTTGGGCAGAAGTTGCCGAGGTGTTTGCAACATCCCGCGTGGCGGCTTGGGTGGCGCAAACCTGGCTATTTGCCATGTTCACCACCTCTAGATCGGATTATGGCTTCTCCTCTTTCCGTTTTATCAGGCCAAAAGCGCTCTGGAATAACCTCAACCGTGTTATCCGGGTAGATGTGTACTCCGAGATAGCGGAACTGCGAATCTACAGATTTAACTTCTGGAGTATTGCGCGCCTTGGTAGTTACCCCTGTTTCTGCATCACGCCATGAAAGCACCTGTGGCCCTAACTTGATCGGAACGCCTGTCATCAAAGCACCGCCACTGCCGATTTCGATACCATTCAGCCGAATGTCAAAAATTGGTCGCTCCAGATAGTCATGGCCTGCCACATCCAGGTACACCACTTGCCCCTGCTGTGTGTTCATTTTCTTTCCATCCTTGAGGTTGTTTCCCGCCGGTTGCGAACAAGCCAGCATCGGCAGACAGGCCGCGATCATCATTGGCAGCATTAGTAATGTTCCGCGTCGTTTCATTGCTTTAATCATCAAGTTACTCCGGCATTTGTGCGAGCGCCTCATCGAAGCTCAGTTTCTTTTTCTGCACCTGATCCAGTAGCTGCAATATCTCGGGATCGGTCTGGATGCGCTGCCGATAGATCAGGCAGATCGCCACAAAATTGGTCAGATCGCGCATGCCGGTCAAGCCCAATTGGCGGGCCGACGGCAAGACAGCCCGCACGAAGCGGTAGCGGCGATGGTGCGGCAAATCCGGATCGAACAGGGTCGGACGGTTGGTTTCAAGGTGATAAAGAAGCTGGTCCGGAACGCCTGCCTCAACCAGCGCGTCTTCCTGGGCTTGATCCAGAACGAGGGGGCTTGGTTCGTGAGCGACAGGGTCCGCCGAACCTTCGAGGCAATGCACGTTCTCTTCCCTGTCGCGGTAACACCAGGCCGAGATCGGGTGCAAGAACGCAGTCTTTTGTTCCGGAAGTAGGACTGGCCCTTTCACATGTAGCGTGTCGTCGCCCGTATGCCCAATCAAGGTGCCCAGTATGGCGGGATCCCAGAAAGCAAGCAGCATCTCGATGCCGCCGGACAAGCGGACTGCGGTATGGGCCCGCAAATGGTCCCGCAAGGGCGCGTGAGCCATAGTGCTGCAAAGCACGCTCAAATCTGCCGAATGTGCGCGGTCCAGCAGTTTCCTGGTTGTCTGATCGATTTGATCCGGTGCAGGCAAGGCCACCAGATGGGGAATCATCTCTGCTTCGGATGCCTCCAGTATCGGCAGACTCGCGAACTTCGCCGCCAGTTTTAGCCATAGCGCTTTGTTTTGTGCGGCATCGACGATAACGTACGACGAATTTCCAAGCCTGGTCTTGTCGGCGTACCACGTCAGCACCTGATCGAGCATTGAACTCGCGGTGCTCCGCTGAATATCCGGCGGCATTGGATCAATCCCCCTTCTTCATGAAGGCACCCCGTTGCTGGGCTCGGCGTTGCAGACATTCGACACATACCGCTTGCGGAAACGTCGGCAACGCATAATTCTGACTCGTCGGCCCCGAGAACTTCTTCTTGCTCGCATGCACCGTGATTGTCCCCGGACACTGCACGGTAATCCCGCCGTCGATGGTGATGCTGGCGCCGCCCTTGACCGCCAGGTGGATCTTCTTCGCCGCGGCAAAGTCGATGTTGGCGTTGGCGGAGACGATCTTCAGGTCCTGCTTGGCCTGGAACTTCATTTCGTCGCTTTGCGCCTGCAGGTCGATGTCGTCCTTGGCGGCGATCAGTTTGATGCCGGTGTTGCCGTCGCCCGGGCCGATGGCGCCGGCGACCAGGCCAATGGCTTGGCCGGTGTGGAGGCGGGTCTTGCCGGCGATGGCGAAGTTGCTGTCTTCGCCGCTCTCGAAGGCGGCGGTTTCGTCGTTGGTGTATTGCAGGCTCTGCCCGGCAACGTGGGCGAAGTTGCCGCGCGCGGCCTGGATGATGGCGGCGTCGGTCAGGTGTGGGCGCTTGTCCGGGCCGGCCTGGGTGGTCTTGGCATCGGCGTCGGCTTTGGCGGCGTTCTCGTCCTCAGCATCGACCATGCCGCTGGCGACGGTGTGCAGGGCCTTGATCGGTGCGGCTTGCTCGTCGATGGTGCTGCGCGCGGCGCCCTGGGTGCCGATGGCGCTGGAGAGTTCGACGGTGCGGTGGGTCTTGGCCGCCTGGCTGAGGGTGCGCGCCAGGGTTTCGGCTTGCTTGAGC
>DILW01000100.1:5529-5662 GCA_002425245.1 Betaproteobacteria bacterium UBA5582 | reverse complement strand
CCAGGCAGCGACCACCATCGACAGCAACGCCAAGACCATCCTCAGGCTCGATCCCGGCGCCCAGGTCCAGCTGCGTGACAGCGAGTATTTCGGCATCGGCATGCGCTCCCTGCGCGACCAGCTGCGCGACATC
>DILW01000100.1:389-5215 GCA_002425245.1 Betaproteobacteria bacterium UBA5582 | reverse complement strand
TCGTCGACCTGACGCTCAACACCGCCGCCGATGTGCTGGGCATCCCGACCAGCGTCGACGATGCCGCTGGCGCGATCATCCTCAAGTCGGTGGAAATCGCCGGCTACTGGTTCGCCAAGCCGCTCGACCTGGCCAACTCGGGGATCAAGTTCGTGGTCAATTTCTACTACCTGGCCGACGAGACCAAGAGCGGCATGCGCATCATCCGGACCGCCAACGAGGTCGATGCCTTCGCCCAGGAATTCATCAACCGGACCCAGGCCGACATTGCCTCCGCCCAGCAGGGGATCGACATCGTCGAACGCCTCTGGCAACAGGCCGGAGACGCGCGCAGCAAGTTCAACCAGACGCAAAGCAGCTGGCGCAAACTCTCCGAGGAATCGAGCAAGGCGCTGCGCAACGAGACCGTGCAGAAGTTCGATCAGGAACTCGAAAAACCGATGCCCAAGCAGTACACCGCCACCTACTGGCCGGCATCCCAAACCCCGCCGATCGAGGCCTCGGAATACGAAAACGAAGCCGAAAGCGTCCTGCGCGAACTGCGCTCCGCCGCGGTGGCCGCTGCCGACGGCGGCTCGCCGCTGGCCTACCTGGAGATCAAGCACAGCCACGAGCAGCGTCAGAGTAACCAGATCGCCACCGCCCAGGCAAAGTACGAGGGAACGCTGACGACCCTCGGCCAGGCCTCGGAAACCTACTGGCGCACCATGCGCGCGGCCAGCGAACAGCACACCAGCTGCGTCAACGGCTGCCGCAGCCTGCGCGGCGACGACGCCTCGCGCTGCTGGAACGGCTGCATCGCCAGCTATTCGGCCACCGAAAACCAGGCGCGCTCGGCGGTCGTGCCGCCGGCCACGGCGGCATCGATGGCCCAGCGCGAGGTGCACCGGCTGAACCTGATCCACAGCCATGTCCGGGATCGCCGCGAGACCCTCGATCAGATGATCCGCGACGCCGCCGATGCGACGCGCGCCCGCTACCACCTGTCGTGGAACGAACACGAGCAACGCTACGAAACTGCGGTGGGCGCCCTGGGAGCCAAGATCGCCCTGATTCCGACCCCGCACACCCTCGACTACCTGCGCAACCAGCCACAGTGGGTGAAGTGGGACATCGACATCTGGCTGCGCGACAACCCGACCGCCGCCCGCGACAGCATCGTCAGCACCGCCAAGCGCATCCGCGACATCGGCCAGGATGCCAAGGCGGGCCTGACCGGCTACCGGGCCCTGCTGCCGGAAGTCGTGCAGGCCAGCCAGACAGCGCAGAACGAGTTGAACTCGATGATCGACCGTTTCACGCCGCTACTGCGCTTCTATCAGGACTCCGAGGACTACACCCAGGCCTCGATCGACGAGTACGGCACCTGGTACAAGAAAACAGTCAAGGACAAATTCACCTTCACCGAGCCCGACTACCTGAGCGCCGCCGCCAGCTTCCCCTACGAGAGCATTGCGCAGGAAGTCGAGTCCTACCTGCCGGCGCTGGAAAGCATGATCGCCAAGATCGACTTGATCAAATTCCGGCTCTCCAACATGAGCGCAGCGCTCGACAAGGTGAGCCGCAAGCTCACCGGGCAAGCGCTGTACAGCCCGCGCGAACCGGTCGCCAGCGTGGTCGTGAAGGAGTTCGCCAGCGGCCCGTGGGCTGGATTCACCAACAGTCTGCAGGCGGTCAGCGAACGCAAGCACGCGTTCGCCGTGCCGCAGCTCGGCCAGCTGCTGCCGAGACAACGCCTGCTCTCTTTCCAGGCGGCCTTCCTCAACCACGTCCAGGCGGTGATGGGGAGCTACCTCAACGTCAGCACCCATGGCGGCTTCGTACACGTCGACCCGCGTGCCTATGAGGAAATCCGGCAGACCTGGGAAGGCCTGAAACCCCTGTACGCCATGCACGAACAAATCGCCGCCCCGCTGCGCGCGAAACTGGGCGAGGAAACGGCGCTACTGCCCGACGAAACCAACCTGCACAAGGCCTATGCCGCGCTGCCCCAGCAGGCGCAAGGCATGGTGCAGACGCGTTACTTCGCCTACCGCAACGAGTCTTCCTGGTTGCGCGATTACCTGGCACGCCAGCAGAGCGAACTACAGACCGTCGCCGACCCGATGAACAACAACGTGATGGCGGCACTGCAGAAAGCCATCGAGGGCTATCCCGCAGCCAAGGCCGAAGCGGAGAAACGCGAAGCCGAAGCCCGCGCCCGCTACGAAAAGCAGATGGAAGAGGAACGCAAGCGCGTGGAAGCAGAGGAAAAGGCGCGCCAGCAACGCGAAACACAAGCCCGCCAGGCGGAACAGGACCTGCTAACCGGCGTGCATACGCTTTACCAGAAGTTCGTCGACGCCTACGGCCGCGGCGACATCCGCGGCATCCTGGCGCTGCTCGCCAGCGACTGGCAGGGCGGCGACGGCGCCGACACGCGCGACGTCGAGGACACGCTGATCAACTCGTTCAAGGTCTTCGACCGCATCCAGTACCGGATCAGCAACCTCAGCGTCCAGCCGGCCGGCAACAACAAGCTCAACGTCAGTTACAGCGTCCGCATCATCGGCGACAACAGCCGCCAGCGCCTGCACCACGAGGAAGCCTCGCAGATCGTCGAGGAAGTCGGCCTGGTCGACGGCAAAGTACGCATCCTGCGCACCCTGAGCGGCACGCAGTGGCTGCGCTGAGTGAGCACAGGTGGCGAAAATCCAATATGCTGTTGTACCGACAGATCGGCCAAGGAGACCACGATGAGCGACCAGAAAACCGAAAACTGCAACAGCAGCCAAGACACCCACGCCGGAATGCGCCGAAAGCTCCTGCTGGCCACCGCCGCCCTCGCCGTCGGCGGCTGTGTCACCGTCCGCCCCGGACGCCCCGACCCGCTGCGCGACGAGGTCGACGACCTGGTCAGGGGCCTGGAGGACGGTTTGCGCCGGGGCGGCTGGATATCCGTCGCGCGTTACTTTACGGACGACCTCAACGGCACCCTGGCCGACATCCGCGACCGCATCGACGACCGGCGACAGCGGGAATTCGCCGTCGACTGGTCACTGCGCATCGGCCGCATTCTGACGCAGGAAAAGCGGGTCAGCGTTTCGCTGCGCTGGTCGCACCGCTGGAACGATGTGAAAGGCAAGCCGCAGAAGCGTGAGGGCGAGTCCGAACTGCTGCTCCTCCGCGAACGCGGCGAACTGCGCATCGTCGACATCCGCGGCAACATGCTCTGACGCCCGCCGATCAAACGCCGCAAACAGCCCGATAGCCGTCTTTCATTGGCCAGACGGTCGGCGTCTGGGCTACATTCATGACAACACAACAACTTCCCGCCACCCGCTAGAACCATCAAGGAGAACCGTCATGGCAAACAAGAAAGTCAAAACCCCGAACATCGACATCGGCATCGCCGAAGCCGACCGCAAGAAAATCGTTGCCGGCCTGTCCGCCCTGCTCGCCGACAGCTACACCCTCTACCTGATGACCCACAACTTCCACTGGAACGTCAAAGGCCCGCAGTTCAACAGCCTGCACCTGATGTTCATGGGCCAATACACCGAGCAGTGGAACGCGCTTGACCTGATCGCCGAGCGCATCCGTGCGCTGGGTTTCCCGGCGCCGGGCACCTACAAGGAATTCGTCAAGCTCGCCTCGATCAAGGAAGTCGAAGGCGTGCCCAGCGCCGACGACATGATCCGCCACCTGGTCGCCGCCCAGGAAGCCACTGCCCGTACCGCGCGCAAGCTGTTCCCGGTGGTTGCCGAAGCCGACGACCAGCCGACCGCCGACCTGCTCACCCAGCGCCTGGAAGTCCATGAAAAGACCGCCTGGATGCTGCGCAGCCTGCTCGAAGACTGAGGCCAGGCGCGGCAAACCCCGTGGGGCAGGATTTCGATCCTGCCCTTTTTCATTGCCAGAGCCGGAACGCACGTTCGCGCAGCGCCTGCAGGCTGCCGCCGCCTTATAATCCGCCCATGCTGCGCTTCGTCCTCGACACCAACGTCGTCCTCGATCTCTACCACTGGGCCAATGTCGAGGCGGTGCCGATCATGGCCGCGCTCGAAGCCGGGCAGATCGAATGCCTGGTCGACGAACGCACGCTAGACGAACTGCAGCGCGTGTTGACCTACCCGCAACTGAAGCTGACGCCGGAGATGATCGCCGAGCGCTACGCCCGCTACCGTGCGCTGGTCCGGCTCGTTCCCGAAGGCGAGGCACCGCCGCTGCCGCGCTGCAAGGACCGCGACGACCAGAAGTTCCTAGAACTCGCCGCCCGCGCCGGCGCCGACTTCCTGGTCAGCAAGGACAAGGCGCTGCTCAGGCTGACCGGCCGCACCAGGCTGACCTTTCGCATCCTCAAACCGGCGGCCGCCTGCGCGCTGCTGCCGGCCATTCCCGACTCTCCCGCCCACGGCTGAAGCGAACATGACCGATACCCTGCCCCACCTTTCCCTGGCCGAAACCCGCGTCCTCGGCACGCTGGTCGAAAAGCAGCGCACCGTGCCCGACACCTACCCGCTATCGCTCAACGCGCTGGCCGCCGGCTGCAACCAGAAGACCAGCCGCCAGCCGGTGCTCGATCTGAGCGAAGCGGAAATCCTGGCAGCCCTCGACAACCTCAAGGACGCCGGCCTGGCGGTCGAAGTCAGCGGCAGCCGCGTCGTCCGTTTCGAGCATCGGCTGGAAAAGGTGCTCGGTGTGCCGACCCAGGCCTCGGCGCTGCTTACCGTGCTGATGCTGCGCGGCCCGCAGACCGCCGGCGAACTGCGCCTGAACTGCGAGCGCCTGCACCGCTTCGCCGACATCTCGGCGGTCGACGCCTTCCTCGAAAGATCGGAAGAGCA
>DILW01000100.1:0-135 GCA_002425245.1 Betaproteobacteria bacterium UBA5582 | reverse complement strand
GAACTCGCCGGCCGCGGACTGGTGGTCGAACTGCCGCGCCAGCCCGGCGCCCGGGAAAGCCGCTGGAGCCACCTGCTCAGCGGTCAGCCCGAGGAAGCCGCAGCCGCGCCCGGCAAAAGCAGCAACCCGGAAATC
>DILW01000034.1 GCA_002425245.1 Betaproteobacteria bacterium UBA5582 | reverse complement strand
CACACGACGATCTTCCGATCTGGCTTCGGGGGCCGGATCGCCGGCCCGCTGCGCGCGGCGCCGGGAAAAACGGCAGGGCAGCAGGACGTTATCGAGCGTCGACAGCCAGGGCAGGAGATTGAATTGCTGGAAAATGAAACCGAGGTGGTCGGCGCGAAAGGCATCGCGGCGCGCCGCCGGCAGGTCGCCGAGGGCCTGGCCGAGCACTTCGATGCGGCCGCGCTCGGGTTGCAGGACGCCGCCGAGCAGGTTGAGCAACGTGCTCTTGCCGGCGCCGCTGGGACCATGCAGGAACAGGCTTTTGCCGGCATCCACCGTCAATGTCGCCAGGCGGACCGCTGGCGCCGCAGTCGGGCGCCAGCGAAAGACCAGGTCGTCGATGCGGATCGCCGCAGCGCTCATGCTTACCAGGCGAAAACCGGGGTCTTGGCGTCGAGCTTGCCCGCCTTCTGGCCCTTCGGCCCGGCGAAGCTGACGCTGAGCGAGCGCACGCGCGGGAACTCGGCGGTGACCGAACTTTTCAAGTCGGTCAGCGCGGCCGGCTGGGCGCAGCGGTAAACGTAACGGGCCTCGATATCGCCGTGGCCGTGATTGCCCTTGGCGCCTTCGAGCAGCGGCGCGTCGATCTTCGCTTCGCCCGGCTGGCACTGGGCAGCTGCCGTCGGCGTGAACAGCTTGGCCGGCGTCTTCAGCTTCTCCAGCGCCGCCTGCACGGTGACCTGCTCGCGCGCGCTCTTCGGCGCCCGTTCGAAGCCGACCACGTCGTGTTGCGGCAGCTCCAGCAACAGGGTGAGCTGGTCGCCTTCGACGACGATGCCGAGCTGACCGACGCCGTGGTTGTGGGCGCGATCATTGTGGGCCAGGGCCAGGGCCGGCAGCAGGGCAGCCAGGATCAGGGGCAGCTTTTTCATCGGAATCTCCTTCGGGGGAAAAAATCAGACGGCGGACGGGTTGCGCAGGCGCTCGCCGCGCTTGAGCTTCTCGAACAGCTGCGGGTCGCGCCAGGCCTGGGTGATGGCCTCGGAAAAGACGATGCGCTCAAGCTCGATCAAGCCCATGCGCGGGTTGTCTGCGTCCTCGCGGAAACACTGGGCGTAGCCGGTCTCGGTTTCATGGACGATCACCGAATGCAGGCGCACGTCCTGCTCGCCGTTGACGGTGTCGGTCAGGCCGAGCAGGGTATCGACTAGGCGGAAGAACAGGCGCGAGAACTGCTCGGCGCTGGGCGACACCGGCAGGCTGATCCAGCGTTCGGAAAAGCGCTTGCAGGCGGCCACGTAGTCGGCGTCGTCGCCGTCCCAGATGGCAACGGCGTGGTCGAAGGCGTCGATCAGGTCACGCGGGCCGCCCTTGAGCAGGCCGAAGTCGTAGAGCATCTGGCCGTTGTCGAAGGCGTGCGCTTCGAGGATCAGCTCAACCTTGTACGAATGACCGTGGATCGAATGCGAGCAGCGGCGCGTGCTGCAGCCACGGACGATATGGGCGTTCTCGAACTTGAACAGCTTGCGGATCAGCATTGGTCGCGCACTCCACAGAACATCGCGAAGGCCTGCTCGACCAGCGACTGGTCGAGATCGCGAACGATGAAGACGAGCCGGCTCTGGCGGTCGTTGTACGGCGCTTGCGCCGGCCAGTCGTCGAGCCGGGTATAGGGATAGAGGACGTGCTGGACGCACTGGACGACGCGCGGCTTGTGGTCGCCGACGACGTTGAGCAGGCCCTTGATGCGCAGGATGCGCTCGCCCATGCTTTCCAGCAGGACGCCGACGGCGTCGGCGAAGCTCGGCCAGGCGAGCGGCTCGGCGAAGGTCAGGGCGAAGCTGTAGACGTGCGCGTCGTGGCGGTCGACGTCATGATGGTGATGGTGGCCGTGCGCTTTGCGGCGCTCGTCGCGGACTTTTTCTTCGGCCAGCCAGCCGGCGACATCGGGCGACTTGGTGGCCGGATCGTAAAGACCGCAGGCGAGGATCGCCGAAGCCGGGACGGCCCCGCGCTCGACGCGCAACTGCGGCGCCGACGGGTTCATCGTGGTCAGCCGGGCGGCCAGCGCCGCCAGTTGTTCCGGCGTTGCCAGGTCGGCCTTGGTCAGCAGCAGGCGGTCAGCCATCGCCACTTGCTTGATCGCCTCGCCGTGCGTTGCCAGCTGCCCCTCGCCGTGGGTCGCGTCGACCGCGGTGACGACGCCGTCGATGCGGTAGCGCTCGGCCAGGAAGAAATCTTCCATCAGCGTGTAGATCACCGGCGACGGATCGGCCAGGCCGGTGGTTTCGATGACGACGCGGCGGATCGGCTTGATCTCGCGGCGCAGGCAGCGCATGAACAGGTCGGTGAGGCTGCGCGTCAGGTCGCCGCGCACGGTGCAGCAGATGCAGCCGGAGTCGAGCAGGATCACGTCATCGTCGATCTTCTCGACCAGGTGATGGTCGACGGCAACCGAGCCGAACTCGTTGATGAGCACGGCGGTTTCAGCCATTTCCGGCTGTTGCAGCAGGTGGTTGAGCAGCGTCGTCTTGCCGGCGCCGAGAAAGCCGGTGAGGATGACGACCGGAATACGCCGGTCGGCGTCGTCGGCCATCATGGGATCAACCGCCGAACTGGCGCCGCTTCAGTTCGTGGCGCTCCTGGGCTTCCAGACAGAGGCTGGCGGTCGGCCGGGCAAGCAGGCGGGCGATACCGATCGGCTCGCCGGTATCCTCGCACCAGCCGTAGCTGCCGTCTTCGATACGCTTGAGCGCCTGGCCGATTTTCTTCAGCAGCTTGCGTTCGCGGTCGCGCACGCGCAGTTCCAGGGTGTGCTCTTCCTCGGCACTGGCGCGGTCGTTGGGATCGGGTTCGGCGGCGTTGTCCTGCAGATGGTGCGTGGTTTCCTCGGCGGCACCGCGCAGCGCTGCCTCCTCGTCGAGCAGGCGCTGGCGGAAGAAGGCCAGTTGCGCCGGCGACATGTATTCGTCGGCGGAAGCGGCGAGTATTTCTGCCTCGGTCGGCAGCGTGCTGGGTCGGCTCATCGAACGTTCCTTGGTCGTCGTGATTTGGTGCAGGAAGTCGGCAATGTTATAACATCGCATACCCACCACCAAGCCGATTCGATGAATACCGAACTCTGCGATGAAAGCCAGGCGCTGGAACGCGCCGCCAGCCATTGCCGACAACAGGGCGCCAGCCTGACGGCGATCCGCCGCGAAGTCCTCGCCCTGCTCTATCGGACGCCGAAAGGCATCAAGGCTTACGACCTGCTCGAACAAATCCGGCAATCACGCGGCAACGCCTCGCCACCGACCATCTACCGCGCCCTCGACTTCCTCATCGAGCAGGGCCTGGCGCACAAGATCGGCCGCATGAACCTGTTCGTCGCCTGCCGCCACGGCAACCATTCGGCACCGAGCCTGTTCCTGGTCTGCCCGAAATGCAATGCAGTCACCGAACTGGAAGACGCCAACGTCGCCGCCACCCTCTACGCCAGCCTGGCCGCCACCGGCCACCGGCTGGACAGCCCGGAAGTGGAAATCAGCGCGTTGTGCCCGCAGTGCGCGGGGCATTGAGCACGCATTTAAAGTCCTGAGTAAATTTACTCAATGCTTTAAACGCCCCGCCGGCCCGCCTCCAGCACGCGCAGCAGCGAACTCGTGTCGTCCTTGCCGAAACCCAGCGCCATCAGCGCGTTGAGCTGCTGGGCGACGCTCGCCGTCAAGGCCACCGGCACGCCGCTCTGGCGCGCCGCGGCGAGGACCAGCCCGTAATCCTTGTGATGCAGGCGGGCCTCGATGCCGGCCGAAAAATCGCGGTCGACCATGCGCTGGCCCATGATGTCGAGCACGCGCGAGCCGGCCGAGCCGCCGGCCAGCGCCTGTTTCACCTTGGCCGGATCGACGCCGGCGGCCCTGGCCAGGTGCATCGCTTCGGCGACCGCCTCGATGGCGGCGACCATGATCATCTGGTTGCAGGCCTTGGCGACCTGGCCGGCGCCGCTGGGGCCGATATGGACGATGCGCTGGCCGAGTTTTTCGAGCAGCGGGCGCACCCGTTCGAGCACCGCCGCGTCGCCGCCGGCCATGATCGCCAGCGTCGCGGCAATCGCCCCCTGCTCGCCGCCGGAGAC
>DILW01000129.1 GCA_002425245.1 Betaproteobacteria bacterium UBA5582 | reverse complement strand
TCTGTTCGGCCAGCAGGAAGGTCGTACCTTCCTTCTCGTTCAATTCCTTGACGATGGTGAACACCTCCTCGACGATCTGGGGCGCCAGCCCCATCGACGGCTCATCGAGCAGGACCAGCTTGGGCTTGGCCATCAGGGCGCGACCGATCGCGCACATTTGCTGCTCACCGCCCGAGGTGTAAGCGGCCTGACTGGTACGTCGGGTCTTCAGGCGGGGAAAGAAGTTGTAGACCTTTTCCAGGGTTTCCTGGACGGCGGCCTTGCCGTCGGTACGCGTGTACGCCCCGGTCAGGAGGTTCTCTTCGATGGTCAGGTGGCCAAAGCAATGCCGCCCTTCCATGACCTGGACAACACCGCGACGCACCAGTTCGCCGGGCGTCATGGCTTGCACCTGCTCGCCCTTGAGCTCGATCGAGCCCTTGGTCACTTCGCCACGCTCGCCGTGCAGCAGATTGCTTACCGCACGCAGCGTGGTTGTCTTACCTGCCCCGTTCCCGCCCAACAAGGCGACGATCTTCCCTTCCGGCACGCTGAAGGAAACACCTTTTAGGACCAGGATGACGTGGTTGTAGATGACCTCGATGTTGTTCACATTGAGGAATGTCGCGTTGGCAGCATTCATCGTCGACTCTCTGTTCAGTACGTCCGCACCCCGAAGGGTGCAGACGTTTGTTTCAGCTTATTGCTTGCACTGTTCGGGCGTGCGCGGCGTGATCTTCTTCTCCTCGGCATAGCGCGTCGAAGCAGCCATCACCAACGGGCGCAACACCTTCTGATCGGCCTGATACCAATCCGAAGAGAAATTCCACTTCTTGCCGTCCCAGGTGTGGATACGGGCCCACGGCGAGCCCATATGGTCGGTACAGGAGGTCTGAACCGGACGCAGCACGCCGGCAAAACCCAGATCGGCCAGTGCCTTGTCGTCAAGGTTCAGGTTTTCCAGGCCCCAGCGCGTCTGCTCGCCGGTCATCACCTTGCCCTTGCCGTAGCGCTCCTGAGCCTTGCGCACGCCTTCGACCGCGAGCATGGCGGAAACCACGCCACGCATGTAAAGCACGGAACCGACTTCTTCCTTCGGCCCGGTACCCTGGCCCTTGCCATGCACCGCAGCCAGGATGTCCTTGGTCACCTTGGCGTTCGGCTCGGCGCCATGCTGCAAAGCCAGCGCGGAGTAGCCCTTGGCGCCATCGCCGATATCCTTGACATCAGGTTCGGCACCGGCCCACCAGATACCGATCATCTTTTCGCGGGGATAACCCGTCGCCTGAGCTTCCTTGATCGAGGTCGCGGTCATGACCCCCCAACCCCACAACAGCACGAAATCGGGACGCTCCCTGCGCACCTGCAGCCAGGTTGCCTTCTGCTCGACCCCCGGTGCAGCCACCGGCAGCAACTGCAGATCGAAGCCGTGCATCTTGGCGCGCTCCTGCAACAACGGGATGGGTTCCTTGCCATACGGACTGTCGTGGTAAACCAGGGCAATCTTCTTGCCCTTCAGCTTGTCCACACCACCCAGTTGTTTCGCCACATGCTGGATGGCGACATCGGCACCAACCCAGTAGGTACCGAGCAGGGGAAAGTTCCAGGAGAAAACCGCGCCGTTTTGCGACTCGCTACGACCGTAGCCCGCCGTGATCAAGGGGATCTTGTCGACCGGTGCCTTCTCGGTCAAGGCGAAGGTGATGCCGGTGGATAGCGGCTGGAACAAGGTTGCACCCTTGCCCTTGAGGCGCTCGTAGCATTCCACGCCGCGATCGGTGGCGTAGGCAGTTTCACATTCTTCAAAGGTGATCTTGACACCATTGATGCCACCCTTGGTGTTGACCAGCTTGAAGTAATCGACATAACCGTTTGCCCAGGGCGTGGCGTTCGGCGCAACCGGACCGGTACGCCCGGTCAGCACCGGGAAGAACTGCTCCTTCGCCTGCGCCCGAACGTCCGGGCTGAAAACGGCAGCACTCAGACCAACCGAGGCAATGGCGGCAGCAAGGGCCAGGGAACGAAATTTCATGGGTTGTCTCCTCCTGTTATTAGTGAAGCGTAAGTACTGCGCATGCCGCGTCAGTGGGGGAATGGCCACAGACGCAGTTTCTCCTTGGCGATCGCCCACAAGCGGGCAAGGCCATGTGGCTCGACGATCAGGAAGAACACGATCAGCGAACCGAAGATGATGAATTCAGCATGGGCGATGCCGGCTGTCGAGATTTCGACGCCCACCAACGCGCCGAGGGCGGGCAGGATTTGATTCAGCACCACCGGCAGGATGACGATGAAGGCAGCACCGAAGAAACTCCCCATGATCGAGCCCAGGCCACCGATGATGACCATGAACAGCAACTGGAAGGAGCGATCGATCGAGAACGCGGCCGGCTCCCAGGAACCGAGGTGCACGAAACCCCACAGCGCCCCGGCCACACCAACGAAGAAGGAACTGACAGCAAAGGCCGACAGCTTGGCCCACATCGGACGGATACCGATCACTTCGGCCGCCACGTCCATGTCGCGGATGGCCATCCACTGCCTGCCGATGCTGGCCCGGGTCAGGTTCTTGGCGAAGAAGGCAAAGGCAACGATGAAGATCAGGCAGAACAGGTACTTCTCGATCGGACTATCGATCGACCAGCCGAACACGCTGAGGTTGGAAATCGAAACCGAGCCCGACGGCGAGTAGTTGGTAAACCAGCCGAGTCGCAGGAAGGCCCAGTCGCAGAAGAACTGCGCTGCCAGGGTTGCCACTGCCAGATAAAGGCCACGCACCCGCAGGCTGGGAATGCCGAACAGGATCCCCATGCCGGCCGTCGCCACCCCGCCAAGCAGCAGGGCGGCGATCAGCGGCATGCCGTCGATGCGGATCATGAAGTTGTACGCCGCATAGGCGCCAATCGCCATGAAAGCCCCGGCCCCGAGCGTGATCTGGCCGCAATAGCCGACCAGCAGGTTGACCCCTAGCGCAGCCAGGGACAGGATCAGGAAGGGGATCAGGATGGCGCGGAACATGTATTCATCGGCCAGCATCGGCACGCCGATGAAGGCGAAGGCGATCAGGCCGAGAACGAACCACTTGTCCTGGGCGATGGTGAAGATTTGTTGGTCGGCCGCGTAAGTCGTCTTGAACTGGCCGTTTTCGCGATAAATCACTTGGTATTCTCCCGTTTAGCCGTGGTCAGACGCGGTTGATGATCTTTTCGCCGAACAGCCCTTGCGGCCGGAACAGCAGGAAGACGAGGGCCAGCACGTAGGCAAACCAGATTTCAATACCGCCGCCGACATAGGGGCCAAGATAGACCTCGGAGAGCTTTTCGCCGACACCGATGATCAGGCCGCCGACGATCGCCCCTGGCACCGAGGTCAGACCGCCGAGAATGACCACCGGCAGGGCGCGCAGCGCCACGGTGGCCAGCGAGAACTGGACGCCGAGCTTGGAGCCCCAGATGATGCCGGCGACCAGGGCAACGACACCGGCAACGCACCAGACGATGACCCAGGTCCGGTTCAGCGGGATGCCGATCGACTGTGCCGCCTGGTGATCGTCGGCCACCGCCCGCAGTGCGCGGCCAATCGGCGTCTTCTGGAAGAACAGGGTCAGCACGCCGACCAGCACGGCCGCGATCAGCGCCGCGATGAAGTCTTCCTTGTTGATCATGACGCCGCCTTCAAACAGCGACTCGAACATGATCACCGGATCCTTCGGCATGCCGACATCGATCGCGTAGATCTGGCTGCCGAAGAAGGTCTGGCCAAGCCCCTCGAGCACGTAGGCAATGCCCAGTGTCGCCATCAGCAACGTCGCGCCTTCCTGGTTGACCAGGTTGCGCAGCACCAGCCGCTCGATCACCCAGGCGACGAGAAACATGACCACGCCGGCGCCGAAGAAGGCAATGACGTTAGCCAGGAGAAGGCTGTCACCACCAAGCGCGATATTGGCCCACTCGGAAAAACGCGCCATGGCCAGCGCGGCGAACAGCACCATCGCGCCCTGCGCAAAGTTGAACACCCCCGAGGCCTTGAAGATGAGCACGAAGCCCAGCGCCACCAGGGAATACAGCATGCCGGCCATGAGGCCGCCAATCAGTGTTTCGATGAAGAATCCCATGTTCTGCTCCGCTTAGTGTCCGGCGCCCAGATAGGCCTTGATGACTTCGGGGCTGGCGCGCACCTCGTCAGGCACGCCGTCACCGATCTTCTTGCCGTAGTCGAGAACGACCACACGGTCGGAAATGTCCATGACCACGCCCATGTCGTGCTCGATGAGCACGATGGTGGTGCCGAACTGGTCATTGACATCGAGGATGAAGCGGCACATGTCCTGCTTTTCCTCGACGTTCATGCCCGCCATCGGTTCGTCGAGCAGGAGGATCTGCGGCTCCATGGCCAGCGCCCGGCCGAGGTCGACACGCTTCTGCAGGCCATAGGGCAGGCGGCCCACCGGCGTCTTGCGGATGTGCTGGATTTCGAGGAAGTCGATGATTTCCTCGACCTTGCGCCGGTGCTCGATTTCCTCCTTCTGCGCCGGACCCAGCCACAGGGCCTGGAGCAGGATGTTGGTCTTCATCTTCAGGTTGCGCCCGGTCATGATGTTGTCGAGCACGCTCATGCCCTTGAACAGCGCGATGTTCTGGAAAGTGCGGGCGATACCGGTGCTGGCCGCCATGTGCGGTTCCATCTTGCGGCGTTCCTCGCCGCGATAGAAGATCTTGCCTTCCTGCGGGTGGTAGACGCCGTTGATGACGTTGAGCATCGAACTCTTGCCAGCCCCGTTCGGGCCGATGATGGCGCGCACCTCGTGCTCGCGGATGTCGAAGGAAATGTCGGTCAGTGCCTTGACCCCGCCGAAGCGCAGCGAGATGTTCTGCAGGTCAAGGATGACGTCGCCGATTATTCTGCTCACGTTCTGTTCTCCTTACGCCGTCTTGCCGGCGACCGCGAAGGTCTTGGCGTCAACGATCTTCAAGTCGGCTGATACCTTGCCGCGGCGTCCGTCCTCGAACTTGACCTCGGTTTCGATGAACTGCGAGGCTTTGCCCTCATACAGCGCGTCGATCAGCACCTTGTATTTTTCCGAGACGAAGTTGCGCCGCACCTTGCGCGTACGCGTCAGTTCGTCGTCATCCGGATCGAGCTCCTTGTGCAGCACCAGGAAACGATGCACCTGCGAATCGGCAACCATGGCATCGCCGGCCAGCGCCGCGTTCACTTCCTCGACGCATTCGCGGATCAGTTCCAGCACCTGCGGCTTGCCGGCCAGGTCGGTGTAGCCGGCGTAGGCGATGCCGCGCCGTTCGGCCCAGTTGCCGACGGCACCGACGTCGATGTTGACGAAGGCGCAGACCATGTCGCGCTCGTTGCCGAAACAGACCGCTTCCTTGATGAACTGGAAGAACTTCAGCTTGTTCTCGATGTAGTTCGGCGCAAACATGCCGCCGCTGGTCAGCTTGCCGACGTCCTTGGCCCGATCGATGATCTTCAGCTGGCCATCGGCATCGAGAAAACCGGCGTCGCCGGTGAGGAAGTAGCCGTCGGCGTTGATCGATTCGGCGGTGGCGTCCGGACGCTGGTAATAGCCCTTGAGCAGCATCGGCCCCTTGACCAGCACTTCGCCGTTGTCGGCAATCTTGATCTCGACGCCCGGTGCCGGCGCGCCGACGGTATCGGACTTGACGTGACCGTCAGGCTGCAGGCAGACATAGGCGCAGGTTTCGGTCTGGCCGTAGAGCTGCTTGAGGTTGATGCCGATCGAGCGGTAGAAGCTGAACAGTTCCGGCCCGATCGCCGCCCCGGCGGTGTAGGCGACGCGGATGCGGTTCATGCCGAGAACATTGCGCAGCGGCCCGTAGATCAACAGGTTGCCGACCGCGTACTGCAGGCGGTCACCGGCGGAAACCGGCTTGCCGTCGAGGATGTCGGCACCGCAGCGCTTGGCGACATCCATGAAGTGATGGAAGAGCTTCTGCTTGATCTTGCCGGCGTCCTCCATGCGGATCATCACCGAGGTCAACAGACCTTCGAAAACGCGCGGCGGGGCGAAATAATAGGTCGGCCCGATCTCGCGCAGGTCGGTCATCACCGTCTCGCCCGACTCCGGGCAGTTGATCGTGAACCCGGAGACCATCGCCTGGGCGAAGGAGAACAGGTGGTCGCCGACCCAGGCCATGGGCAGGTAGGAAAGGATGTCCTCGTCGGCGGTCAGCCGGTCGACTTCAATACCGCCACGAGCAGCGGCGATGAACGAGGCGTGCGTCTGGCAGACGCCCTTGGGCTTGCCGGTAGTACCGGAGGTGTAGAGCATGACCGAGACATCATCAAAGTGGCCCTGCTCGATCTCGCGGTTGAGGAAATCGGGATGATTGCGGTCGTGGATGCGGCCCATCTCCATCAGTTCATGCACGTCGTGCAGGAAAGTCTGGTTGTAATGGCGCATGCCGCGCGGATCGTCGTAGATGATGTGTTCGAGGGCCGGCAGTTGGTCCTTGATCTCGAGCAGCTTGTCGACCTGTTCCTGGTCCTCGACGATGGCGAAGCGGACACCGGCATCCTGCAGGACGAACAGCATCTCCGCGGCCACCGCATCCTGGTAGAGCGGCACCGGCACGCCACCGAGGCATTGGGCGGCGGCCATCATCATGTACAGGTGGGGACGGTTGTCGCCGATGATCGCCAGGTTGTCGCCGCGCTTGAAGCCCAGTTCGGCCAGGCCACAGGCCAGCGCGCGGACGCGTTCGGCGACGTCGAACCAGGTCCAGGTCTGCCAGATACCCAGCGATTTCTCGCGGATGGCCGGCGCACCGGGACGAGTGGATGCGTGATGCAACAGCAGGCGCGGGAAGGTGTGCAAACCATCCAGCGCGGCGATTTTCGCCTGCGTGGGCATAAATTGTCTCCTCCGCCGCGACTCATTGTTCGCGGTCATGTGTCATTAGGTTCATTGTGGCGCCAGCATTCTTACACCAGTCTTGCAGACACCGGCTTTCCTGACCTGAAGCCCAGTGTAAGCACTGCCGCGGCGTATAATTGTCGTTCGGCAGACAATCCGGAAAAAAAATGAAAAATGCTGAGGAACTGCTACGCACCTCCCAGTGGGGACAGGCACTGAGCGAAGAGGAGATGCAGCGCGCCCTGGCCGGCACGGTCGAGCGCTGCTTTGCGCCGGGCGCCTTCATCTGCATGAAAGGCGAGCCGGTCACGCACTGGATGGGCATCGTCAGCGGCCTGGGCAAAATGGCCAGCCACTGGACCACCGGCAAGACCACTTCGCTGACCGGCATCACCACCGGCGGCTGGTTCGGCGAGGGCTCGCTGCTCAAGGAGGAGCCGCGCCGCTACGATGTCATGGCCATCCGCGAGACGCGCGTGGCCTTCATGAACCGAGCCACTTTCCTGTGGCTGCTCGACCACAGCATTCCGTTCAACCGCCATCTGATCACCCAGTTGAACGAACGCCTGGGCCAGTTCATCGGGATGATGGAAAACGAGCGCATGCTCGACATCGACACGCGGATCGCCCGCGTCCTCGCCGCCCTGTTCAACCCGGTGCTTTACCCCGGCACCAACCGCCTACTGCAGATTTCGCAGGAAGAACTGGGCTATCTGGCGGGCGTTTCCCGCCAGCGCGCCAACCAGGGCCTCAAGGTGCTGGAAGAGGCCGGGCTGGTTCGCAGCGAATACGGCGGCATCAACGTCATCGACCTCGACGGCTTGCGCCGCTTCGGCGAGTAAGGCTTACTTCACGTAACCCCAGCCCTGCAGACGGCTGTAGGCATACTGGGCCGCCTCGCCCTGCTGCTGGCGCCGCAGGAAGGCAGCGTAATGATTGGCAGCCTCCTGCCGTTTGCCCATGCCCTCTAGCGACACCCCCTTGAGGAAGGTGATGCCGACATTGCCGGGGAGCAGGCGATCGTAACGATCCAGATTGGCGAAAGCCGCCGCCGGATCGCGCTGGCCCAGGGCCAGCACCCCGGCCAATTTATGCGCCTGAGCTTCCTGCGGATAGATTTCCTTGGCCGTCTCGGCGTAGCGCATTGCATCCTTCGTCTTACCCTGGGCTTGCAGGCACTGAGCCATCAGCAGGTTGCCGGCGTAATCGCGCGGCGTTTTCTGAACGGCGGTGCGAAACTCGCCCTCGGCCTTGGCAAATTGCTTTCCGGCCATCGCCAGTTCGCCATTCTGGCAAGCGGCGATGGTCGGCTTGATCCGGCGCAGGCTGGCGGTGTTGTCCATGAAGCGCTCGCGCCCGGCGTCGCGCTTGAGACTGGCCGCATACTTCTCCTGAGCCAGACGCTGCGCGGTATCGCGCCGCTCGACGTTCATCGGGTGGGTCGAGAACATGGTCTGCAACAGACCGGGGGACTCCTTCTGCTGGTCGACCAGCAACTGATGCAGGGCAACCATGCCACTGGCCGGGTAACCGGCACGGACCATGTATTCCTGCCCCAGCGCATCGGCCTCGCGTTCGTTTTCGCGGGAGTAGCTGGACAGCAGGGCGCTGGCGCCGAGCTGGCTGCCGATATTCACCAGCCCGCCCCACTCGCTGCCCTGGGCGACCAGGCTGACCCCGACCACCGCTGCCTGGGCGACCAGTGCCTGCCCTTGCCGCTGCGCCGCGTGGCGGGCATTGACGTGGCCCATTTCATGGCCGAGCAGCGCCGCCAGCTCGGCTTCGTTCTGCAGGTCGACGAGGATGCCGCGCGTCACACCCATGGCCCCGCCGGGGAAGGTGTAGGCATTGACGTAATTGGCGTTGAGCGCGCGATACGAGTACGGCATCTGCGGCCGGTGCGTCAACTTGTCGATACGCTCGCCGACCGAAGTCAGGTAGGCGTTGACCCTCGCATCCTGCACCGGCCCGAGATCCTGCGAGAACTGCTGCGGCGAGACCTGCTGGTCCACTTCCTTTTCCTGCGCTTCGCTCATGCCGACCAGGATGGATTGCCCACCGACCGGCGACTGCGCGCAGCCGGACACGGCGGCGGCACCGAACAACCACAGTACCTGGCGGCGCGTTACACCCTTGCCTTGAAGATTGCGGGATAGCTCATCGTACTTGTGCATGGTGGTCTCCTGAACACGATCCTGTGGTTCGGATTCTCCGGCAAATGCACGAAGGATTCAGTAAGGAATTGTTGCGACCACCGACAATAAGGGGGCCGTCAATCCTGAACGTCGACCGCCTGTTTTTTCTTGACCCCGGTGATCATCGCCATGATCAGGTTGGTGCGCTCGATGCGGCTCATCACGATTGCCGCCAAGGCATGCAGCCCGGCGAAGGCGATCAGCGTGGACGCCAGGACTTCATGTATTTCCTGGAGCCATTCCTCGCCCCAGAACATGTCGGTACCCTGCAGATAGCCGGTGATTCCCAGGGAGAGAACCAGGATGATCAGTGCCAGCATCATCATCGCACCGAGCGGATTGTGTCCGGGATGGGGATCGGCACGGCCGGCCAGCATGGCGGAGAGATGTGTGCGCAAGCGCGCCGGGGTGGGAAAAAAATCGGCAAAACGGGCATGTTCGCTACCGATGAAGCCCCAGACGATGCGAGCCAGCACCAGGCTGGTGGCAATGTAGCCCAGCCATTGGTGCAGGGTTTCGCCATCGTCAATGATGAAGAAGTTGATCAGCACGCAGCTGACCAGGCTCCAGTGAAAGAGACGGACGAACCGGTCCCAGACACGGACGTCTTGGGGGGAAGTGGATGTGTTCATGGGCGGGCGGGGATGATTGCCGGCCGCGCGTGGCGGGCCGGCACAGTGGCAGGGGGCTTACTTGCGTTCCAGTTCAGCGGCAGTGCTCGGATCGTAGTAGATCTCGACCTTCTTGCCGTCCTTGTCGAAACCATAGATCTCGTAGCACTTGCCCTTGGAAACCTTGAAGGTCTTGATCTGGTAGCCTTGGGCGGTGATCTTGGCCTTGAAATCGGCTTCCTTCATCCACTTTTCTTCGGGAACGTTACAGGTCGGGCCGGCGACGGCGCTACCGGCGATAAGGGTGGCAACGAGCGCGCTGATCAGTTTCTTCATTTTCAACTCCGTGTAAGTAGGGTTCGCAAAACAGGTTCCGATGTGGAACTGGGCGCAACTTTATGACACGAAGCTGAAAACAAGCTGAAAACGGATTTGCGCCGATCTCCTGCTACCGACTCAGGGCGTCGGCCGGACCCGATACCAGGCGGCGTAAAGCGCAGGCAGGAAGAGCATGGTAAGCAGGGTGGCAACGGTCAGCCCGCCCATGATCGCCACCGCCATCGGCCCGAAGAATGCCGAGCGGGAGAGTGGGATCATCGCCAGGATGGCCGCGGCGGCAGTCAGCATGATCGGCCGGAAGCGGCGCACGGTAGACTCGACGATGGCCTCCCAGGCCGGGTGGCCGGCATCCATATCCTGACGAATCTGGTCGACCAGGATCACCGAGTTGCGCATGATCATTCCCGACAGGGCAATGGTTCCGAGCATGGCGACAAATCCGAAAGGCCGGTTGAAAGCGAGCAGGAAAGCCGTGACGCCAATCATGCCGAGCGGTGCGGTGAGCGCGACCATGACGGTACGCGAGAAGCTGCGCAATTGCAGCATGAGCACGGTGAGCACGACCACGATGAACAGCGGCAGCCCGAGCGCCACCGATTTGCCTCCCTTGCCGCTCTCCTCGACCGCACCGCCAACCTCGATTCGATAACCAAGGGGCAAGGCCTGGCGCAGACTGTCGATGGCCGGCGTCAGCTGGCCAACCACCACCGCCGGTTGCAGCTTGCCGTACAAAGTCGCCCGGACAGTGACTGTCGGCAGACGATTGCGCCGCCAGATGACGCCATCTTCGAAGCCGTATTCGGCGGTGGCGATTTGCGCCAGCGGCACGCTGCGACCGCCGGCCACGGGCACCGCCAGATTTGGCAACTGACCGAGTTGCACGCGCTCGGAGCGAGCCCCGCGCAGCACCACGGCCAGGGTTTCGTTGCCCTCCCGGTACTGTGTCACCGTTGTTCCCTGCAGCGAGGTGGCCAGTAGACGCGCTACATCGCTGCTGGAAACGCCGAGCAAGCGCGCCTTGTCCTGATCGATTTTCAAACGCACGACTTTCGAAGGCTCCTCCCAGTCAAGATGGACATTCGAAAGTGCGCCATGCTCGCGCAACCGTGCGGCCACCAGGTGAGCGATACGACGCAGCTCATCGATGTCGGCCCCGCTCACCCGAAACTGCACGGGAAAGCCGACCGGCGGCCCGTTTTCCAGGCGGCTGACGGTCGCCCGCAATGGCCAGGCCTCTTCTTCGAACAGCCGGATCAGCTTGGCGCGTAATGCCTCACGCTGCTCGAGACCACTGGTGAGAATGACGAACTGGGCAAAATTGGTCTGCGCCAACTGCTGATCGAGGGGCAGGTAAAAGCGCGGGCTGCCGCCGCCAAGCCAGGCGACGTAATTGTCGATCCCCGACTGTTCAGCCAGGAAACCCTCGACCCTGCGTACCGCCGCTTCGGTCGCCTGGTGCGAGGCGCCCTGGGTCAGCCGCAAATCGACCAGCAACTCGGGACGCGTCGAATCCGGGAAAAACTGCTGCGGTACCAGGCGCACAAATGCCACGATCGAAAGCACGAACAGCAGCACCGTGACGCCAATCACCAGCCAGCGATGGCGGACGCAAGCATCGACCAGCCGGCGGAAGCGCTCGTAGAAGGGGGTATGGTAGATCGATGCCGCGTCGTGCACGGGCATCTGGCGGGCTGCCGCCCATTCTGCCAGCCGGTGGCCGAACGCCGGGAACAGTCGGGTGAGCAGCCCGCCCGGAGTTGACGGCCGTTCGCGCTTGCGGCCAAAGTCGGGCAGCAGGTGAAAGCCGAGATAGGGCACGAACAGGACCGCCGCCACCCAGGAAACCAGCAGGGCGATCACCGTCACCTGAAAAATGGAACGGGTGTACTCACCAACCCCCGAGGCGGCAGTCGCAATCGGCAGAAAGCCGGCCGCGGTGACCAGGGTACCCGACAGCATCGGCATGGCCGTCGACGTGTAGGCATAGCTCGCCGCCTTGGCCCGCGCCCAGCCCTGTTCCATCTTGGTCGCCATCATCTCGACCGCGATGATGGCATCGTCGACCAGCAAACCCAGGGCCAGGATCAGCGCCCCGAGCGAAATCTTGTGCAAGCCGACGCCGAGCAGGTTCATGAACAGGAAGGTGATGGCCAGCACCACCGGAATGATGATCAGGACGACGACGCCGGTACGCAAGCCAAGCGAGAGCAGGCTGACCGCCATAACGATGGCGACGGCTTCGGCCAGGACCTGTACGAATTCGCTGACCGAGTTGCGCACTGCCCGCGGCTGGTCGGCGACCCGTTCGAAGCGGATGCCGACCGGCAACTGCGCCTCGATCCGCGCTACCGCGGCGTCCAGGTTGCGGCCCAGGGCGACAATGTCACCGCCGGTACGCATCGATACGCCGATCCCGAAAGCATCCTTGCCCATGAAACGCATGCGTTCGGCTGGCGGCTCTTCAACTCCCCGCCGGACTTCGGCCACATCGCCGAGACGGAAGCTGCGCCCGCCCACGTGAATCAGCGTATCGGCGATCGCCGCCAGATCGTCGAAAGCGCCGGAAGGGCGCAGCCAGATGCGCTCCTCCCCGGTTTCGAAGAAGCCGGCCCCGGTCACCGCATTCTGTGCTGACAGGGCCGTGGCGATCTCGCCGATACCCACCCCCAGGGTCGCCAGCTTGGTATTCGATAACTCGATGTAGATGCGCTGCTGCTGTTCGCCGAAAAAACTCACCTTGGCCACGTCGGGCACCCGCAGCAACTCGCTGCGGATCGCGTCGGCATGACGCTTGAGTTCACCCGGCAAGACCCCATCGCCGACCAGGGCGAACAGGTTGCCGTAGGTATCACCGAACTCGTCGTTGAAGTAAGGGCCGCGCACCCCCGTCGGCAGCGAACCCTGGATATCGCCGACCTTCTTGCGCACCTGGTACCACACCGCGGGCGTGCGTTCCGAGTGCACGGAATCGCGCGCCACAAAGAAGACCATGCTCTCGCCAGGCTTGGAATAACTGCGGGCGACGTCGATCTCGGGAATTTCCTGCAGTTTCTTCTCGATCTTGTCGGTCACCTGCTCGGCCATCTCACGCGCCGTTGCCCCAGGCCACTCGGCCCGCACCACCATGACCTTGAAGGTGAACGGCGGATCTTCCGATTGCCCCAGGCGGGTATATGAGTACAGGCCGATCACGGTCAGGGCGACCAGGAAATACAGCACCAGCGACTGGTGCTGCAGGCCCCATTCGGAAATATTGAATGCTTGCCGCCTGGTTTTCATCGGCGCACGTCCAGCGCCGGCGCGCTCCCCGCTTCCTGCGGACGCACGCTTTCCCCCTCGATCAACTGGTGCACTCCGGCGACCACCACGCGGGTGCCGGTCGGCAGCGGCGTCTTCAGGAGGACCGCATCCTCGCGCAGCGATTCGATCTCGACCACGTGCGGCATCACTTTCTGGTTTGCATCGACCAGCCATACCGTCGCCTTGCCATCGCGCTGACTCACCGCCGCCAGCGGCAAGGCAAGTTGCGGCGGCGCAGCGTCCACCAGCGCCACGGTTGCAGTTGCCCCCAGCGGGAGATCGTCCGCGCCGTCGATGGTCACGCGCACCGCATAGGTGCGAGTGGCCCGATCAGCCGCTGGCGATACTTCGCGCACCCGGCCACTCAGACTGCGCGTGGGCGCCATCCACAGGCGAACGGTCGCCGGTGCGCCGACGGCCAGCCCGACAATCCGCCCTTCCGGCACGCTCACCAGCACTTCCCTTTCGCCTGGCCGGGCAATACGTAGCACACGCTGCCCGGCAGCCACGACCTGACCGGCATCGACGCTGACCTCGGTAATCACCCCGGCGCCGTCAGCGCGCAACTCGGTATAGGCCTGCTGGTTGGCTGCACTGCCGGCCTGTGCCTGTGCCTGACGCAGACGAGCCTCGGCGGCTTGCAGTGCGGTCCGTTTCAGATCGACTGCCGAGGCGCTGAGGAAGTTGCGTTGCAGCAAGGCTTCGCTACGCTTGAACTCGGCCCGCGCCAACCCGGCCTCCGCCTCCGCCGCAGCCACCTGAGCGGCGGCGGCACTGGCAGACAAGCTGGCGTCCTGGGGGTCGAGACGCGCCAGCACCTGGCCGGCTACTACCTGGGCACCGACGTCCACCTTGCGTTCAAGCACCTTGCCGCCAACCCGGAAGGACAGCTCACTTTCATGGCGGGCCCGCACTTCACCCGGATAGACTTGCGCCGGCCCGGCGTCGGCCGCTGTTCCCAGGGTGCGCACCAGCACCGCC